>NZ_JAMPRR010000011.1:0-272647 GCF_028483405.1 Providencia sp. PROV076 | reverse complement strand
TTTTTTTGATTTATTTCACCAAGCGATGATTTATTAAACAAAAAACACAAAATAACTACATTTTGTTGAAATTAAGACCTATAAACCATCAAATTCAGTTGCGAATTCGGCAACCTTTTCCCAGTTAGTATACTCAATCTCTGTTTTTGGGTCGGTTGGGCCATCTGTCATTTTCATAATTAGGCGGATCATCATTCTATCAAACCATTTATAACGCGGATAAAACAGCGCTCCGGCAAAAACAGACTTCAATGTTGGCTTCCAAGGACACGCTTCTAAAAACTTTCGCGTATATGCGTTAGTTTCAACCGTATTCTTACCTTTTTTCCTTGCCGTTAAATTTACAGCAAAAAAACCGGTCTTCATTGAATTCAATTGATTTTGATGGGAGGTCACAAAGCGTTGTAGTTTTTTATTGAAATGCCCGTAACGAATAGATGCCCCTACTAATACTTTATCGTAGCCTGATAAATTAAGCTGTTGGTCAGTATTTAAATCACGAATATCACATTCACGACCTAAGCCTCTCAGCTGTTCCGCCATTTTTAAAATAATTTTTTTTGTTTGCCCATCCGTACTGGAGTGTAAAAGTAAATAGCTCATTATTGTTCCTAGATTATTATCATTTCTATATAGATAGTCTTATATATAGATTGCATTCAATTATTCACGCCAGAAAGTTGGAGTCAGTAGCACTAATAAAGTAAACACTTCCAAACGCCCAAATAGCATCGTCACCACTAGAATCCATTTACCGGCTGGATTCATTGACGTAAAGTTATCTGCAACAGTCCCAAGGCCTGGCCCCAAGTTATTGAGTGTGGTCGCTATTGCTGAGAATGCAGAAAACTCATCAACACCTGTTGCGATCAGCAATAATAAGCTGACGACAAAAACAAGTGCATAGGCAGAGAAGAACCCCCAGACCGCTTCGATGATCCTTTCAGGCAATGCACGCTGCCCCAGTTTGATTGTGTAGACCGCATTTGGGTGAACTAAGCGCTTTAATTCACGCGAGCCTTGCAAGAAAAGCAATAAGATACGAATAACTTTTAATCCGCCCCCTGTTGAACCTGCACATCCACCAACAAATGCAGCACATAATAGAAGCATTGGTAAGAAAAGAGGCCAACCAGAAAAACTGTCTGTCGTAAATCCTGCCGTTGTCGCCATTGACACAACTTGGAAGAATGCCTGATCAAGCGTTTGCCCGAAGCTGCCATAAACCGAATGGTACATAAGTATTAAAGTACAAATCACCACTAAGACAAATTGGAAGCTGATGAACATTCTAAATTCGGGATCGCGCCAATAAATCCCTAAACTACGTCCAGTTAGTACTGCAAAGTGTAAACCGAAGTTACAACCAGAGATAATCAGGAAAATACCTATGATAGTGTTAATCGCAGGACTATTGAAATAACCAATACTGGCATCATGAGTTGAAAACCCGCCAATAGCGATAGTCGAAAAGCTGTGGGAAATAGCATCAAAAACATCCATTCCTGCTATCCATAAAGCAACTGCACAAGCAATTGTGAGCAGTACATAGATTAGCCATAATGTTTTTGCCGTTTCTGCAATGCGAGGCCGCATTTTATTGTCTTTCAAAGGACCCGGCATTTCTGCGCGGTATAACTGCATTCCCCCAACGCCCAAAAGCGGTAAGATTGCAACAGCGAGCACAATTATCCCCATCCCCCCAAGCCATTGAAGCATCTGCCGATAAAACAAAATAGCTTTGGGCAAGGAATCAAGCCCTGTCAGCGTTGTCGCACCAGTGGTAGTCAAGCCTGAAAACGATTCAAAAAAAGCATCTGTAACCGAAAGGTTAGGCCTTTCAGAAAAAATAAAAGGTAATGCCCCAACGCTTCCCAGTACTGTCCAAAATAAAACAACAATAAGGAAACCTTCTTTTGCTTTAAGCTCGTGCCGGCTATTGCGGGTTGGTAGCCACAGAAAAAGGCCAATTAGCAAAGCAGTAACAAAAGTCTGGCTAAAAGCTCGACCTGCACCATCACGATAAATTAGCGCAACAATACCAGGAATAACCATGGTAAAAGAAAAGATAATGACAAGCAGCCCGACTATGCGGGTTATTGCACGAAAATGCATTCGGCAGGTTCCTTGATAAAACTGTTTACTATTCCGATTCTGGCGTGAGCGCTAAGGCCCCACGACTTATATCGCGTAATTTATCATTGACCTCCTGCTCAAGAGTAGCAGGAATTGCAATTTGTAAAGAGACAGTTTCATTATAATCACTGTGCAAAACCGTGCCATTCACCTGAGCAAGGAGTTGTTCAATCGCATTAATCAACGAATAGTCACACACTAAATTAAAGATTTTTTGTGGTACTTTTGTCTTTGTCGGTAATATTCTTAATGCTTGCTGGACACCATTTCCATAGGCTTTAACGAGCCCACCCGTTCCCAGTTTTATCCCACCAAAATAACGCACAACAACACAGGTAACCTCCCCTAGGTTGCTACCTAATAGTTGCGCCATAATGGGTTTTCCTGCTGTTCCAGTTGGTTCTCCGTCATCAGAGAACCCCAACTTTTGTGAATCATCAGGCCGACCAGCGACAAATGCCCAGCAATGGTGCCGGGCATCTGGGTATTGAGCTTTAATTGATTGAATATAATCTTTTGCCGCGTCAATACCATCTGTATGAGCTAAATACGTAATAAATTGGCTTTTTTTGATCTCTTCTGTAAAAGAAATAGTTTCAGCCGGTATTAAATAAGGTTTCATTAACGTAAATGTAAGTCTCGAGTCATATTTTCAATACGATTTGCGTGGATCACGATATTGTCTTCAATACGGATCCCACCGTAAGGTTTGAAAAACTCAATTTTATCCCAATTAAAATACTGGCTAAACTCCCCATTTCGCCATTCAGATAATAGAGATTCAATGAAGTAGAGCCCAGGTTCAATAGTTAACACCATTTTAGGTTCTAAAACACGAGTACATCGTAAGAATGGATACATTTTAGGAGCCGCAAGATGTGTACCGCTGTCATCTTGCATAAAGCCAGCAGCATCATGAACTTGTAACCCAAGCGGGTGCCCTAAACCATGAGGCAAAAATGGCGTTGTTAAGCCACTTTCCACCATTGACTCTTCGCTAATACCTTTAATAATATCATGTTTAATCAGTATTTTAGCAATTCTATGATGCATATCTACATGATAATCGGTATAGCGCACACCCGCCTTGATTGTATCAATTAAAGCGAGCTGTTCCGTATTGACATCCGCAACTAATTCAGCAAATTCATCTTTCCCTTTTGCCGCATAAGTTCTCGTAATATCAGCAGCATAACCGTTATATTCAGCTCCTGCATCAATAAGGAAGCTGCGTAATTCATTCGGCACAGTTTGCTGTAGCTTAGTGTAATGCAATACCGCTGCGTTTTCGTTCAGCGCAACAATGTTACCATAAGGGACATTGGTATCTCGATGCCCAGTTGATTGTAAATAGCTGATATTAATATCAAACTCACTCATACCTGCACGGAATGCTTCGAGAGCTGCAAGGTGCCCATTTACTGCCATTTTTTGCGCTTCACGCATGCAGTAAAGTTCATAATCGGTTTTATAAGAACGATGATAATGATAGTAATCTAAAACAGGTTTGGGATTGATATTATGTAGCGAAATCCCTAACGACTCAGCTTTTGCAGTTGCCGAACCAATATAAGCCACATTTTCTTTCGGTAGACTTGTTAGGAAGGTTTTAATGTCATCCGCATTTTTTAAATGGATTAATTCAATATCTTTAGTCCAAAAACTGTTCGGTAGTGGCTCAACACTATGCCAATAGTCAACAGGGGAATAAAACCATAGTTTAGGTTTATTTACGCCATCAACTAATAACCATGAATGTGGAACATCGGTGACAGGTACCCACGCTTTAAAATGAGGGTTAACTTTAAACGGATAGTCGCTATCATCAAGAAAGATGCGTAGGGGTTCACCTGAATGAATCAATATGGCATCTAATTTGCTGCGCTGTAAAACTTGCTGAGTTCTGTTTTGTAACGTTTTAATATGTTCAGCGTAGAGTGCAGTCAGTTTTTCCATTTCCTTCAACCTTTCAGCATTAATTAGAAAAATTAAGCTTACCACGTTCTGTTATTAACGGATATGCGCTCTGTTGCAAACCTGCACTAATTAATTGATATATAGTTAATTTATCATTTAAAACATTAATTATTTCACTTAATTGCTGTGACCAATCTTCCATTTTTGTTATTAAAAGTTTGCAATTAATTAACATTCTAGTCACACTCAACTCATCTGGTCGTACCAGATAACACTACCACGTAGAGGAGAGCAGAATGCTTTATCAAAGTGACACTATCTATATTCAATGGTTGAAACAAGGGATTGCAGAACTGGTTTTTAACTCACCAGGGCCAATTAACAAATTGGATACCCACACCGTTGCTTCACTTGATGAAGCCGTGTCTGTTCTTGAGCAACAAACCGAGCTGCAAGGTGTAATTTTCCGCTCTGATAAATCCGCTTTTATTGTTGGTGCTGATATCAAAGAGTTTCTTTCACTCTTTGAAGCATCAAAAGAAACGCTAAGTGATTGGTTGCACTACGCTAACAGTATTTTTAATCGCATTGAAGACCTGCCTGTTCCAACGATTTGTGCCATTAATGGCTATGCATTAGGTGGTGGCTGTGAATGTGTTTTATCCACTGATTTTCGCATCGCTTCACCTGATGCTCGAATTGGGCTTCCTGAAACAAAACTTGGGATCATGCCTGGATTTGGTGGGTCTGTTCGTCTACCTCGATTAATTGGTTTAGATAGCGCATTAGAAATTATTACTGCAGGTAAAGATGTCGATGCCTCTCAAGCTTTAAAACTTGGCCTTATTGACGCGATTGTTAGTACAGAAGCTCTCGCACACTCAGCGCTGCAAGTTATTGAATCTGCAATCACCGGGGCCTTCAATTGGCAGAAGAAACGCCAACCTAAACTTAATCCTCTACAATTGAAACCTATTGAGCAAACGATGAGTTTCAATGTCGCTAAGGGGATGGTGTACAAGGTTGCTGGCAAACACTATCCAGCCCCTATGGCTGCTGTGAATACGATAGAAAAAACAGCAAACTGCACTCGTGATGAGGCATTGAAGCATGAAACAGCTGCATTTGTTCCTCTAGCGCATAGTGATGTTGCACGTGCTTTAGTGAATATTTTTCTAAATGACCAACAAGTTAAATCAAACAGTAAAAAAGTCGCACAACATGTTGATATTCCAACACATGCTACAGTATTAGGTGCAGGGATTATGGGCGGTGGCATTGCTTATCAATCAGCCAGTAAAGGCGTGCCAGTCTTAATGAAGGATATTAATGTTAAGTCATTAGACTTAGGGATTGAAGAAGCGCAAAAGCTATTAAATAATCAGTTTGAGCGTGGAAAAATTACAGCTGCGAAAATGGCAGCAACCTTATCATCAATTCATCCCTCATTATCTTACAACGGGGTGGAAAATAGCCAAATCGTCGTAGAAGCCGTTGTTGAGAACCCGAAAGTCAAAGCTGCTGTATTATCTGAAGTTGAATCCTTAGTAACAACAGAAACCATACTGGCTTCAAATACTTCAACGATTCCAATTTCAACCCTCGCAAAATCACTAAAACGCCCAGAAAATTTCTGCGGCATGCACTTTTTTAACCCAGTGCATCGGATGCCATTAGTCGAAATTATCCGAGGAGAACAAACTTCTGATAACACGGTTGCTAAGGTTGTTGCCTACGCCAATAAAATGGGTAAAACCCCTATTGTTGTCAATGATTGCCCTGGCTTCTTTGTTAACCGAGTACTTTTTCCTTATTTTGCAGGCTTTAATTTGCTGCTACAAGATGGAGCTGACTTTAGAGAAATAGATAAAGTCATGGAAAAAGAGTTTGGCTGGCCAATGGGGCCTGCTTATCTCCTTGATGTCGTTGGTATTGATACCGCTTTTCATGCGGAACAAGTTATGGCCCAAGGTTTTCCTGAAAGGATGGGGAAAAAAGGAAAAAATGCCATCGATGTAATGTATGAACAACAACGATTTGGCCAAAAGAATGGCCAAGGGTTTTATCAATATGAAAAAGATAAAAAAGGGAAACCGAAAAAAATTGATGACCCTCGGACTGATGAATTACTTGCTACTATTTGCCCAACAAAGCGCACTTTCACCAAAGAAGAAATTATTGCTCGAATGATGGCTCCCATGATTAACGAAGTTGTTCGTTGCTTAGAGGAAGGTATCATTCAAAGCCCTTCAGATGCAGATATTGCTTTAGTTTAT
Organism: Providencia sp. PROV076; assembly: GCF_028483405.1. NCBI lineage: Bacteria > Pseudomonadati > Pseudomonadota > Gammaproteobacteria > Enterobacterales > Morganellaceae > Providencia > Providencia sp. PROV076. The sequence goes on along the minus strand of NZ_JAMPRR010000011.1, from coordinate 266,318 downwards.
GGTTTAGGTTTTCCACCATTTAGAGGGGGAGTGTTCTGCTATTTAGATACCTTAGGTAGCCAGTCTTACTTGAAAACGACGGAATCTTTGCAGCACTTAAGCCCGCTATATCACGCGCCTAGTGGCTTAAAAGAAAAAGCGGCTACCAATGCAAGATATTACCCACAGCCACCTGTCGTGGCGATTGATGTCAAAAAAGTTGCGAGAGGTTAATTTTATGGAAAATGTCGTCATTATTGATGGAATACGTACACCAATGGGCCGTTCAAAAGGTGGGGTATTTCGCCATGTTAGAGCTGAAGACCTTTCTGCACACCTCATGAATGCAATTTTTGAACGTAATCCAAACGCAAGTAAAAAAGAATTGGATGACATTATCTGGGGTTGTGTTCAGCAAACACTGGAACAAGGGTTTAATGTTGCTAAAAATGCAGCATTGCTCACGGATATTCCTCATACAGTTCCAGCAGTTACAGTAAATCGCCTTTGTGGTTCATCAATGCAAGCAATACATGATGCGAGTCGGTTAATTATGACGGGTGATGCAAAATCTGTACTCATTGGTGGGGTGGAGCATATGGGCCACGTACCAATGACTCATGGTATAGATTTCAACCCTAAGCTGACTTTACACGTTGCTAAAGCCGCAGGCGCTATGGGTCTAACCGCTGAAATGCTTGCCAAAATGTATAAGATTAGCCGAGAAGAGCAAGATGCGTTTGCGTTACGGTCTCACCAACTTGCTGCCTTAGCGACGGAAAAAGAGAAGTTCAATAACGAAATCGTCCCAATTAGTGGCCATGATGCCACAGGTAACCTCATTTCAGTCAATTATGATGAAGTGATTCGTTTTGATGCAAATCTCCAAGGTTTAGCCGCTCTTCGCCCCGCTTTTGACCCTGTTAGTGGAACGGTAACCGCAGGTAATTCATCTGCTCTGTCTGATGGTGCTTCTGCGATGTTACTGACTAGCGAAAGTTATGCCATGCAGCAAGGAATTAAGCCACGAGCCAAAATACGCGCAATGGCCGTTGTTGGCTGTGACCCATCAATCATGGGATTTGGGCCTGTGCCAGCAAGTGAACTCGCTTTGAAACGCGCAGGACTAACTTTAAATGATATTGATATTATTGAATTAAACGAAGCTTTTGCGGCGCAATCTATTGCCTGTCTAAAAGGCTTGAAGCTATCAGAAAACCAATTAGATGATAAAGTAAATCTCAGCGGAGGGGCTATTGCACTTGGCCATCCTTTGGGTTGTTCAGGAGCAAGAATTTCAACAGCTTTGCTTAATCATTTAGAACAAAACGATAAACAATTTGGTTTAGCCACCATGTGCATCGGGTTCGGCCAAGGTATAGCCACAATTATTGAACGAGTTTAACAATTTAGTTTTAGTTTTCGCAAACATTGTATTTTGTCGATGTTCCCGCCTAGTCAGGGGCGGGTTTTTTTTGCCTTTTTTTGCCCAAATAACCACAACAAACTTAACCCTCATAGTTCGGGTTATCGGTAGGCGGCAAGCAAATGAGACCCTAGGAGCATACAAAAGTATGTAACTAGAGCGAATGAGTGAAGCCACCCCCCTACAATTTGAAATATGACGGGTTAAATGAATTCGTAAGCATCACCGAATAACTGCTCCGATTTAGCTCCGCGCTCATTACAAAACCGTTCTCTCGCTATTTTCGCCATTTCAAAACGACCTGCAATATAGATATCATGACTGGACAAATCGCCAAAATCTTCTAATACTGCGCTCAGGACTGTTCCTGTTCTACCACGCCATAGTTCATCTGGTTGCTCAACAACAGGGGTGATCTTTAAATTAGGATAGTTTTCACTGAGGGCCTGCAATTCACCAAGATCGTATAAGTGCTCCAATTGACGACCGCCCCAATAGAAAGTTATGTCACGATTTGGGTTTTCAGCTAACGCCGCAAGCAATACTGAGTGGGTATAGGAAAAACCTGTTCCACCTGCAATTAAAATCATTGCGTTACTGCTATTTTCCCGAAACCAAGCTTTACCGTGAGGAATGTCAATATTTATACGTTTCTGATCCAGAATTCGATCCATTACAGCCATTGCGTATAAATTAATCTCAGAAGCACCAATATGTAATTCGATAGTTTCTTTATTATTTGGAGTTGAAGCCATTGAAAATGGTCGTTTGTCACGCTCATCCATCACGACCATTAAATATTGGCCTGCTTTAAAATGAAAAGGACCATCTGGCAACAAAATCACCCGATAAACCGTATCCGTGATAGATTCAACAGATGTTACTTTACAGCTTAAAGTTGCCATGGTTTCCCTCTTATTTTTTATCAAAAATATTTAATTGTTCCCAAATATCATCAATGCGAGATTTAACGCTCTCTGTCATTACGATAGGACGCCCCCACTCACGATCTGTCTCACCAGGCCATTTATTGGTAGCATCAAGTCCCATTTTTGAACCTAACCCTGAGACAGGAGAAGCGAAGTCGAGATAATCTATTGGTGTGTTTTCCATCATCACTGTGTCACGGGCTGGGTCCATCCGAGTTGTAATTGCCCAGATAACATCTTTCCAGTCCCGTGCATTAATATCATCATCACAAACAATAACAAATTTAGTGTACATGAATTGGCGCAGGTATGACCAGACCCCCATCATGACCCTTTTGGCATGTCCTGCATATTGTTTTTTCATTGTTACAACGGCAAGACGATACGAGCACCCTTCTGGAGGAAGATAAAAATCAACAATTTCAGGGAATTGCTTTTGAAGAATAGGGACAAGTACCTCATTTAACGCCTCCCCTAATACTGCAGGCTCATCGGGTGGCCTTCCTGTATAGGTTGAGTGATAAATTGCATCACGACGCTGAGTCACATGAGTCACGGTAAATACAGGGAAATTATCGATTTCATTATAATATCCTGTATGGTCACCATAAGGGCCTTCAGGGGCCATTTCGCCCGACTCAATATACCCTTCTAAAATAATTTCAGCGCCAGCGGGAACTTCAAGGTCATTCGATATGCATTTAACAACCTCGGTTTTATTGCCACGCAATAACCCCGCAAAAGCATATTCAGATAATGTGTCAGGGACTGGTGTTACCGCACCTAAAATGGTTGCGGGATCTGCGCCAAGAGCGACTGCAACAGGAAATTTTTCGCCTGGATGAGCTTGGCACCACTCTTGAAAATCCAAAGCGCCACCGCGATGAGATAGCCAACGCATAATGACTTTATTTTTTCCAAGAACTTGCTGGCGATAAATACCTAAATTTTGCCTTTCTTTATGTGGGCCCTTAGTGACTGTCAACCCCCACGTAATTAAAGGTGCAGCATCTTCTGGCCAACAATGCATAACTGGGATTTTTGTCAGATCAACGTCTTCACCGGCCCAAATTTGTTCCTGACAAGGCGCAGAACTTAGCCGTTTTGCAGGCATGTTCAGCACTTGCTTGAATTTTGGTAGTTTATCGAAAAGGTCACGAAAGCCTTTCGGAGGATCGGGCTCTTTCAGAAAAGCGAGTAATTTGCCTACATCATGTAAAGCTTTTATGTCCTCTTGCCCCATTCCCATCGCAACACGTTTAGTTGTGCCAAACAGGTTACACAAGACAGGCATGTTGTAGCCTTTGGGATTTTCAAATAATAGGGCCGGTCCCCCTGCTCTTAGTGTGCGATCTGCAATTTCGGTCATTTCCAAGTAGGGATCGACTTCCATTGTAATACGTTTTAACTCGCCTTGTTTTTCAAGTTGCGAGATGAAATCTCTAAGGTCACGGTATTTCATTATCTTCTTTTACTGTTACAGAGGGAGTCTCATTATAAGACGTCCGGCCAAGGTTACAAGTTACAGCCTATCTCCTTAATCCTTCAAGTTACAGCGCTTTTCGTTGAAGTATAAGTGACTACTCTCAGCTAGCCGAGTCACATAGTTTATCTATGTGCCCCGCCAATCTTCCTTTATCACCTACCTGTAGCTCGAATTATTTGGAGTATAAAACACTTTAAAATCAATCTTTTTCTGGCTTAGTATACCATTTTACTGGCAATCAAAAGGGACTAATTTTTCTAATAGTAATGTATTAAATTGTTCTGAGAATGTTTTATTATGCTGAAATAGTTTAAAACCTTCATCTTTTCCGCTGAAATAATGAAGTTCATTACCTTTAATTTGTAACCCACTTCCCTCCCTGAGCGCAACAACAACTTCGTGCGGGTTAATCACACAAAACTCTTGTAATCGCTCATCACGAGTTTCTCCCATATGACCAGAGATGTGAGCATCAATATAGTGAGGATTAATTTGTAATGGAAATATCCCCAGAGATGGCATAATTACGGCGTTACTAACAGGCATATCATTCGTAGTACGAATACTTGGCGTCGCTACATTACATCCCGCACTCCAGCCGATATATGGTACACCACGCTCACGAACCGCACGTTGAATAGCAACGATCAACCCATTCTCATGTAGGCATTTATTCAGCCACCAAGTATTACCACCACTGACAAGAATACATTCAGCCTGCTCAATCGCTTCTACAGGGCTAGAAAAGTGCTCAATTGTCGTAACTTTTATTCCCAACGCTTCCGAAAGTTGTTCAGCTCTCTCATCATGTGAACCTCGAAGAACCGCATAAGGAACCAAAACTGCTGACTTTATGTTCTTACGAGCAATCATTTCTTTGATTCGAGGTAAGGCGTAGCTAAGCCATACAGGGTTGCCTGGTAGCTTACCATTACTCAACAAAAAGATATCCATTATGTCTCCTACTGATTTAGTTTTTGCACTACAGTTATCATAAGAATATATTGGATTAATATAGACCTAAGAGTATCAATAATATGGTGCCATTATTCATTAGTCACATTGTTATGTCGTAATTTGTTATCATAAACATAGTTTTGTCAGATGGAATTCAAAAAAATGGAAAAATGGTATTTGCTTTACTGCAAACGAGGGCAAATTGAGCGTGCTATGGAGCATTTAAACCGACAGAATGTTATTTGTATGACGCCCATGACTGAAATGGAAAAAGTGGTTAGAGGGAAAAGAACGACTGTGCAAGAAGCGCTGTTCCCAAATTACTTATTTGTGAAATTTGATCACAATGAAATCCATACAACAACAGTCCAATCAACAAGAGGGGTCAGCCATTTTATTCGTTTTGGCCAATTGCCAGTGGAAGTCCCCGAAAAAATTATTGAGCTTCTACAACAAACTCCCATTAGTTATACCGTTGCACCAGATATGCCAAAGCATGGTGATCAGGTTACAATTACGGAAGGTATTTTTGCGGGTGTACAAGCTATTTTTGATGAGCCTAATGGTGAATATCGTTCTATTCTTTTACTGAATATTTTAAATAAAAGCGTACCAAAAGTAGTTGATAACACACAGTTTAAAAAAAATACAGATTGAATGTTTCAAGCAATAATGTTTCAAGCAATAAAAAGCCCTCTTTAGAGGGCTTTTTTTGTCATTGTACATTACAAATAACAGCTATTTGATGCAAATCAGGACTCTTCTTTTTCTTCTTCCTCTGCCCCTTCTTGTCGATTTCTGCCTTTGCCAACATAGAAATTGGATAGCAAGACACCGAGTTCAAAAAGCAAATACATTGGAACAGCAAGTAAAGTTTGAGAGAGTACATCTGGCGGTGTTAAAAACATCCCAACAATAAATGCCCCGACTAAAATATAAGGACGTTTACGTTTCAGTGATTCCGGTGTAGTCACACCAGTCCAACACAGTAAAATAATTGCAATAGGTACTTCAAATGCTGCACCGAAAGCCATGAATAATGTCATGACAAAGCTAAGGTATTTACTGATATCAGGAATAAAGTTGACGCTATCCGGGGTCGTTTTAACAAAGAAACCAAATGCGAGCGGAAAAACAACGAAGTAGGCAAATGCCATTCCCAAATAAAACAAGAAGCTACTTGAAACAAGCAAAGGCAACATGAGTTTGCGTTCATGCTTGTATAAGGCGGGCGCAATAAAAGCCCAAATTTGATAGAGAATAACTGGGATCGATACAAAAACCGATACCATCATTGTCAATTTAATTGGGGTAAAGAATGTTGACGCCACATCCGTCGCACTCATTTGCGAACCTACTGGCAGCTTATCAATCAAAGGGGCTGCTACCAGCCGATAGATATCATTTGAAAAATAAGCAAGGGCAGCAAAAACAATTAAAACTGTAATTAAACAGTTTAGCAGCCGTTTGCGAAGTTCAATGAGGTGGCTAATAAGTGGTTGTGTATCATTTACAGCCATGTGTTATTTTTCACTTTCAGTTTGATTAGAGTTTTTTACGTTAGCTTCGAGTGATCCTACTGTTTTTACAGCTGTTGAATCTTCCGGTTTTTCATCCTCAACAACGGCAGCCATTTTCGCTGCATGTTCAGGGTTTGGATCAGACTCCTCAGGTTGCTGAGTATTATCTTTCGCTTCCTTTACAGCACTATCGTAACTGTCAGTGATCTCTTTTGCTTTGTTTAACTCTGTTTCAATATCATTGGTTGTCTCTTGGTAGCCGCTTTTAAGCGATTGTGCAGCTGTACGCAATTCTTCCATGGACTGCTTAAGTTCAGGAGAAAGTGCTTCTAAATTAGCCTTTTCTTCAACCTTTTTCAGCGTGTCCTGTAGTTCCTGCAATTTTAACTCTTGCGTTAACTCATTTTGTACATTTGCAGCCATAGAACGCATCGCACGGATCCACCCAGCGACAGTTCTCACTGCCACTGGTAATCGCTCAGGGCCTAATACAACGAGACCAATAACTGCAATAAGCAACAGTTCACTAAAACCTATGTCAAACACGGTTTAACCCTGCTCTTTATTTTTGCTCTCAACTGGGCTTTCTTTCTTCTCAGCAGCCTGTTGTTCCGTAATATTTTTAGGTGCGAAGTCAGCATCTTGCTTTTCTTGTTCTGCTTTTGCTTTTTCATCATCGCTCATCGCTTTTTTAAAGCCTTTGAGTGATTCACCTAAATCAGAACCTAAAGAACGTAATTTCTTGGTGCCGAAAATCAAAATAATAAGTAAAGCAATGATAATGAGTTGCCAAGGACTACCGAAAGCAGCCATTGCAAAAGTTGATTCCATTGTTAATACCTCTATATAGTTTTGGGATCAATGTTATGAGATCTATTATATACAACCAACACAAAATACGGAAATGTTCACAGCCTTATAAACTTGTCGCAAAACAAAGTTTACTTAATTTTCGTCTGTTTTACACCAACCAAACAGCCAAGACAAGGCGCCTGCGGCCATAAATACCACGGCTAGCTGCTTTAAGTCAGAAATAAAAAATAAGCTACCGCATAAGACAAATGTCGCCCCGATCCCTAGGAGGAATTGCGACTTACGCTGTTTATTACGCTGATTTTTCAATTGCTGTGTTAATTGGTCAATATTCGACTGTAAGTATTTATGCTGCCTCAAAGCACCATATATCAAATCAGGAATCTCAGGCATTTTTTCTGCCCAATAAGGCGCCTTTTCTTTTAATGCTTGAGTGATTGCAGGTATCCCTACTTGGCTATGAACCCAGTCCTCAAGGAATGGTTTGGCTGTTTTCCATAGGTCAAGCTGAGGGTAGAGCTGCCGTCCTAGCCCTTCTACATACAGCAGTGTTTTTTGTAATAAGACTAACTGTGGCTGAACTTCCATGTTGAAACGGCGTGCTGTATTAAATAAATTTAATAATACTTGCCCAAATGAAATTTCAGCCAATGGTTTTTCAAAAATAGGTTCACATACAGTACGAATAGCAAACTCAAAGTCTTCCACATTTGTGTCTGAAGGAACCCAGCCCGAGTCAACGTGCAATTCTGCAACTTTGCGGTAATCACGATTAAAAAAAGCAATGAAGTTTTCTGCCAAATAGCGTTTATCTTCTTTGTTTAATGAACCGACTATTCCACAGTCTATCCCTATGTATTGAGGATCTTCTGGATGATCGTAACTAACAAAGATATTGCCTGGATGCATATCTGCATGGAAAAAACTGTCACGGAAAACCTGTGTGAAGAAGACTTTAACACCACGTTCTGCCAGCAGTTTCATATTGGTTCCCTGCGCTTTAAGCGCAGCAATATCAGAAACTGGGATCCCGTAGATACGTTCCATGACCATCACGTTTTCACGACAATAATCTGGATAGACCTCTGGCACATACAGCATGGCGCTGTTTTCAAAATTACGACGAAGCTGAATGGCATTTGCTGATTCACGGAGTAAATTCAGCTCATCAATCAATGTTTTTTCGTATTCACGCACGACTTCTTTTGGCCTTAATCGCCGCCCATCTGGCAACAAAGGAACCCAATTTGCAATGCGGTACATTAATTTAATGTCAGCTTTAATAATTGGCAAAATATCAGGGCGGATCACCTTGATGACAACATCTTTGCCATTTTCTTTTAATGTTGCGGTATGAACCTGAGCGATGGACGCAGACGCTAAAGCTTGCTCATCAAAATCATCAAACCACTGTTCTAGTGGCCCTTCGAGAGACTCTTCAATATAGCTTCGTGCCAGTTTGCCATCAAAACTCGCGACTTTGTCTTGCAATAACGAAAGTTGATCTGCGATTGCTGGAGGGAAAAGATCTCGACGAGTCGATAGCATTTGGCCAAATTTGATCCAAACGGGCCCAAGTTCTTGTAGGGCGAGACGAAGCCTTTCACCCAATGCTTTGTCTTTATGCTTATTTCTGATCCAAAAGAAACCTAAGCGACCAATTCTTAATGGTAACGTTAGTTTAATTTTGGGGATTAACTCATCTAATCCGTAAGAGAGAAAAACCCGAATAATGAAGTAAAGTCGTTTTATTTCACCGGGTGTCATTCTTCTCCTCCAACTGGCTTAACCGTTGTTCAAGCGCACTCAATGAATTTTCTATTTGCTCAACTCCATCACTAAAATGAGCTAGCTCAAGTTGGCTAGGAGCCATTTTCCATTCTTCAACTATTGCGTCTTTGATATACGTTTTTTGCCGTTTTACTAAATGAGATGCAAGGCACGCGCCTTTATTCAGTAGCTTACTAAGACCCTCGGCTGCAACATCACCAATATAAGGTGATAAATAGTGAGCAGGATTCCAAATTGCTAAATCAAGCAAAGAAGACCAGTGCTGCACAATTTGCATATCCCCTTCAATCACGATATCACCGCGATTGATAAGTTGAGCTAATTGCTGTTTGTCTTTCAATTTAACAAGCGTAAAGATGGATATTTTAATGGTACAGTCCGCAGGCTCAACCCACTGGCTTAACACATCAACATGGTTTTCAGCAAAAACAAGTGTTAACGTTTTATTCAGTTCTTTAAGTTCAATCGCCATAACTTTACCAGCCAAACGCATTCTAGCAGGCTGTAGAACTTTTTCTTTAAACAACATGTGGTTAAGAGAGGTTTCCATCAATGCTGTTATCAAAGAATACAAAACTGTATTTTGATTTTCGGTATGTGTTGATGGTGCTTCCATCTTAGAATTTAAACCCTTTGTGCAATGCGACAATTCCACCTGTCATATTGGTGTACGACACTTGTTCAAAACCTGCATTTTCCATCATACCTTTTAATGTTTCTTGGTTTGGATGCATGCGGATTGACTCAGCTAAATAACGATAGCTATCGGGATCATTAACGATCGCCTGACCAATACGAGGGAGTATATGGAATGAATAGGCGTCATAAGCTTTATTCAAAGGTTCAATAATTGGTTTTGAGAACTCTAATACCAATAAACGCCCACCTGGTTTTAGCACTCGGAACATAGAGCGTAGCGCTTTGTCTTTGTCGGTGACATTACGCAGGCCAAAAGAGATAGTAATGCAGTCAAAATAGTTATCAGGGAATGGCAGCTCTTCCGCATTGGCTTGCACATAATTAACATTACCGACAATACCAAGGTCACGTAATTTCTCACGCCCCATTTTTAGCATTGAGTCATTAATGTCTGCGAGTATGACTTCGCCTTTTTCACCTACTAAACGTGAAAATTTAGCAGTTAAGTCACCTGTTCCACCTGCAAGGTCAAGTACTCGCTGATTACGACGTACTCCGCTCGCTTCAATGGTAAAACGCTTCCAAATACGATGGATACCAAATGACATTAAATCATTCATTAAGTCATATTTTGATGCTACTGAGTGAAAAACATTCGCTACTAGGCCAGCTTTATCTTCTTTGCCGACAGTACGGAAACCGAAATCAATGGTTTCTTTAGTTGGTTCAGTCATTTCTCTTATGCCTGCTTATCATTCAAACTTTTGTAGGAAGTGTAACAGTCTTTGAGCCAAAACCCTATCAGAAGTCTAAGATTCCGCACAATTAGGCGTATCAGACCGCTCAACTAATTGAGGCGCTATAGGTTGCTTAATTTCGACTCCGAGCTCTTTAAAACTTTCCGCTTGGCTAATTAAATTTCCACGTCCTTGAGCAAGGCGCTTCATTGCCGATAGGTAAGTATTATTCGCTTTATCAAGACTGGCGCCTAAAACTTGCATATCATCAACAAACAAACGCAGCTTGTCATACATTTTCGCTGCTCTGTTTGCTATCTCTTGAGCATTTTGCCCTTGGCGTTCATACCGCCATATATTATTAATCGTTCTTACTGCGACTAACAATGTTGAAGGACAAACTAACATAATATTCTGTTTAATTCCTTCATCAAGTAACTCGGGAGCCTCTTTCAAAGCAAGTAAATAAGCAGGCTCAATAGGGATAAACATTAAAACGTAATCCAATGAGCGAATTCCCGGTAACTGGTGGTAATCTTTACGACTCAACATACGCATATGATTGCGGATAGAAGCCACATGGTTTTTCAATGCTTGTTGCTGTTCATGTGGGTCTTCGCTATTGAAGTAATGTTCATAAGAAACTAGCGACATTTTGGCATCAACAACCACATCTTTACCTTCAGGAAGATGGATAATCACATCCGGTTGATAACGGCTATTATAACTTGTATTGATGCTAACTTGAGTTTCAAATTCACTTCCTTCACGTAAACCTGAGACTTCGAGAATTCTGGTAAGAATGGTTTCGCCCCAGTTCCCTTGAATTTTGTTATCCCCTTTCAAAGCTCGTGTCAGGTTAACCGCTTCTTTGGTCATTTGATTATTGAGCTGCTGTAATTGCCGAATTTCATAGGCTAAAGTGTGGCGCTCTTTGGCTTCTTCACCAAAACTTTGCTGAACTTGCTGACGAAACCCCTCTAATTGCTCACGAAAAGGTGACAACATCGCCAATAGGCTTTTCTGTTGTTGCTCTGATGCACGGCGCTCATTTTGTTCAAAAATACGATTTGCTAAGTTTTCGAATTGTGCTGTCAGCCGTTGTTCACTATTTTGTAAAATTCGCTGTTTTTCTTCGTTTGCTAGCTGGTTTTGCTCAAAACGGGTGATGACCTCGCGAAGTTCTGCTTCTTGTTCTCGGTTGATGTCCCTTTGAGTACGCAGTTCTTGATCTAGCCTGTCATATTCTTCTTTCCATTGCGCAAGGTGAATATTTTTTTCGTCACTTGCTGCAAGTTGACGGTTGAGTTGCTGCAGTTCCTGATCTTTTTGCGCAATTTTTTGGGCAATAGAGAACCAAGTGGCTAAACCACCAACTAAAATGCCACTCAACGCCCCAATAACAGCATATAAAAGAGAGGTATCCACGGTTAAATCCTTACTTTACAAAGTCTAGTGTAAGGTAATGGGATACTGTATAAGTGTCCAGAGGTAATTTAGCTATCAAAGAAAATTTTGCGAAGCGCTTCGCAAGCTTAGCCTATCCAACTTGCGAACCACTTTAGGCCCAGTGCCCCTGGCGCTAAAATACCAAATGCCCAAATCATCGCAGAAGCGATATTGGCGAGTTGGAAATGCCGTTGTGGCATTGCGCAAATCCCAGCAACCAAGGGAACAATGGCTCGTAACGGCCCAAAGAAGCGCCCAAAGAAAATGCCCCAGATACCCCAGCGGTCAAAGAAACGCTGCCCTTTATCAATCATTTGCGGGTTACGAGAAATCGGCCACATATGACGTACATTTTCTTTGTAATGATAACCAATCCAATAAGAGAGCCAGTCCCCAAAGAAAGCACCGAGTGCGGCCGCTAACCATATTGGCCAGAAAGCAATATTACTTTCGCCAATCAAAGCACCAAGTGCGAGTAAAATCACCGTGGCGGGTAACAAAAGTGATAAAAATGCCAGAGATTCCCCAAACGCCAAAAAGAAAATAATAGGAAGCGCCCATACTTCATGTTCGCGTGTAAAGTCCGTCACAATGGTGACAATTTCATGGAGTGTCACGGTCAGTTCCTTTCATAAGGGGATAATCAGAATACTGTAGCGAAAAAGTGGTAAATCAAAGTTAAACAAAGCAAAAACACCTTTGGAAAAACCGAGTTGTGGATACAGAAAAATGGATCATCCACAACTCATCTTACAGTTAGTGAAACTTAGTCCAAAAACTGACTTTGCAGTGCTTCTCGTTGTTGCCTTCCTAAGCCAAAATCTTTTTCTAGCCATTGGTCAACATTACCATAATGGCTTTCAATGCTGTTTAGGGCCGTTCTCAAGAAGTCTTCACGTACTGAATAGACATACTCAAATTTTTTCACAATGCTTTCGTCCATCGTTTTTGCATGCTCTTCGAGTAAATGCTTGCGGTATGGCGCAAGTGTTTCATTAGTCAGTAAGTAATCTTCCATTACTGTGTCTAAATCTGCCCCTAACGCAAATAATACGAGTGCAGACCCGACCCCAGTACGGTCTTTTCCTACCGCACAGTGTTGCACGATCCCGCCTTTTTCTGGCTGCTTGAGTAAATTGACCAATTGGTGATAAGCAGGGTTGTTCAGCGGTAATAATTCATATAAACGAAACATGAAGGCTTGTGGATCAAACTGTTCCAATATTTCTGGTGTGAGTTTATCTAAATTCGCGGTGACTTCTTTAGCTAACGGATTTGCTGGAGCATGAACATAATGCGCTCCTTGCCAAATAACATCAGGCTTATCTAAGATTTCAGCTTCATCACGATAATCAATGATTTGGAAAAGATTTTGTGAACGTAAAACCGCTTCGTCTTCCTGTGTTAATCGGTCTAACGCACCGGAACGGAACAGGACTCCAGGCTTGATTTTTCCACCATTAGCAAGTTTTTTACCACCGAGATCGCGGAAGTTAATACCGCCTTTTAAAGGCAAAACAGAAGGATGAAGATAAGGTGTTGTTGACATAATAATTCCTTTTCGCCCTACAGCTTTTATTCCAGTTAACAACAAAACAAATGTAACCTGAATAATTTAAGGGCACATAACATTGATAATTGTTTTTATGACAATAACAGATCTAGCGAATAAGAGGATCAGAATATTTCCTGTAAATTAATTAACAATTGTAATATTTATAAAGGAAACAAAGAGAAATAAGGGATATATAAGAGGACTAAGCCCGCTTACTTTTTGTCCACAACCGAGTGAAAGCCAAGTAAGCGAGCCAGTAAATCACGGACTACAGTAAGCGGCGTGCAGCTTCAACCACAATACTTAATACGTTACCTTCCGTTTTCTTCAGTAACGCTTCATTTGGAATTTCTTGTTGGGTACGATTTACGATAACCCCCGCAACCATACCAGCACGTAACCCTTTACTGCTAGAACACATAGTCAGCAATGTGGCTGATTCCATTTCATAGTTCATTACGCCCATGTCTTGCCACTCTTTCATCGAACCTCTGAAATGACGCATTACACGGCCAGTATAGGTATCATAACGCTCTTGACCGGGGTAGAAGGTATCTGATGACGCGGTGACACCGACATGAACGGTTGCGCCCGCATCTTTCGCTGCGGCATAAAGCGCATTGGTACAGTTAAAATCAGCAACAGCAGGGTATTCTAATGGTGCAAAGTGTTGGCTAGCGCCATCTAAACGTACAGCCCCCGTTGTGACTAACACATCACCGACATTAATATCTTCTTGAATTGCACCTGTTGTACCAATACGTAAGAAAGTACGGATACCAAGTTGTGCCAGTTCTTCTACGGCAATCGATGTTGATGGACCACCAATACCCGTTGAGCAAACAATGACGGCTTTTCCGTCAAGTTCACCACGCCAAGAGGTATATTCACGTAATGACGCAAGGTGTACAGGGTTATCCATCAGACGTGCAATTTTTTCAACACGGTTAGGATCCCCAGGAACAATCGCTACGGTCGCACCCTGTAAGTCACTTTTCTTTAAACCTAAGTGGAAAACGTCGGACATTTCAAACTCCTTTACACAATGGCATCATTAAATCAGTCGATACTGATTAATCGTTATTTGTAATATAACGAGAAAACGATAAATTTTTAGTGATGAACATCACCTTTAATGAAAACAATAAAAGTTTGATTTCATTATTTAGTGATTTACATCACATATATTCATTGATTTTATTTCTCTTTAACACCCATTGCCATCAGTATAGATGAAAGTTTGACATAACGACAAAAGCGCCCCTGATTACTGGGCGCTTTGATTATTTGGCAGAACTAAAAATAGTAACGCTATACTAGAGAATTACATCAAGAACGAGGACACCAACTAGACCTATCGCCCACGCAATGGTGGTCGGAATAGACCAAACAATGATTTGTTGTTTAACGTCCTTAATTCCCATCATTCTGTTCACCACCCAATACAGGCTATCGTTGAAGTAACCGAAGAACAGAGACCCCATGGTTGCCGCTTGCGCCGCGACCAATAAGTTAATATCAGGTATTTGGCTAATGATTGGAGCAGAAATAGATGCTGCGGTAATCATTGCTACTGTACCCGAGCCTTGAATCAAACGAACCAAGGTCGCAATAATAAAAGGAATCAATACAGGTGTAATTGGCAGATTTGCTACATGTTCAGCAAGAATGTTTCCTGTGCCACTATCACGCAGTACCGCCCCTAATGCACCACCAGCCCCCGTAACAAGCAGAATAATACCGGCTGCTTGTAAGCCCTCTTCCATACGGTCGATGACTTCTTCTTTTGTTGCTTTTGGCATTAATGTGTAAACAGAGATCAACACACTAATTGATAATGCGATAATTGGTGCGCCTAAAAATTCAAACGTTTGGAAGTACCAATTGCTTTCCATGCCTTGGAAAGATTCTGTTTTTAGAATTAACCCATTGATTGCATTTATGAAAATCAACAAAATAGGTGTGATAATTGGTAAAAGCGATAAGAATAGGCTGGGTAATGGTTTATTCGCTTTTTCTTCCATATAACGAGCGTGAACTTCTTTCAGGTCTTCGCTGCCCGTTTCATCTGGCATAAATTCAGGGTACTTAGTCCCTAACCATTTTGCATACAAAACAATACCGATAACACAAGGAATAGCGAGGCTCATACCCGCGAGGATCATCGCGCCAACATCGACACCAAAAATCCCTGCAACGCCTAAAGGCCCCGGAGTCGGTGGAACAGTATGGTGTGTCACCACCAACCCACCAGCGAGTGCAACGCCTAGAGTCAGTATGCTACGTTTACCATTTTTGGCTAATGCTTTTGCCAATGGATATAAAATCACAAAAGCAGAGTCAACGAAGATAGGAATACTGACAATATAACCGGTAATTGCTAACGCCCATTCTTCGCGTTTTTTACCTAGCCATTTGATAAAGCTATAAGCTATCTGTTCAGCAGCACCTGAAACTTCCAGCACCCTTCCCATCATTACCCCGAGTCCAATAACAATACCGATGCTACCGAGTGTTGACCCAAAGCCTTTTGTGATGACTGTCACCGTCTCTGCCGCGGTCAAACCACCGGATATACCCGCGATTGCCGCAGCAATTAGCATTGCTAATAACGCATGAACACGCGTTCGTAATACTAAAAAGATCAGGACAAATATGGCCACTGCGAGGCCAATAATAGGAATATAGGACATAGGCTATCTCCTACTTAGACGAACCGTGGTTGGTGATAAACGAACGGATCGCATCACCAAACGAGCCATCGGCACGGAAACCGAGATCCAATGCACGGCTGATATCAAATTTGCCCGGCCAGCTCGCCACAATACGGTTAATGGCTTCGTCAGGTTCAAAGCGAATCAGATCTACCGCTTCTTGGCCTGCAACATCACGTAACGCATCAATCATACCTTGGACGGTAACGGTGATACCTGGCAGGTTCACAGTGCGTGATTTACCGAATTTCTCAGCAGGGATACTCACTGCATGAATAAAGTTGTTAATCACAGTTTCAGGGCTAGATAACCATAGCGCGAGGTCAGGGGAGACAGGACAAACACTTTCAATCCCATTTAATGGCTCACGAATAATGCCACTTGCGAATGAAGAGGCCGCTTTATTTGGCACACCCGGACGAATACTAATGGTTGGCAAACGCATCACACGGCCATCAACAAAGCCTTTACGTGAATAGTCATTGACCATCAATTCACACATGGCTTTTTGAGCGCCATAGGACGACTGTGGGTTAACGACACACAAGTCTGTGATGACATCAGGTAGCTCACCACCAAACACAGCGAGGGAGCTGGTGAACATAAATTTGATTGCAGGGTTCTTGGCACGAGCGACTTCCAATAATTGGCGAGTGGCTTCAAAGTTAACCTTCATTCCCAAGTCAAAATCACTTTCAGCGTGGCTACTTACGATAGCTGCAAGGTGGAAAACCACATCGGTTTGTGCATCAATCAGTTTATCAGCTGCCCCTGCTTGCGTTAAATCTAACGCAACACAACTGACTCTGGCATCTTCAACCGGTGATGTAGGGCATTGAATATCGGCTAAAACAAGGTGGTCAAATTTTAAACCCTGGCGATTTTTAAGCAAAGCAGCGGCTAGCTGCTGGCCCAGAAAGCCTGCGCCACCAGTAATAATAACTTTCATTGTAATTCTCCTTGCTATAGCCTTTTAACTGGCTATGCAGTTTTAGGTAAGATTATTTATGTTTTATGTCTTGATTAAATGAAGTTTTATGTTTTGTTCTGTTATCCGCTGCACCACATCAGTTGGCAATTGGTCATCACAAATGATGTCGTGCAATTGATTCAATGGGCAAACACGAAACATGCCATATTTGCCGAACTTACTACTGTCTGAAACCAGCACACAACGGCGAGCAACATCCAATAGCGTTTGTTTTATCTGAACTTTTTCCTCATGTGGAGTAGAAACCCCATGCTGCAAATCCCATGAACTGGTGCTGATAAAAGCAATATCAACATTGAGCGTTTTCAGCATCATCGCAGCCGTATTTCCGACACTAGAATGGTTACGTTTATCCACTAATCCCCCGGTGTGGTATAGGTTTAGCTGCGATTTATTCATTAAGTACTGCATAATGGAAAAATCATTGGTGACAATCGTTAAATTAAAACGCTCGCCAAGTACGCGTGCTATCTCAAAGGTGGTTGTTCCCGCATCGAGATAGACCACTTGCCCATCTTCAACTAATGAGCTGGCAAACTGGCCAATTTCACGCTTATGGCGATGATGCAACCGTGCCTTTTCACTCCAAGGTAGCTCTTGGCGCAATACATCATTTAACTTAACGCCACCACTGATACTGAGCACCTTCCCTTCTTCTTCTAACATCCGAATATCACGTCGCACTGTCATATGAGAGACATTCATTAGCTCAACCAAGTCACTGATCGATACGGTTTGATGTTCATGCACGTAACGGTAAATAAAATCACGACGCTCAGAAGGGAGCATAGGTTCTCCTAATTATGAATTTGCTTGTTTAAGCCAGCCTAATCCATCTTCGGTACGGCCTGCTGGATGATATTCACATCCTAACCAGCCTTCATAACCCATTTCATCTAATTGCTTAAAAATCCATGGGTAATTGACTTCACCGCTATCCGGTTCATGACGATAAGGGACTGACGCTATCTGAATGTGACTAAATTTACCCCATAAACGCTCAATTGTTTTCAATAAATCACCTTCCATAATTTGGCAGTGATATAAATCCAACTGGATAAAGACATTTTCACGATTAATTTCAGGCAGTAATGCTTCAGCTTGTTTTTGCGTGGTCAAAAAGTATCCGGGCATATCACGGGTATTGATGGGTTCGATAAGCACACGAATACCGTGCTCAGCCATCACATCGGCCGCATATTGAATGTTTTTGATATAACACGCAGTTTGCTGTTCAAGTGTATAGTTATCATTCACTTTTCCTGCCATCGCATGAACTTGTTTACAACCTAACGCTTTCGCATATTTCAATGCGGTCTGTACGCCTTCGGCAAATTCGTTCTCACGACCGGGGATCGACGCCATTCCGCGCTCACCTTGTGCCCAATTTCCTGCTGGCATATTAAACAGAGCCTGAGTTAAATGGTGTTTACTCAGCTCACCAGCAATGACATCGGCATCTTCTTCATAAGGAAAAAGATATTCAACACCTTTGAACCCTGCATTTGCAGCTCGCTCAAAGCGCTGTATAAAAGGCACTTCGGTAAACATCATGCTTAGATTTGCAGCAAATTTAGCCATTTTCGCCTCTCTACTTTTGTGGATAACGACTTTCGAGCTGTTCAACTTGCTCTTGCGTTAATGTTGTAAAGCCATGTGGGCGTAATGTGATATATAAGCGAGCGGTATCTTCTAACTCTTCTGCATTGAAGAAAGCTTGTCTTAATGTTTTACCACCCACGACCGGGCCATGATTCGATAGCAATACCGCATTATGTGTCGGTGCTAATTTTGCAATTTCCTCACCAATTCGGTCATCCCCCGGTGGCAAGTATTCAATCAATGGCAGTTTCCCCACTCGCATCACATAATATGGTGTGATTGGAGGCAAACAATTTTTTGTATCTAACCCCGGCAAGCAAGACAACGCCGTTAACCAAGGTGAGTGAAGATGAACAACCGCTTGGCAATCAGGGCGTTGCAGATACATCGCCATATGCATAGAAACTTCTTTTGTCGGTTTATCTCCCCCAATCCAATTGCCTTGTGCATCGAGCTTACTCAGTTTGTTAGGGTCTAAATCACCAAAACTGGAGTTTGTCGGTGTCACGATAATCGAACCATCAGGTAACCGAGCACTAATATTTCCTGCGCCACCGCTACTGTAGCCGCGGTTAAACATTGATTTAGCCCAATCGACTAACTCTTGGCGCAGCGCCTTTTCATCACTCATTAAACATCTCCTGTGCAAACTGGAAGAAATTTTCTTGGCCGAAATTACCTGATTTCAGCGCCAACCAGTTACCGCTTGCTAAGTCCTGTACCCATGGCACACCAGGGGCGATTGGTGAACCAATACTTAATTGTTCTGTCCCAAGGCTTTGAACCACTTTTCCAGAGGTTTCGCCGCCAGCAATAATAAAGGTGTCATACCCTTGCGCTTTCAACAGCACGACAACTTCACCAAATACCTTCTCGACCGCGGAACTTGATTCCGCTGCGCCATATTTTTCTTGTGTCTGTTTCAATAATTCAGGTGATTGAGTGGCATAAAGCATTGGTGCTAAACCAGTTAGTTGCTGTGCTTGCACCCAATCTGCCAATGTTTTGGCATACTCAGGGTTATTTAAACACTCCCCCACATCCAACATTTTTGCAGGGGCAACTTGCTGATAAGCCAGCACTTGTTTGTTAGTCATTACCGAGCAACTGCCTGATAAAACAACTATTTTCCTGTTTTTACCTGTTGGTTTTTCACCTCGTTGCGTTGTGCCGCCCCATGAACATTGGCTATCCACATTGGCCAGTGCAGCACCGAGGCCGGAACCCCCAGTTAACAATGGCATCGCTTTAACCGCTTGTGCGATAGGAAGCAAATCATCCATCGTCAAGCCATCAACGACCGCGTAACTCACGCCTTGTTGAGCTAATTCGGCAAGTTTTTGGCTAACAACGTCACTGCCTTTTTGAATATCATCAAGTCTGACTAAACCTGCTTTGCCTTTTGATTGCTTTTCCATCACACGCAATAAATTTGCGTCGGTCATTGGGGTTACAGGGTGATGCTGCATGCCACTTTCATTAAGTAGCTGGCCATTCACAAACAAATGACCATGAATAACTGTTCTGCCGTTAATCGGTAACGCAGGGCAAACTAATGCTAAGCCTGTTCCCAGTTGCGCCATCAATGCATCTGTAACGGGACCAATATTGCCTTTTTCAGTTGAGTCAAACGTCGAGCAATATTTAAAGAAAATTTGCTGACAATTCGCTTTTTGTTTCAGCCAATTGCACGCATTGGTCGATGCACTGACAGCTTCATCGACAGGACAAGAGCGGCTTTTTAAACTAATGACTATGGCATCAACATCTTGTGGTACCGGTGTGTTTTCATCGGGTTCATTCAATAACTGGACGACCTTCCAACCGTTTTGCACCATAAAGCCTGCGATATCAGTCGCACCGGTAAAATCATCCGCTATTACGCCTAACTTCACTGTCATGCTTTTTTCTCCGGTAAAGTAATACCTTTAAATGTTTTGATCACCGCGCTGTCATCCTGCAAACCAAAACCTTCATTGCTCGCTGAAATAAACATTTGATGGGCGGTTGAAGCTAGTGGGAGCGGGAAATTTAATGCTTTCCCTGTTTCCATCACTAGCCCTAAATCTTTGACAAAAATATCGACTGACGATTTTGGGGTGTAATCACCATCTAGAACATGTTGCATGCGGTTTTCAAACATCCATGAATTTCCAGCTGCATGGGTAACAATGTCATACATCACATCAAGGTTAATACCCGCTTTGGCGGCTAAAGCCATACTTTCTGCAGCAACAGCAATATGCACCCCAGCTAATAACTGGTGAATCGTTTTGACGGTTGAGCCTAAGCCAACGTCATCCCCTACACGATATAAGCGCTCAGAAATAGCGTCAAATACGGGTGAAAGCCGCTCAAATAAAGCAGGCTCACCTGAAGCCATTATGGTCAACTTCCCTTCAGCGGCTTTAATTGAACCGCCTGAAATAGGCGCATCTACAAGCGGTAATTGATATGAGGCAAGGCGCTGAGCGATATTTTTTGTTTGCTCAGCGGAGAGTGTGCTATGCAGTACAATAACTGTACCGGGGCGTAATTGCTCAACAAGAGGCTGTTCACCCGAAAATAAAATCGCTTCAACTTGACGACCATTGACGACCACTAACAATAAAGCGTCAATCTCATGGGCGAATTCCGCTGCATTTTGTCCCACTGCAACAGCTCCACCACGAAGTAGGCTTTCGCAAGCACCTTGGTTTAAATCAAATCCATAGGTAGGAATGTTATTTTTTATAAGAGATTGTGCGATCCCCATCCCCATAGAACCTAGGCCAATCACGCCAACTTTATTAACGAAATTTCCCATAATGACCCCTGATGTTGTTAATCTTCGTGACTGTTGTGAATTTTCACACAATAAAATTCACAAACACATGACTAACATCACATTTGAGATAATATAAAAAACCAACAAATAAAACGTAACCAATTGAATCAAAACAAATTAAATGAACAAAACCCTCAACACCCCCTTCACAAGATAATGTGATAAAAAATGTGATGCCCATTGCGTTTACTCACATTTAATTCACAAATGAAAAACCGTTATTTTTCTACTGCACTATATTCAATGCATCATTTCTATTGACCTAAAACTCAAATTGCTGAAAATAGCCGACTACAATTTTTTGAATAATGCTCCATACTATGGATGAGAGCATGAATTGGCTGATTGCCTAGGAGATAACATGGGGTTATTTGAGCAAATGATGGGTATGGTTGCAGGCGACAAAATGCAACAATTTCAATCAGTAATAAACTGGGTTGAGGAGCAAGGTGGCCTTCAAGGTGTTATCGAAAAATTTAACGAACAAGGCTTAGGTGGTGTTATTGCATCGTGGATCAGTGAAGGTAATAATTTACCTATCGATGCTAGCCAATTAATGCAAGTCTTTGGAAATGCCAATATCCAAGAGTTAGC
Source organism: Providencia sp. PROV076 (assembly GCF_028483405.1). Taxonomy (NCBI): domain Bacteria; kingdom Pseudomonadati; phylum Pseudomonadota; class Gammaproteobacteria; order Enterobacterales; family Morganellaceae; genus Providencia; species Providencia sp. PROV076. Next base: position 244,309 of record NZ_JAMPRR010000011.1, on the reverse strand, counting down.
TCAACAGGTTGGCTTAGAGCCTCAAGCAACCTCAGAAATGATTGCTAAATATCTTCCTCAATTAGTTGATAGTGCCACACCAAATGGCGAAGTTCCTGAAAGCCTCGATCTTGCTTCTATCGGTATGAACTTACTGAAATCTAAATTATTTGGTTAATATTTTCAAAAAGGCAGGTTTCCCCTGCCTTTTTGACACACTAGCTGATCACCATTTTACTGCTCATTTCTAAGCTGTTTCGCTGCCTCAACCATGTTGGCTAATGCTTGGCGAGTTTCTGGCCAGCCGCGAGTTTTTAAGCCACAATCTGGGTTAACCCATAAACGTTCCACCGGGACACGCTTCGCCGCCTTTCTTAATAATGCAACAATCCATTCCACATTAGGTACATTTGGTGAGTGAATATCATAGACACCGGGACCAATTTCATTTGGATAATCAAAATCTTCGAATGCGTCTAACAGATCCATATCTGAACGTGATGTTTCAATCGTGATCACGTCAGCATCCAGAGCCGCAATAGAATCCATGATGTCATTAAACTCGCAATAGCACATATGAGTGTGAATTTGCGTGTCATCATCAGCAATCGCAGCACTAAGCTTGAAGGCGTCAACTGCCCATTTGAGGTAAGCCGCCCACTCATCTCTGCGCAATGGTAACCCTTCACGCAGTGCAGGCTCATCGATTTGAATAATACCGATCCCCGCTTTTTGTAAGTCATCGACTTCATCACGTAACGCTAGCGCAATCTGTTTAGCAATCGTTTCACGGCTAACATCTTCACGTGGGAATGACCAACACAGAATAGTGACAGGGCCAGTTAACATCCCTTTGACCGGTTTCTCCGTTAAGGACTGAGCGTATTTTGCCCACTCCACGGTTATCGCTTCTGGGCGACTAATATCACCAATAATCACTGGGGGCTTAACGCAACGTGAGCCATAGCTTTGAACCCAACCATTTTGGGTAAATACATAACCATCAAAGTGCTCACCAAAGTATTCCACCATGTCATTACGTTCAGCTTCGCCATGCACAAGAACGTCGATATCTAAAATTTCTTGTTCTTTAATAGCTTGCTTAATATGTTCACTAATATTGGTGCGATAGTAGGTTTTATCCACATTTCCTTTTTTGAAATCTAAACGTAGCGTTCTAATTTCACTGGTTTGTGGGAAAGAACCAATCGTGGTGGTCGGCCATAATGGTAAGTTAAAGCGTTGACGTTGGCGCGCTGCTCGCTGTGGATATGGGCTATAACGCTCAGTATCCCCTTCACTGATTGCAGCCAGACGCTGAGCCACTGATGCATTATTCACTCGAGTTGATGTTTTACGCGCTCGAATAGGCGCACTGTATGTCTCTAATTCAGCAATGTGACTGTCTGTTGGCTGATTTAACGCTTTAGTTAACAGAGCAAGTTCTTCGCATTTTTGGATAGCAAAAGCGAACCAGCTTTTTACTTCGGTATCTAAACGCGTCTCATCATTTAAGTCGATTGGGCTATGCAGTAATGAACATGACGTTCCTACCCATATATCACGCTGACCTAAGAGCGGTTTCACCTGTAAAAATTTTTCACCTAAGTCCGCCTTCCATACATTACGACCATTAATAATTCCCAGTGATAATACCCAATCTGCGGGCAGCACTTGATGTAGTTTTTCAATATCATCAGCGCCTGCGACCACATCAACATGTAAACCTTGCACTGGCAATTGCTTAATCAAGTCTAAATGGTGGCTCACACCATCAAAATAGGTGGTTAACAACAGCTTTATATGACCTGACAGCGCTTGATATGCGTGCTGATAAGCTTGCTGCCATTGCTCTGGCAAATCTAACACTAATGCAGGCTCATCAATTTGTACCCACTCAAGGCCTTTTTCTGCTAAGCGAGACAAGATCTCCTGATATACAGGTAATAATTCATTCAATAATGATAAGCGGTCGAATGGTTCACCTTTCACTTTACCTAACCAGAGGTAGGTTATAGGGCCAATGATAACGGGTTTTACCTTGTGGCCTAATGCTAATGCCTCATCGACTTCATCAAACAGTTGTGTCCAAGACAGGGAAAATTGTTGCCCTTTTTGAAATTCAGGCACGATGTAGTGGTAGTTCGTATTAAACCACTTCGTCATCTCACCTGCGGGAGCGGGTTTGCCCGTTGGTGCGCGACCACGAGCAACACGAAATAAGGTATCTAAATCAATCGAACCATCTTCATTTTGATGGCGTGGCGGCACATTGCCCAATAGCAAACTGGTTGTCAGCACTTGGTCATACCAAGCGAAATCACCAACGGGTAATAGCTCAACACCTGCACTTTTTTGTTGTTGCCAATGGCGCGCACGTAACTGATAACCGGTTTCTAATAGCGCGGCTTGGTCAATCTTGCCTGCCCAATAATCTTCTTGTGCACGTTTTAGCTCTCTTTTTAGACCGACACGTGGAAAACCAAGTGTATGATTTATAACAGACATATTGACCCCTTAAAATATTTAGCCGTCTAGATGTTTACACATCCATAATCAACAGGTACTGTATAAAGCACAAGCGCAAATTTTTCATTGTCACCGTGAAGGTTTCTCATGATCGAACTAAAACATTTAAAAACATTGCAAGCGCTCAGCCAATACGGTTCATTAGCGGCAACAGCAACACACTTGCACCAGACACAGTCTGCTTTATCACACCAATTTAGTGATTTAGAGCATCGGCTAGGTTTCCGGTTATTTATTCGTAAAAGCCAACCTTTGCGCTTTACGCCACAAGGGGAAGTCTTATTACAGTTGGCACAACAAGTCCTGCCATTAGTGAAAGATGCTATTCGAGTATGTAATGAGCCTAGGGTTTGTGCGTTACGCATCGCGATTGAATGCCATAGCTGCATTCAGTGGTTGACCCCTGCACTACAGCAATTCAGACAAACTTGGCCACAAGTTAGTGTGGATTTTAAATCTGGGGTGGCCTTCGACCCACAACCTGAATTGCTCTCAAGGGAATTGGATATTGTGATGACTTCTGACATCTTGCCAGATCAAGGCATCCACTATACGCCAATGTTTGATTATGAAGTGAAATTGATTGTGGCGAACGACCACCCTCTAGCCAAGAAACCACATATTGACCCCCATGACTTGGCAGATGAAACGTTGCTTATCTACCCAGTACAACGGGATCGCTTCGATGTGTGGCGCCATTTTCTGCAACCTGCGGGTGTGTCACCTAACGTAAAAAATGTCGATAACACATTAATTTTAATCCAAATGGTCGCTGCTAAAATGGGTATCGCTGCACTTCCTCACTGGGCGGTTGATTCATTTGAAAAACAAGGGCTAATAAAAACCAAAACCTTGGGTAGCGGTTTGTGGAGCCGGCTGTATGCGGCCTGCCGTGAAGGAGAACAGCGCCAGCCAGCTATTGAAGCATTTACTGAGGCGACGACGGATCACGCTGTGGAGTACTTGTCTTATGTGAAGGCCGCGAAAGGATCCAACGCTTATGCACCCAAAGAGAAGCAACTATTAGGCTCGATCCTATGGTAAAACTCAGCCAATCCGGGTGTTGTTGCCAGATAGCAAAATTCACTAATAACCCCGCTGGGACCATCATGTTATTCATAATAGCAAGGGTTCCGGCATCCACTTTGGTTGCGCCATAGTTCCACATAAAGTAGCCAATGCCTGAAGCTGCAATACCCAGCCACAATAAGACGCCCCACTGGAGAGTCGTTGTCGGCATCATCGATTTATTACCAAATAGCAGCCATCCAAGCAATGCAACTAGCGTTGCACCAAGGTAAAACCATGAGAAAGCCTGATGTTGAGGGATTGGATGTATCTCCATCAGACGTTTATACCCCACCTGTCCAATCGCAAAAAAGATATTAGCCAACTGCACAAAAAGTAAACCTAACCAAAAAGATTCACTCAAGTGGTCATAACGAATAATTGCCGCACCAATCACCGCTAATAATGAGCTAAACAGGTAGCCTTTACGCAGCTTCTGCCGTTCTAATAAGTCATAAATTAACGTGACGTATAGCGGTGTTAACACTGTAAAAAGCAAAAATTCAGCAACAGTAAGGTATTGATAAGCATGGAATACAAACAGGTACATGATGCCAAGTTGGCAAGCGCCCACTAGCATATAGAGCGCAATCACTTTAGCGCTAAATTGGCGCCAACGTAGGAAAGGTAAAAAAACCAGCGAAGCCAGTGCAACCCGCACTAATACTGAGAACCAACTATCTACTTGGCCCGCAAGGTATTCGCCGATAAGACTAAACGACGCTGCCCAAAGCAGCGTCGTGATAACAAGTAACCACATAATGCTGTATTTCGCCCCAAACTTAAGAATGTTGGCTAGAATACTCGCTTTTTGGTTTTAATGCTCTTTTTCGATCAAGACGGCTTCTAATAAGTCCAGATCGACCAACAGCGTTTGTAGCGTTTCATTACTGATTTTCTTGGTGGCACGCAAGTGATAAAGCTCACCACGCTCAGCACGTAAAGCCGTTAAACGAAAACGTCGCTCAAGGTCTTCTATCAGCAGATTATGGTCAATTTCATCTTGCCCTGCCGTACGTCGTCTTAAATAACCCGTCACACGGGAAGCAACTTCACTGATATCTTCTGAGTCGAGTTTTTCATCAACGTCAGCAGATAAACGTTCCTGCATCTTATTTAAGCTGACAATCGCCACTTCAGCCATTGCGGCTTTTGCCATGCGGATTTCATTGGCATCGGCTTCTTTGTCGCCCACTTTAAAATTACGCAGCAGAAGCGGTAAAGCGACCACACCTGCAAAAATGGAAAATAAGATAACCCCCGCGGCAATAAATACTAACTGGTAACGCGCAGGGAATGGCGAGCCATCCGTTAAAAATAACGGGATAGAGAGCACACCCGCTAAGGTGATCGCCCCGCGTACCCCTGCAAAAGAGGCAAGCCAAAGCTCACGCACGGTATAGTTCGCAAACTGCAGTGGCCTTTTCTTTAAGAACAAACGGCTAAACCTTTTCATCAGCCATAGCCAACAAAAACGCAATAGCAGTAAAGCAAAATAGATAATTGCCACCGCGGCAAATAGCATCCACGTTTCTACGCTTGGGTCGAGATCCGCTTGGATAACAGACGTTTCCCAAATACCGGGCAATTGAAGCCCTAACATGATGAAAACCAACCCGTTAAAGACAAATTCAAGCATCGACCAAACGCTATCAGCACGTAGCCTCATCGCTAATGGAGCGTTACGGATAACCCCCGATTTTGTAATGGTCATACCCGCCGCAACGGCAGCTAAAATACCTGAAAAACCAATATGTTCCGCAATCATGTATGATGCAAATGGCAGCAATAGCATAAATACAATTTGGGTTGCAGGGTCATCACCGCTCCAGCGGCTCATTAGACGTAATGATTTACTGTATAGCCAAGTCACGATGATACCTGCGAGTAGCCCGCCAACCGCAACTTTGAAAAATTCAATGGTAACGCCAGAGGCGCTAAACACCATGGTTCCCATGGCAATTGCTACCGCAAATTTTAATGCAACCAGACCAGAGGCATCATTCATCAATGCCTCTCCTTCTAGCACACTCATCATCCGTTTAGGAATACGCCCTTTTCCAACAATGGAAGATAATGCAACGGCATCGGTGGGCGATAATACAGCCGCTAGAGCAAACGCAGCAATCAATGGAATACCGGGCATCAACCAATAAATTAAATAACCTATCCCAATAACCGTAACCAATACGAGAACCAACACTAAAATAAAAATTTCTCGACCGTTTTGAAAGAACTCACGGGTTGGCGTTTTCCATCCATCAACAAACAGCAAAGGTGGGATTAACAGAACCATAAAAAGTTCTGGGTCAAAGGTGACATGTAGGCCAAATTGTGGCCAAGCCAATAGCGCACCAATAGCGATTTGAATGAGAGGAAGAGGAATACGAATAGGAAGAATTTTAGCGGCCACCCCTGAAACAGAGACAGCTAAAATCAAAATAAGAATAGTAAAGAAAATTTCCATGTTGCCCTTACTGAATTAACCTAGCGACTAGAACCAAGAATTGCCTGCCGCCGCATAGTAAGAGATAGCACCGTCCAGACCATGATAATTGAGACCAAGCCAGCCACCAGTGGAAGTCATACACAGCCACTTGATTAACTGCCTTCTCTCTATTTTATCCCTAGCCATCCATTTTCGGGGAAAAAATTAAGACTTTACGATTAATTAATACAATAAGTTAAAAAGGTGGCAACATTGGCCACCTTCTTGAAGCAATTCACTTTAGATTGCTAATCCTGAAGCGTAAAATGCCACTAAAAGTACCGCAATAATGACAGTACCAATATTCAATTTGCGCCATTCACCTGCACAAATACGGCCGATAACCAAAGCGGCAAAGCCCAACATGATACCTGTGACAATATTACAAGTCAGAACAATGAACACCGCACATAATAAGCCAGACATTGAATCCACAAAATCATCAAAATCAAGCTTAGAAACATTACTGAGCATTAAAAGCCCAACATACATCAATGCAGGAGCCGTTGCATAGGCAGGCACCAAATAAGAGAGTGGCGATAAAAAGAGAATCAATAAGAATAGTACGCCAACCACCACTGCGGTTAAACCGGTACGACCACCCGCAGCGGTACCTGCCGCAGATTCAATATATACCGCCGCAGGAGATGCACCAATCGCCCCCGCAAAAATACTGCTCACGGAGTCTGCTGTTAATGCTTTACCACCATCAATAATTTGGCCGTCTTTATCCAATAAATTCGCTTGTCCCGCCACTGCGCGGATAGTACCTGTCGCATCAAAAACTGCCGTCATCACTAATGCAAGCAAGCTTGGCAATACCATTGGCTGTAATGCACCCATGATATCCATATTAAAAACCAATGAGAGCCCGTCATCACCCAATGAAGGCAACTTGAAGAAGCCCTGATATTTCACAGCAGGATCAAAAATTAAACCAATAATTGAAATCGCAATAATAACAAGGAGCACACCACCCGGAACGCGACGTTTTTCTAAACCAAAAATGACCGCTAACCCAATGAGTGACATCAAGACAGGGAAAGACGTAAATTCACCCAGAGCAACAGGCAGGCCTGCATTTGGGTTTTTGATCACTAAACCCACCCCATTAGCAGCGATTAACAGTAAAAATAAACCGATACCAATACCTGTACCATGTGCAATACCCATTGGCATATTGCGTAAAATCCAACTACGAATACCTGTAACAGAAATGATGGTGAACAAACACCCCATTAAAAATACAGCGCCTAGTGCCACAGGAATACTAATTTGCTGCCCTAACACCAGACTGAATGCAGTAAATGCAGTGAGTGAAATCGCACAACCAATCGCCATCGGTAAATTGGCCCATAACCCCATTAATAAAGAGCCAAAGCCAGCCACTAAGCAGGTTGCAATAAATACCGCAGTTGGAGGGAACCCTGCTTGCCCTAACATGCCAGGTACAACGATGACAGAATAAACCATCGCTAAGAATGTGGTTAACCCTGCAATGATTTCACGGCGAACTGAAGAGCCGCGCGCTGTTATCTTGAAAAATGAATCCAATTTGCAACTGGATGAAGCCTGTTGGCCTGACATGGTATACCTCTGCTGTTAATGGAAAACGAAAGCACTCAAGTACTGCTAACAACTAATCTATATATCGACGTAAACGATTACGTTTTTCAGAAAAAACAAACTAACTGGGAAAAAAACCCAATAAAAACAGCTGCGCAATCGTTTGGCTTTAAAACTAGAATAAAACATATTGTGAGGGGAGCAATTATCATTCTAAACAGGGGGAATGATCAAGTATTTTTAGCATTTCTTACCCACTAACTGTTTTTTAACATCTAAATACCCAGGTTCTTATGTAATGAACATTATTTTCAAATAACAATTCTTTTTAGTTACATTTACCTTACGTAAAAATAGCTAAATACCTTTCATATAGTGTCTGTTTAAAAAGTACGGTTATTTTTTTGATACAATCCTAGAATATTTTCTTACAAAACGAATAGCTGAAAATTTATTTATTGGTGGTAATATGCGTTATTTAAAAACGTACCTAAAAATACGTTCCCTATTGTTTTTTTATAAAAAAAACAACCATCACTCACTGAGTAAATATATATTTAAGTATATAATCTCAATTATTATCAACTGCAGTTATAGTTTCAATTTAATCCAGTAAAAACACATTAAAATGCCAAATAAAAATGCACCATTAATCATATTACAGCGGAGTATTTTATTACTTTTCATTAGTTTTCTTGCTATGTATTTATTACCAGGAATATATAGTCATAGCCCTTGGAAGCAAGATGAAAATTATAGTTTTGGTATTATTCAAACTATGTATGAAACAGGTAAATGGTTAGTCCCCACAAATGCGGGCGAGCCGTTTATGGAAAAACCTCCGCTTTATTATTGGGTTGCAGCAATTACCTCTCATTTGTTTTCAAGTTTTATCCCACTTTATGATGCCGCCCGTAGTGCAAGCTTATTTTTTTCGGTGATCAATTTTTCATTTTTTATTCTTTTGGCGCGCCGTTTTTTCCATGCCAAAGACTTCACCGATACCCGTATTTGGGTCGCTTTTGCACTGTATGCTTGTGCCCCCGGTGTTATCAGGCATAGCCATGATATGTTTACCGATGTTGCGCTGATGGCAGGGACGACTATTGGCTTGTATGGGTTATTAGGGCTGATACAACAACAAAAAATGCACATGTCTGCACTTTGGTTATCCCTTGGAACCATCGTCACCATGTTGTCAAAAGGTGTTTTTATCCCTGGTGTTCTCTGGATCTGCCTATTTTTATCGCCAATTTTTCTCGCTCAATGCCGAACTAAGCAATTTTGGTTATACAGCTTAACTGCAGGGTTAATTGCCTTTATCGCGATTTTACCTTGGCCTATCCAACTGTACCTTCAACACCCTGATTTGTTTATCGTGTGGTTTTGGGAAAATAATATCGGCCGCTTCTTTGGTTTTTCGGTTGAAAAATTAGGGGCAAAAGCTAATTTAACCCGGATCCCTGCGGCAGTTTCCTTATTTGCCTTTCCTTCTGGTTTACTGGCTGTTGCTTATTTTCTAAGGCATCCGGTTAAGCGTTTATTTAATTCTAACGAGTTTCTATTGGCGCTATTTCCTTTATTAGGTATCGTTTTTTTACAGATTTCAGCTTCTGGTCGGGCGTTATATTTACTGCCTTTTATTGCCCCCATGGCCATATTAGGAAGCCAGACACTATTTTGTTTCCCAGAAAAGCTCCTCAATAATATTGCCCGCTTTGCAGCTGTTTTGTGGTCTGTACTTATTCTTTTTTTATGGGTCTGCTATTTCATCTCTTTGGCTGGCTATCAACAAGAATGGCTAGCTCCATTTGGCCGCTGGCTCCCTATGAGCTACCAAATGGCATTTTCTCCCGTTGTATTCATCTGTGCTCTGTTGATTACATTGGTATGGTTTTTACGCAATAAAATTATTCCAAACTTTATGCCACCTGCTTTTCATATGATGAAAAACTGGTTATTAGGCTTATGTGCTGTTTGGGGGGTAATTTTAACCTTATTTTTGGGGTGGATAGACTATGCAAAAGGTTTCGAAGGGGTTTTTGTCGATTTAGACCAGCATTTAACTGGCCAATTTACAGAAAATGATTGTATGGCATCTGATAATATTGGTGAATCTGAAGCACCGATGCTCTACTACTACGCGGGGGTATTACACCAACGCCAAGATCGGTTTGAAAAACCGGAACAATGCCGCTGGCTAATTGTACTCTCAAAAACGATTAAACCTGCACCGCAAGGCATGGAATTATTCTGGCACAATCATCGGCCGGATGAATTCAGAGAAAACCTCGTTGTGTATAAAGTTATTGAGTAATTTATTTGCGGTGCTCGCTGGCTGAGTAGAGCACCGCAAATGAGCTTATTGGGTAACTTGCTCAACTTTTTGGGCACTGTATTTTTCTCGTGTGAACCATAAAAATACAGTCACAGACAGAACCAATAACACCGGTAAGCCTACAGGTGAGATTGAAGTCGCAATTCCCGCAAGAAGTGGCCCTGATAAATTACCAATTCCCCACAGCATGGCAGCCGCAGCATTAGCAATGATCAACTCGTTCCCTTTGAAATATTGGCCGATTTGCACCAACGCAATAGTATAAATTGCCCCTGCTGTCGCCCCTAAGACAAACAGTAATACCCAAATCAGATAAGGTTGAGTTATAAGGAAAGGCAATAATAGACTGGCTGCAAGTGTGATAATGCCACAGATTCGGTACAATTTTTCTCTATTCATATGGTCTGCTAGCCAGCCGAAAGGAAGTTGCATAATGGCATCCCCAGCAAGAATAGCGCTGATCATTAATGCGGCAACCGCTTCTGTATGACCCATTCCCATGCCATAGATTGGGAATATCGATAAAATGGTTCCATCAAAAAAGGCAAAAAATAAAATTCCGCCACAAATACCCGGTGCAATTTTCACAAATTGAACAATTGAAAAATTAGATTTTTCGGCATTTTCGGCTAAACGGTCACCGACTTTTTGGTCCATTAAAATAAATAGTGCCACAGAGATCAAATGGATCAACGTACAAATCAATAAAGGGGATTTATCTTCCACACCATAATAAGCAATAAAGGAAGGCCCGAGTAGTTGGCTTACTGTGAATACAGTGGTGTAAATTGCCAAAATACGGCCCCGTTTATTTTCAGGCGATAATTCGTTAATCCACGTTTCACCCAAGCAAATCAGCACACCGCTCGCCAAGCCTGTTACTAACCGTAACGGAAATAATAACCAAAGAGGTAATGTGCTCAATAATGGTAATAAGCTAATGGCAGAAACAATCGTTGCCAATAGCATTGCTTTTCGCTTACCTGACCAACGCACAATGCGTTGAACGACAGGTGCAATTAAAAACATGCCTAATGCAGGTGCAGCTGAAATAATGCCAATATACAACTCATTGATACCATAATTATTTAGCCTAAGCGCTACCATTGGAATACTTAGCCCAATAACGATACCAATGACAGCAATACTCATTGTGATGGTAAAAATAGCAAAGGATGGGGAACGACGAAAATGTTGTAAACGCTGATTATCAGAGCTCATGTTGAAATTAATCTGTTTCTTTTTAACAAAATAACAGACTTTAACTCCATAAAATAGATTGTTATGAGAAATAAAAAACCACATCATTATTAGTAAAACCAATAATGTTCGCAGTGATTGTAACACGGCCTATATATTCTGCTATTTATCTTTATAAAACTATTTTTAATATTCTAAATACTTAAAGGACGAAAAAATATCGATAAAGCAGAGCAATACCTGATAATAAAATAATAACATTAATAAATTTTAAAAAACTTTCACGTGAAATTTTTAATGTTATATGCCGCCCAACCCACGTACCGATTAACATAGCAGGAGAAAACGCTAAGGCAATCAATAAAATATCCAGATTGAGATACACTCCCATCACCAAAAATATCACCACTCGAGTTAGCGTGCTAAACCCAATTAACGTCATTTGAGTGAGTCGAAAACGTTGTTTATCTTCAATTCGGCTCGATAAATACATGGCATAGATAAAACCACCACTACCAAATAAAGCACTAAAAACACCGCCCACTAAACTAAATGGGACAACCAATGCCTTTGAAAAGGGTAATTTTGATTTTTTAGAAAAGAATGCGTGTAATACATAACCTACAACAAATAACCCAAGTAATAATACGAGTATATCGGGGCGTGTTTTTAATAAAATCGCAGCGCCAACTAAACTCCCTACTATCATTAATGGAATTATCCATTTAATTTCCTGATAATCCGCATTTTTACCATCTTTAAATAAGTTCAAAACTGCGGCGGTTAGATCAATTAGCGCAAGAATTGGAACAATCATATTTAATGGCAAATACATGGCTAACACAGGGGTTGCAATGAGGGCCGAACCAAACCCCGCCATACCAAAAACCAAATAAGCAAAAAGTAGCGTTGAGAAACAAATCGCCATTTCTAATGATAATAATTCAAACGGCATGACCTTAACTCCAGACGTTTTTTAACGTCCTCACTATAGGTTCTTTCAAATACAGAAAATAGTTTTATTTTTGTCGGGTTTTAAATTTCAAATCTATATCAAAAAACAAAATAGCCACTTTAAATACAATATACAACTAAGAGTGTATAATTTGCTTCACTGAGTGATACAGAACTAGCACAATAAATTAAAATTCAGGTAAAGACACATTGTGGATAAAAAAATTAATTTAAAAATCGGGCAGAAAATTCGTTTACTTAGGCAAGCAAGAGATCTTTCACTAAACGAGCTATCTCGTCTATCGGGGATCTCTAAAGCGGCTTTATCCAAGTTGGAATCTGGCGATTCAAACCCACGCATTGATACATTAGAGTCGATTGCCATTGCCCTGCGCTTTCCACTAAGCGATCTGTTTACACGGCAACATGAGGCCTATCCCTATTTTCTCAAAGCCACTCCCAATGAAAAAGAGTATTCACAACAGTTTAAGTTTCGCATTAGCATGGGAAATATCTCTGAAATTTGGCAATTAACCATGAAGAGAGGCGCTATCATTAATAGCCCCGCCCATATGAGTGGAACCCACGAACACATTATGGTGAATTCTGGCTCACTCATGTTACGGCTACATGACGACCAAAATATCGTCTTAGAAGCGGGAGATTTTTATGCTTTCAGTGGTGATTTCCCACATAGTTATCTCTGTATGGAGGGAGAGCTGCAAGCAACCGTCGTCATGACTTACTCTCACCTTAGTGATAGCGTTTAAATTGCGGCATGTTGTGCATCATAACTAATGCGCAACGTCCCCTTTTTAAATTTCATCGACTTAATTGAAAAATGCTGAATGTTATCTAGCGAAGAAACATGTGTTCCACCACAAGGCATTTCTTCAGTTTGGTCGATATAGCTGATCCGCAAATCCCCCTTTTGCTTTATTGCAACGGCTCGCCCACTATGAAGGCTTTGGTTAACAATATCTTCAATGTATTGGCTATCTAGCTCTTCAAAAGGCGTGACATCCCCTTCCATCATGCTAAATTCCACCCGTGATTCATCAGGAAAGTGATGGCCTTTTTGTGCAAGCCAACCAAAGCGACGTAATTCCCAATTCAGCAAGTGACCAGCAGTATGTAGCGCCGCATAACGCTGACGTTTTTCCTTATCGACCCTTGCAACCACATTGCTATCTTGGCTCAAAATGACATGTTCTGGTAAGTATGCCACAATCAAGCCACCCAATTGTTTCTTAATACGAACAGTAATATCATTCACCCAAGCTGTGTCCATGGGTTGCCCACCACCTTGTGGGTGGAAAATATTATCTTTTAAAGCAACCCAATGCCCCTCATCATCTTCCCCTTGCGCCAGTAAGGAAGTTTCGATTTCATACTGATAAGTGTTCGATAAATAGATGTTATTTTGCATAGATTCATACCTGTTTGTTATTCAATTTACCAAATAGAAACCCACAATACATTCGAAAAATTATTGTTCAACAACTGAATTTATATCATTTTCGTTCGCTTTAGGAAACCCCATTTAACACTATGATTAAATATCAAACAAAAATAGCCCACACAGTTGAATGGGCTATTCGGTCATAAACTTAATCTCAGAATTACTGCAAATAACTTTCCATTGTTTCGAAGAGGCGCAAATCATCACTAAAGCGTACTTCTCGAACATCTTCTAGTTTTTCAACTTGGTTAATCATTTGCGACAAGCGCTCATCTTTTTGTACTAATAGCCATATACGGCTTTCATCTTTATCTTTAATCGGCATACAGAGAATGCCATCAACGTTAAATGCTCTACGGGCAAATAAACCACAAATATGTGACATTACACCTGGGTGGTTACGAACGATTAGCTCTAAAGCAATCGGATGATGTTCAAATACCATAATTACGCTCCAATCATATCAATGTTAGCTGCACCCGGTGGAACCATTGGATATACCTTCTGATTAACATCAATCAAGGCATGGATCAAACATGGACCTTTGGTATTCATTATCGCTTCTAACGCCATTTCAGGGTCTGCTTCATTATTTAAATCGCAAGTTTGCAAACCAAACCCTGCCGCAATTTTGATAAAGTCAGTTTGGTACGGATAAGCTGCAGCAAATATGCGGTTTTCAAAAAATAAATCTTGTTGTTGATGAACCATTCCTAATGCTTGGTTATTCATTAAAATGATTTTGATATTTAACTGATGTTCCGCTGCGGTTGCCAGTTCTTGAATATTCATCATCAAACTGCCATCACCAGAAAAGCACACTATCGTTTTTTCAGGTTTTGCTAACGCCGCGCCTATCGCAGCAGGCAGACCAAACCCCATGGTACCTAACCCTCCTGATGTCAGCCATTGACGTGGACGAGACAGAGGATAAGCTTGAGCTGCCCACATTTGATGCTGACCAACATCCGTTGTCACAATTGCATCTTCACCTGCCGCACGTGCTGTAGACAAAACTAAGCCATAGTGATTCAGCGGGTTATCCGCATCACTGAAATTCAGTGGATATTTCTCTTTTAATTGATTTACTTGCGCCATCCAATCAGCGCGCTCATTACGTTCAACCAAAGGCAATAACAGCTCCAATATTTGCCCCGCATCTGCATGAATAGCGATATCTGGGCGCTTAATTTTGCTGATTTCTGCTTTATCGATATCCACATGGATGATTTTCGCGTTAGGACAAAATTTCTCTGCCTTGCCTATCGCCCTATCATCAAAGCGTGCACCAATAACAATCAATAGATCCGATTCTTCCATTATCATGTTAGTACTTGCCGCAGCGTGCATACCTAACATACCTAAATATAACGGATGCCTCATCGGGATAGTACCAAGTGCCATTAAGGTCATGGTTGTTGGTAATGAGGCTTTTTCCGCAAATGCGATTGCCGTTTCTGTAGAATCGGAGCTAATCACCCCACCACCAAAATACAATACTGGACGTTTCGCGTTATTAATCATTTCAGCCGCTTGCAGAACTTTTTCCATGTCAAAAGCAGGAGCTTTATCTTTCGGTAATACTTCTGGTATTTCAGTTAGTTCAATTGTGGCAGTTTGAACATCTTTTGGAATATCAATCCAAACAGGTCCAGGGCGGCCTGACTCTGCAATACGAAAAGCATCACAAATCACTTGTGGCAATTCATTGATATTACGAACCAAATAATTATGTTTCGTCACTGGAATCGAAATGCCATAGGTATCAACCTCTTGAAAAGCATCTGTGCCAATCATTGACGAAGAAACTTGAGCCGTAATACAAACCAGCGGGATAGAATCCAGTTTTGCATCGGCAATAGCAGTCACTAAGTTTGTTGCCCCAGGCCCACTTGAAGAGATACAAACTGCGGCTTTTCCTGTGGTACGCGCAATTCCCTGAGCAATAAAACCTGCTCCTTGCTCATGGCGAGCCAGTATATGACGGATTTTCTGGCTTTGCCCTAATGCATCATAAAAAGGCAAAGCCGCTCCCCCAGGAATGCCAGAAACGATGGTAATACCGTGTTTTTCCAGTAAATGTACGATTAATTCTGCACCCGTAAAGCGGGTTTTATGTGGTGTTGTGGTGCCCGATTCGCTCATCATAATTATCCTTTGCTAGCCTGCGGACTCGAGCGAGAAGTGAATAAAAAACCCCGCTCGGTTTGCGCCGGCGGGGTTTCTAAATCTACGTTGATTTGTACCCGTTACGGCGCTAAGCCCACGACCACCACCACACGCACGACCACCGCGGCACGTGGCGCGGTTAGTAGTAGGTTGGAATGATGAATAGTCATGTTCACGGGTTCTTCCTGTTTAGTCTGTCTAATTTATTGATTATTATTTTTCAGTTTCTTTTCTTAAGAAAACATAAATTTCGTAGCATGACAATCATTTTTTCTTGTTTTATTCCAAAGGAATGGTAATTGCGACATTCATCACACCCCATTCCAGTAGAGATATTATCTAGAAAAATAAAAAAATATAGAATTAATCACCATTCAAAATCCCAGCAAAAACCTTGACTTAAAGTTAACTTTAAGTTGTATCCTTTACTCCAACTCAAGGGGGTTCGCCCTTGATGGAAACATTAACTAATTGATTTTTAATTAATAAACAGAGGGGTATATGCCAAAATCCGTTTGGTGGTTAACCATCACACTTGCATTATTTATCACAGGAAATGCTATTGTCCTTTCTGTAGCAGTGGTTATTGGCGAAAAACTGGCTATCAACCCAACGTATGCGACAATTCCACTGGTAAGCCAATACGTTGGCTTAATCTTAGCAACTATTCCGATCGCGTTTTTAATGCAAAAGTACTCGAGAAGAGTAGGCTTTATTATTGGTAATATCGGTGGGTTAATCGGCGCAGGCTTTTCTATTCTCGGCGTGATAGAAAGCCATTTAGTTTATTTTTCCATCGGGTTATTTTTCACTGGTATTGCTATTGGTACTGCACAACAATTCCGTTTTGCTGCTATCGAAGAAGCACCAATTTCTTTGCGAGCAAAAGCTATTGGCCTTGTCATGAGTGGAGGTATCGCTGCCGCCTTAATCGGCCCAACATTAGCCATTACTACCCAAAGATTTTTTGCAGAGCACCCGTTTGCAGGGCCATTCATCACGTTAGCCGCCATCTATGTGATCGCATTTATTCTATTATTAGTTGTGCCATTAAAGAAAATAGAGAAAACGCCATCGGATGAAGCGTTAGTCAAACGCAACTACAGTGCATTGTATTCACAACCTATTTTAAAATTAATCGCCATTGTTAGCGCGGTTGGATATGCCATTGTGGTTTTCACCTTTGCCTCAATACCGTTATCCATGAAACAACATGATTTCGCCTTTTCCTCTATTGCGATTGTATTTCAATTCCATGTATTAGGTATGTTTGCACCATCATTTTTCACTGGAACATTAATCCATCATTTAGGGGCAAAACGCATTATTTTCTGCGGTATCATATTGTTAATTTTATCAGCTACTATGAACCTGCTAGGTAACCATTTTTACAATTATTTGTTGGCAGGTATTTTTGTCGGTGTCGCCTGGAATTTAATTTTAATTAGCACCACTAACTTATTACCACATACCTATGAAGCTCATGAACGCGCTAAAGTGCAAGGAATGACCGACTTTCTTATCTATTTCTTCGGAGGAATAGGTAGCTTAGGGGCAGGAGTTCTTTTCTTTATATTCGGTTGGCAGACGATGAATGCCCTATCTGTAGTCATTTCCACCACCATTTTAATTAGTTTTTGGAAGCTCAAAAAATATATCCCCAAACGCCAATGAAAAGTTACATCACTGTACGATGGTTTTATATTCAGAGAGCCTAATAGTTTTATCTATTATTAATCGATATCATGATGAATATATCTCCTTAAGATAAACTCCACTGGCTATAAACTAATTAAAAATCGGTATTTTGTCTATTTTGCCAATTAACAAACTGTATTCAACTTTGTTTACTATTTATTTATTGGCTATTGGCTGAATGAGGGATAAGATTAAAAAGTAACTAATAGGAAGATATTATGTATAAAGAAATCCCTGTTCCCTGCAATGGGAAATACACAGAATTTCAATCTACAGTTGTTAATGAAATATTAGTTTGGATTGAAATGAACTTAACCAGTCGTCTATTACTTGATGATATCGCACTAAAATCAGGATATACAAAATGGCATTTACAAAGAGTATTTAGAAAAGTCGTTGGTATGCCTTTAGGTGAATATATTCGCCGAAGGAGGATCTGTGAAGCCGCTAAAGACCTATGTTCCACCGAACTCCAGGTTATTGATATTGCATTAAAATACCAATTTGACTCCCAGCAATCTTTTGCAAAGCGATTTAGAGCTTATTTAGGTACATCACCGTCAATCTACCGACTGTCCGGTGAAAGTCAAAATGACCCATTACTACTGGAACCTAAAGTAGCTTGATACGCTAATATGAAAATAAAATTTATATTTCCTTTTTTAATAACACTACCAATACAAAGCCCTATGTAAGTTAATTACTGGGGCTTTTTTATTTTCTATTCATTTAAGAAACTTTTAATTTAAAATTAATAAATCCTTAAGGTTTTAGTTTTATATTTAGTTTACCATATTAATAAAAAATAATTTTCTGGATATATGATTTTAATTTTATTATTTATTTTATTTGCATACTCTGATAAGCAAACAAAGTAGAACAGTAATTAACATAAAGCAGAGAAAAAACCGTTTAGTTAAGCCTAATATTATCAACTTTCTGATCCGGTACTCTGGGAGTATTTGTCCCAAGCGTAAAGGTAGAATCTTGACACTTTCATTAACAGCACTTTCTCAACTCAGGCTGCTCCCTCAAAATCAAATAGGTAAGTATTCGAAAGCGGGCTGTTTTTAACAAACATTGAATCATATTCTAGTAAGATCTCAGTGAAAAAATCCATTTTCCACTCTTACCCTCAACTCTATATCAAACCTTAGTATTTTTGCTCAACTAACTGTGGAGCCAAAATCAGGCCACTATACTGCGATGACTTCCTGAACTAGCGTCTATTTATTCATAATCATGAATAAATCCCTCTATTTATTATTCTTAACTTGATAACGTACCGGGCGATTGAGCTTCTTCACCACGCCATCATCAACAGCGCGTTTCAGCCATTCAGTTAACTGAGACTTATGAAGCTGAGTGCTTTCAACTAGCGTATCAAGGGTAACTGGCTTTTCAGCCAATTGTTGAAGCTCGGAGGCAAACAGCTGATAAAAATCGACAGGCCCTGCTGGCGTAGCTTCGCTTTTGGTTGCCTGCTCTGGAATAGTCTCAATATTTGCCTGACTTTTGCTAACGACTATTTCACGCTCTGACTCGATAACGTCTTCTTCAAGCTCAGATTGTGGCTCAGGACTAGACTGAGGCTGAAAAAACAATTCCGACTGAGCAGGCATGGAAAATAAATCGCCTATCTGCCCTTCTACCTGATTCTCACAGCCACCTTCATTACTCATTAAATCGGAAATAGTGAAGGCTTGAGAGTCTGCCTCCAGCCAACGACCACCTTTGGCAACCAAATCGGCATTCGCGGCATCTTTATCAGTCGTTTGTTTAACCCACAGAGGCACCCATGTTTTTTTCAGATTTTCTTCTGCACCGTTTAGTGTACCGCCTTTTTTACCTGAGTGAATCACCAGAGAGCTATCCGCAAGGCAATAGATATATTTATTGCGGGCCATAGCGTTACCTACACTGAATCCTGCCTCAGGGTAGAAAGGCGATACCAACACAGTATGACCATCCATTACCCCTTTTCGCCACTTGCTGCTGGTTGATGCCTTTAGCAGGCTATCGGCCATAATGCCGATCACCACTCCACCTTGTTTGATGGCACCCTGCATTACCGTTTCGTCGACCCCCCGTGCACCGCCAGAAACAATGGCAATACCCTCTACTGCGGCTTTCGCTCCTATCTGTTCGGTAAAGGCCAGATCAGGCTCACTGGCATTTCGCGAGCCAATAACCGCCAAGCCACCTGCATTTAACAAGGATTTATTACCGCAGCCAAATAACACCGGCGGACAATCGGTTTTCAACCGTTGCTTTAGGCGTTTTGGATATTCTGGATCTGAGCGGGTTACAACCCAGAGACCAGCCCGTTGCCATTTTTCCATAGCCAGTGCAAGGCTATGGCCACGACTCAACAATTCAATGATTCTCTCCATGCTGATACGCGCATCGTACCAACCATGCAGCAATGCTTTCGGGTCAGTCATCAACAAGTCGGCGGGAGTGGTGGACTTTTCTTTTAGCCATAAGGCAAAGCGTCCCCACTCCGTATTAGTCAGCGGCTTGGCAGCTTCGCTACTAGTTTTCGAAAAATAACTGGTCAGCAGCAAGGTCGCTTGCGCCGTAGGTGACAATAGAGTGGATTCAATCATGAGTCTTTCACCGAAGATGAAGCTAGTGCCACAGGATAAACTACTCCGCTGCCTGCTTGCTGTAAGAGTGCTGCAATGACCGTCAGCGTCCAGCCGGAGTCTACTATGTCATCAACTAACAAAACTGGCTGTTCCCTATAAAGCTGAGTTACAGCAAACGCGCCATCTAGATTGCGACATTGATGGAAACGATTCTGCTGGCCTTTTTGCGGCTGGTTGTCTTTGACTTTGCTAACTGCATCCACAAATGGTAGACCTAATCGTTCAGCCAGACGACGTGCAAAATCCGGAACCAGTTCAGGATGATTACGCGACGGCACGCAGCACACCCACTGTGGCGCAGGATTAAGCGGCCAACGTTGGTGAACCATTTCCGCCATGGCTTCAACCAACTCATCGCTGAAACGCCCGGCATACTTGTTGTCAGCAACCGTACTACCCCAGCCAGCATCCCCCCAGCGGGATAAAACACGGCCTTCTTGTGCGCGAAGTTGCTGGGGTAGATTACCATGAAAATCGTAATCCAGAAAGGAATTGGCCGCCACTTGTGCTTTAGGGGTAATCACCATTTCCGCGTGCTTAAGGAAGGTACCTGCACGATGCACCAAAGCAGGATCAATCGGAGTATTGATGACGGCCTGCCCTAGGCAAGATGAACATTTATTGCAAGGCGTAGGATCGAGATCATCCAGCGCCCGGCGCAGAAAAGTCATTTTGCAGCCAGTATCATTCAAATATGCCTGAACCTCTTGCCATTCGTTCTCCCGCTGCCCGGTTAAGTGAGCAATTCGGGCATGATCCATTTGGTAACGAACCGGTGTTCTAACCCAACGACTTCCGTCTTTAATGACAGGTGCAGGGTTTTCCACGCTCAGCAGCTTTAATACTTTTTCAATCTGGCCATGCCGAAGGTTGGTTTGCTCCTCAATGCTACGGATCGACACACCATCGTTCTGCTCTAGAACTGACAAGATCTCATTAACATGCTCCTCTGAAGGAAAAGCCGAGTCGCGGAAAAATTCATGAATATCCTGATCTTCAACACCCGACATCAACATCCCTACAGCATAAGTAATACCACGACCGGCGCGCCCTACCTGCTGATAATAGGCAACGATAGAGCCCGGCGCTTGATAGTGAATAACAAAACTTAAATCCGGTTTGTCGTAGCCCATCCCCAAGGCTGTGGTAGCTACTAATACCTTTAACTGGTTATTGAGCAGCAGTTCCTCCAGATACTGTCGATATAAGTTGCTATTTTCAAAACCATCTGCTTTAACGCTGCCGTGATAAGCTCTGGCGTCTATGCCATTATCACTTAACCATTCAGCTACCTGTTCGGCATCCCGTACTGTTAAGGTGTAAACGATACCTGTGTTCGGTAATGTAGGTATCACCTGCGCCAACCAAGCCAATCGAGAAGCCTGGTCGGGCAATATCATAGTCTGCAATGCAAGGCTTTCTCGGATCAACTGGCCTCGATGGATTTGAATAGTTCCAAGCTGAGTTTGAATATCCTCAACTACACGGTTATTAGCTGTTGCTGTAGTCCCCAGTACCGGCGTATTGGCAGGCAACTGGCGAAGAATATTCACTATTCGACGGTAATCGGGGCGAAAGTCATGACCCCAGTCCGAAATACAATGCGCTTCATCAATCACCATCAGAGCGATACGATCGGCAATGGGTTGTAACACGGTTTGGATAAAGTTGTCGTTGGCCAAGCGCTCAGGGGAAATCAACAAACAATCGATTTGATTATTCAGAACCCGCTGGGTCACCGCCTGCCAATCGTTTTGATTGCTTGAGTTCATGGTCTCGGCGACAATACCCAAACGCTGCGCCGATTCGATCTGGTTACGCATCAAAGCTAACAAAGGCGAAACGATAATAGTCGGTCCCATCCCCCGATCTCGGAATATTTTGGTGCTAATAAAATAAACCGAACTTTTACCCCAACCGGTGCGCTGCACCACTAACAGCTTTTGACGATGATTCACCAATGCATCAATAGCTTCCCATTGGCCATCGCGGAATTCGGCGGCAGGATTAGCTAAGGCAGCTTTTAGTAATTGTTGGGCTTGGGCTCGATTCATGATCACTCCTTGATTTACATGGTTAGCTCGTTACTCATAAGTTTGAGCCGTAGCTAGTCGTGGGCTTTAGGGCATCAGCAGATTTTCACAGTCGTTTTTCAATTACTTCGATGTTTTCCAGTTATGCCGTCGGGCCAAATTTCTAGTTATCGTCTGAACTACTGCTTGCTGATTTAATGACTTCACTCACTCTTGCTCGGTTGTGCTGGGCGGCGATATATTGCTCCAGCTCGCTTTGTTTAAATCGCCAGGAGTTACCAACTTTAAAGCCTGGTAGTTCACCACTTGCAGCCAAACGGTATATAGTCCGTTCATTCACCTTGAGGTAATCGGCCACGTCTTTGATAGTCAATATGGAGTTACTCATGACGAGATTCTTCACCAATGTCGAAAAAGTACCAAAATGTCAATATATAGGATCTGGAAGGGAGATCAAGTAAGAAAAACTTTCAGTCTTATTGATCACCAAACATTCTTTGGTAGTCTGCCTTATAATAGTTGACAGGTATGTTTTTGACCAATCCATTGATTATGTGATGGACGTTGTGACTGGTAAAATCCACTTTGATACTACTGGAAACATATTCGGACTATTAAAACCAGAAATGTACCATGGACATAATTTTCAAAATACCGATGAACTAACTGAAAAAATTGACGAATATATAGAGTATTACAATACCAAATGGGCCAACTCCAAACTAAAAAGCCTGACTCCGGTTGAATATCGAAATCAGGCCTTACAAGCCGCTTAGCTAAAAATGTCCAACTTTATGGGCACTTCACAATTAAAGGACTTTAATTTTCATTTATTAAAAATAACTCCAAGATAAATCCTAGAACGGAATATCGTCATCGAAGTCCATTGGTGGTTCATTGGTTTGTGGAGCAGGCGCTGATGAGCGTGCTGCAGGGGCTCCGCCGCCACTAAATTGCTGTGCTGCTTGTGGCTGCTGAGGTTGGCCCCAACCGCCTTGGCCGCCTTGACCTTGTGATGGTGCATCACCGCCACGGCCGCCTAACATTTGCATTGATCCACCGATATTCACAACAACTTCTGTCGAATAACGGTCTTGACCACTTTGGTCTTGCCATTTACGTGTTTGCAGAGAACCTTCGATATAGACTTGTGAACCTTTTTTCAGGTATTCACCTGCTACCTCAGCAAGTTTGCCGAAGATAACCACGCGGTGCCATTCGGTTTTTTCACGCATCTCACCGGTTTGCTTGTCACGCCAACTTTCAGAAGTTGCCAGAGTCAGGTTTGCCACAGCTCCGCCGTTAGGCATATAACGGATTTCTGGATCTTGTCCTAGGTTACCGATAAGAATTACTTTATTTACGCCTCTGCTGGCCATTTATTACTCCTGATGCATTGAATTTTAATCTCTGGATTAGCCGTGAAGTTTACCACGACCTCGCTTTTTTGCACCACGAAATTGAAACTACTGAGCGTTATTGCGAAACGCTTTCCAACTTTTGGTGAAATTCTACCGTGCCAATTTTCAGTATAGACATAAAATAATTCGCACAGCATCTATCTTTTCGATAAATTCAGATCGCTGTTTTTCTGTTTTTCTGTTTCACCATTAAAACCTTACTCTAAATAGTTCAAACAGTGGCTAGGCGGCAAGCGAAGATATCGCAGAGAGCAGCCAACACCGCCACGGTTTGAAATATGACGAGTAAAAATAAAGCGAAGGTATCGCGGGGAGCATACAAAAATATGTGACCTGCGTAGCTGAGAGCAGCTAACACCGCCACGGTTTGAAATATGACGAATAGGAAATACTGTATATCCATTCAGCCATAAATATGTGATAATAGTCTCTTGCGATTGTTCAATATCAAATCATCCGGGAAGTGGTAAATGGATAATATCGAAGTCCGCGGCGCACGCACGCATAATCTGAAAAACATCAATCTCATCATCCCTCGCGACAAACTCATTGTTATTACTGGGTTATCTGGTTCAGGGAAATCATCTTTAGCTTTTGATACCCTGTATGCAGAGGGTCAGCGCCGTTATGTTGAATCTTTATCTGCTTATGCTCGCCAGTTTCTTTCTTTAATGGAAAAACCGGATGTCGATCATATTGAAGGGTTATCCCCTGCGATTTCGATTGAACAAAAATCCACTTCACATAACCCACGTTCGACGGTCGGAACCATCACAGAAATTCATGACTATCTGCGGTTATTATTTGCACGTGTTGGTGAACCTCGCTGCCCTGATCACGACATACCACTTGCTGCTCAAACTGTTAGCCAGATGGTCGATAATGTTCTGGCTCAGCCCACCGATCGCCGAATGATGCTACTTGCGCCTGTCGTTAAAGAACGTAAAGGGGAGCACGTTAAGTTACTCGATAACTTAGCCAGTCAAGGTTATATCCGCGCCCGAATTGATGGAGAAGTTTGCGATCTATCCGACCCGCCAAAGCTCGAATTACAGAAAAAACATACGATTGAAGTGATTGTCGATCGTTTTAAAATTCGTGATGACATTGCTCAGCGTTTAGCTGAATCCTTTGAAACTGCATTAGATCTGTCTGGCGGTACCGCAATTGTTGCAGATATGGATGACGCCAATGCAGAAGAACTGGTTTTTTCTGCCAATTTTGCCTGTTCCGTTTGCGGCTACAGCATGGTGGAACTTGAACCTCGCCTATTTTCTTTTAACAACCCTGCAGGTGCCTGTCCGAGCTGTGATGGCTTAGGTGTTCAGCAGTTTTTTGACCCCGAAAGAGTCATTCAAAATACTGAAATCTCACTCGCGGGTGGTGCAATTCGGGGTTGGGATCGCCGTAATTTTTACTATTTCCAAATGCTGATGTCATTAGCTGAGCATTATAAATTTGATGTGGAAGCCCCTTATGACACTCTGAGCCCTGCCATTCAAAAAATTATTTTATACGGCTCAGGCAAAGAAACGATTGAGTTTAAATACCGTAATGATCGTGGTGACATCACCGTGCGCCGACACCCTTTTGAAGGCGTGCTCAATAATATGGAGCGTCGTTATAAAGAAACAGAATCAACGGCTGTCCGTGAAGAATTAGCGAAATATATCAGTAACCGTCCATGTGTTTCTTGCCATGGGACTCGCTTACGTAAAGAAGCACGCTTTGTATTTGTTGAAAATACGACATTGCCTGAAATCGCAGATTACAGCATTGGCCACGCAATGGAATTTTTCCAGAACCTAAAACTCACAGGTCAGCGCGCTCAAATCGCAGAAAAAGTTTTAAAAGAAATTGGCGATCGCCTGAAATTTCTCGTCAATGTTGGGCTTAATTATCTGACACTTTCACGTTCTGCTGACACCTTGTCTGGTGGTGAAGCACAACGCATTCGTTTAGCAAGCCAAATTGGTGCTGGTTTAGTGGGAGTGATGTATGTTCTTGATGAACCTTCAATTGGCTTACACCAACGGGATAATGATCGCTTACTTGAAACATTGATCCATCTTCGTGATCTAGGAAATACCGTGATCGTCGTTGAACATGACGAAGACGCGATCCGCGCTGCAGACCATGTGATTGATATCGGACCCGGTGCTGGGGTGCATGGTGGGCAAATTGTTGCCCAAGGAACACTGGAAGATATTGTCGCAAACCCAGATTCACTCACTGGTAAATTTTTAAGCGGTGAGCGCAGAATTGACATTCCACAAAAACGCGTTCCAATTAATAAAGATAAAATGCTGACGGTGTTTGGGGCAAAGGGCAATAACCTGAAGAATGTGACATTAAAAGTCCCTGTCGGGTTATTTACCTGCATCACTGGTGTGTCTGGCTCAGGTAAATCAACACTAATAAACGATACGCTATTCCCTATTGCTCAACGCCAATTAAATGGGGCAACCACCATCACCCCTGCCCCTTATTTGGATGTAGAAGGCTTAGAGCACTTTGACAAAGTCATTGATATTGACCAGAGCCCAATAGGCCGTACACCACGTTCCAACCCTGCTACCTATACCGGTGTTTTTACACCTGTTCGTGAATTATTTGCCGGTGTGCCTGAGTCTCGAACTCGTGGTTATAACCCAGGGCGCTTTAGCTTTAACGTTAAAGGCGGCCGATGCGAAGCTTGCCAAGGTGATGGCGTCATTAAGGTTGAAATGCACTTCTTACCTGATGTGTATGTCCCTTGTGACCAATGTAAAGGCAAACGCTATAACCGCGAAACACTAGAAATTAAATATAAAGGTAAAAATATCCATGAAGTGCTGGATATGACCATCGAAGAGTCTCGTGAATTCTTTGATGCCGTACCTGCCCTTGCTCGCAAGCTACAAACCCTGATGGACGTTGGTTTATCCTATATCCGTCTCGGCCAATCAGCAACGACGCTATCCGGTGGTGAAGCACAACGTGTGAAATTAGCCAAAGAGCTATCCAAACGCGGAACAGGGCAAACTATCTATATATTGGATGAACCGACAACAGGCCTGCACTTTGCTGATATCCAGCAACTTTTGGTCGTTTTACATCAACTTCGTGACCAAGGAAACACCATTGTAGTGATTGAGCACAACCTTGATGTGATTAAAACGGCAGACTGGATTGTTGATTTAGGCCCTGAAGGAGGGAGCGGTGGCGGTGAAATTTTAATTGCCGGCACACCAGAAGAAGTGGCTGAGTGCAAAAAATCTCACACTGCAAGGTTCTTAAAAACGATTTTAGAACGCGGCTACTAAGTAAAAAGGCCATTAAAAAATAAGTAAGAAGATTATCAGGGAGTATTTTGCTCCCTGATAATTATTACGATAGCTAAGAGTTATTAGCTAACCGCAGCAAATGCTTCCACAATACGTTTAACATTATGGCGATTGACGCCTGCCATACAAACACGGCCAGTTCCAACCAAGTAAACCGCAAATTCGTCTTTCAGGCGAGCCACTTGCTCTTTAGAAAAACCAGTGTAACTGAACATACCGCGTTGCTTTAACAAGTGGTCGAAATTGTGGTTTGGTAATGCTTTTTTCAGCTCATCAACCAGTACCGTACGCATGTCTAAAATACGCAAACGCATCTCTTCCACTTCTGCTAACCATTTGGCTTTTTCTGCGCTATTGGTTAATACCGCTGCAACAATTTTTGCGCCATTCGATGGCGGGCTTGAGTATAAGCGACGAACGCCCGCTTTTAACTGACCTAATACACGGTCGCGCTCATCTGGGTTTTCGCAAATAACGGATAGCCCTCCGGCACGTTCACCGTAAATACCAAAGATTTTAGAGAATGAATTGCTAACGAACACAGGCAAGCCAGCTTTAACCATCGTTCGGATAGCGTAAGCATCTTCATTAATGCCTTCTGCAAAACCTTGATAAGCAATATCTAAAAATGGGATCAGTTTACGCTCTAATGCCACCTTTGTGACTTCATCCCATTGTGCAGGAGTCAGGTCGGAGCCTGTTGGGTTATGGCAGCACGGGTGCATTAGGATGATGCTATTAGCAGGTAATTTTTTGAATGTTGCTAACATTTCATCAAATTTAACGCCTTTAGTTTTTTCATCAAAGTATGGGTAATAATGCACTTTTGTACCCGCACCTGAAAAAATAGAAGCATGGTTTTCCCAAGTTGGGTCACTGCACCACACTTCGGAATCTGGATAATATTGATGTAAAAAATCTGCACCAATTTTCAATGCACCAGAACCACCAATGGTTTGCACAGTAGCAATACGCTCTTGTGCAATTAATGGGCAATCCTCACCAAATACTAATTTTTGCAATTCAGTACGGTAATCTTTCAAACCTTCCATAGGCAAATACAGTGATGCGCTTGCTGGCAGTTTATTTAACGCTGCTTTTGCCGTACCGACTGTCGCCAGTTCAGGGGTTTTCCCTTCACCATCATAGTAAAGACCGATACTCAAATTAATTTTATTTTCACGAGTGTCTTTATTAAATTCATCCATTAACGACAGAATTGGGTCGCCCGGATAAGCATCAACATGTTCGAACACAGGACATCTCCTAATCATTATTTTACGCTAAATAAACCAAGCGATGATTTGCCCTATTTAGCGCCATTTTTACGTTGTTATCTGAAAATAACCCTTTGCTGGCTATTCGTCTACATATTCCATTGCAACTCTAGAGGTTAACTTTGTCAGCAACTCATAGTTGATAATACCCGTTTGTGTGGCAATTTCTTCAACCGGTAGTTGATTTCCCCACAAAATAACGTCATCACCCACTTTATCATTGGCATTTAACCCTAAATCCACCACGGTCATATCCATGGAAATTCGCCCAACAATAGGCACTTTTCGTCCATTAATTAACACGGGTGTACCTGAAGGTACGTTACGTGGATAACCATCACCATAGCCGATTGCAACAACACCAAGCAGAGTCTCTTTATCACTGCACCATGTTTCACCGTAACCTACACATTGCCCTGCCGCATGTTTCCTAACCGCAATTAATGTTGATTTTAGTGTCATCGCGGGAAGTAAACCGAAGTCTTGTGCACTTTTCCCCTCTTGTGGCGAAGCGCCATACATCATGATCCCTGGACGTACCCAGTCATAATGAGCTTCTGGCCAAAGTAAAATCCCCGCGGAGGCCGCAATGGATTTTTCCCCCTCTTTATCAGCAATAAACTGTTTAAAGCAGGCAATTTGTTTTTCAGTTGTCGGTAAATGGGGGGCATCCGCTTGGCAAAAATGACTAACAATGTTGATAGGAAGCTGAACTTGTTGGCAGCGTTGTAAACGTTGATAAAAGCCTTCAGCATCTTTAGGGAGGACACCTAGGCGGTGCATGCCTGTATCTAATTTCATCCAAACTTTAAGAGGATAAGGCAATTTGGTGGCCTCTAGCATTTCAAGTTGTTCAATACAGTGGATCACGGTATCAATCTGGTTTTCTGCCATCAACAACAAGTCAGACTGCTCAAAAAAACCTTCCAGTAACACAATCGGTTTTACCACACCATGTTGCCGCAGCAATAGCGCCTCGTTGAGCCTTGCCACCCCAAAGCCATCCACCAGCTCTTCTACTGCCTGACCAACCCCTACTAACCCATGACCATAAGCGTTTGCTTTGACAACTGCAATCATTTGGCTATTTGGTGCAATTTCTTTCACCCGTTGCAAGTTGTGTCGCAGAGCGCGGCGGTTTATCAATGCGGTTGCCGCTTTCATTGTTTCCTCGTTCTTTTTCTCTAAACCCGCTAAAAATTAAGCTGCCCTTTGGCAGCCCAATATGTTCTCTATTTGTTATACGCTAAAAAATATCAATTTCCATTCGATATTATTTTTATGGATCATTTAATTTTAATACGCTAGTTCCAATACTCTAAATAGTTTGCGTTGTCGCTAGGCGGCGATTGAGCTAAGCCTAGGAGCATACACAAGTATGTGACTAGGATTAGGGAATGAAGCCAACACCGCGACAGCGCGAAATATGACGAGTATTTATGAGGAGTATTTAGTCCTCGTCGTTATAAGCCGGCCCCGCATAATTATCGAAGCGCGACCACTGCCCATTAAACGTCAACCGCACTGTACCAATTGGCCCGTTACGCTGTTTACCTAATATAATCTCAGCAACGCCTTTGAGCTCACTATTATCGTGATAAACTTCATCGCGGTAGATAAACATAATCAAGTCCGCATCTTGCTCGATAGACCCTGATTCACGTAAATCCGAGTTAACTGGGCGTTTATCAGCACGTTGCTCAAGGCTTCGGTTCAACTGAGACAGTGCCACCACCGGTACATTTAATTCTTTCGCTAACGCCTTAAGTGAACGTGAAATTTCGGCAATTTCTAACGTACGGTTGTCAGAAAGCGCAGGAACTCGCATCAATTGTAGGTAGTCAATCATGATCAAACTTAAACCACCATGTTCACGGTAAATACGCCTCGCACGTGAACGAACCTCTGTGGGAGTCAGGCCCGAAGAGTCATCGATGTACATATTGCGCTTTTCCATCAAAATACCCATCGTGCTTGAAATTCGCGCCCAATCCTCATCATCAAGTTGCCCAGTACGAATACGGGTTTGGTCAACACGGGATAATGATGCCAACATACGCATCATGATTTGGTTACCTGGCATCTCTAAACTGAAGATTAAAACCGGTTTTTCTTCCGTCATCGCCGCGTTTTCGCACAAGTTCATTGCAAAAGTGGTTTTCCCCATCGATGGACGAGCGGCCACAATAATTAAATCAGAACCTTGTAAACCTGCAGTTTTTTTATCGAGGTCTTGGTAACCTGTTGAAACCCCAGTAACACCGTCGTGAGGCTGCTGGTAAAGTTGCTCAATTTTTTCAACAGTTTCCGACAAAATGGCTTCAATGCCTTTCGGCCCTTCATCTTTATTCGCTCTTGATTCGGCAATTTGGAAAACTTTAGTTTCGGCTAAATCGAGGAGGTCTTCACTGCTTCGCCCTTGTGGGTCATAACCTGCATCCGCAATTTCATTAGCAACAGAAATCATATCGCGAACTATCGCACGTTCGCGGACGATGTCTGCATAAGCATTAATATTCGCCGCACTTGGCGTATTTTTAGATAGCTCAGCCAAATAAGCAAAACCACCGACGCTATCTAATTCACCCTGTTGTTCTAGTGATTCCGATAGAGTAATAAGGTCAATAGGTTTGCCTTGCTCAAGCAAAAATTGCATTTGCGAGAAAATAGTGCGGTGGGGTCGGCTAAAGAAATCAGCATGAGTCACACGTTCAGAAACGGTATCCCAACGCTCGTTATCTAACATTAACCCCCCTAAAACAGACTGCTCCGCTTCGAGAGAATGAGGAGGAAGTTTTAACCCTTCCATTTGGTGGTCTCGTGGGGCATCCGTTTTGAAATTTGATGAGGGTTTTTTAGCCATACATTAATATCCAAGTCTATAATTAACGATCTGCGCTTAGTATACGCCAATCTTATTTTTTTGTGGTTTTCTTTGCATCTTTACGCAAAGTCATCACAAGATAAAATACCTCACTGAAAGCACAAACCTATAATTCTTCTGATTGAAACATGGCGTTATGATAAAACGATTGTTATTGTAATTAAAATGAATGGTTCTTATTGGAGATTGTCATGGCAAAACGTATTGAGTTCGCGCAACATGGCGGCGCTGACGTCCTTAACTTGGTAGATTACTCCCCAGCAAATCCAGCAGATAACGAAATTCAAATTGAAAACCGTGCTATCGGGATTAACTTTATTGACACCTATGTCCGCAGTGGTTTATACCCTGTCGCTAATCTGCCTTGTGGTCTTGGTACAGAAGCAGCGGGTGTTGTTGTAAAAACCGGTGCTCATGTCACAGGTTTCAAGCCCGGTGACCGTGTCGTTTATGCGCAAGGCCCACTAGGTGCTTATAGCGAAGTCCACAATGTTCCTGAAAATGCGGTCGCTCACCTCCCAGATGGTATTACGTTTGAACAAGCCGCAGCCAGCTCATTAAAAGGTATGACGGTTTATTATTTATTCCATCAGACATATCAACTGAAACGTGACGAAATCTTTCTGTTCCATGCCGCTGCAGGCGGTGTTGGGCTGATAGCTTGCCAGTGGGCAAATGCACTAGGCGCTAAGATGATAGGCACAGTGGGTTCTGCAGATAAAGCGTTAAGAGCCAAAGATGCCGGAGCATGGGAAGTCATCAATTACCAAACAGAAGACATTGCAGCTCGCGTGAAAGAAATCACGAATGGCGAAAAAGTGAATGTAGCGTATGACTCTGTTGGTCAATCCACATGGCTTGCCTCATTAGACTCACTCAAACGCCGTGGCTTGATGGTTAGCTTTGGTAACGCCTCAGGCCCTGTCACTGGCGTGAATTTGGGGATCTTAAACCAAAAAGGCGGGTTATACGTTACTCGCCCATCGTTAGGCGTTTATGTGACTAACCGTGCTGAGCTAGACCAAGCTAGTAATGCCTTATTTGATATGATTTTAAGCGGTAAAGTGAATGTGGATGTACCGCAATCACAAATTTTTGCTTTAAAAGATGCACAAAAAGCGCATGTCACTATCGAATCGAGAAAAACCCAAGGTTCGAGTTTGTTAATTCCATAATCAGCCATATGACAGCCAAAAAGCGCCAATTGGCGCTTTTTTTCCCATATGTAGCTATTCACCGCGAGTGACAAACTCCAGAGCTTGCTCAACAACGGCTAGATCCGCCCCTTTTTTATGCGCATTTTCACTTAAATGCCGACGCCATTGGCGCGCACCAGGAATACCTTGGAAAATCCCTAACATATGCCGCGTCATATGACCTAAATAGGCGCCCTTTGTTAATTCATTTTCTATATAAGGGTACATCGCCCTAACTGCATCAACACCATTGGTGATAGGAAAGTGCTCACCAAACAATTGGTTATCAACTGCTGTTAAAATAGACGGGTTTTGATAAGCTTCACGCCCCACCATCACACCATCTAAATGTTGAAGATGCTGTTTGGCTTCTTCTAACGTTTTAATACCGCCATTAATGGCCATCGTCAGATGTGGGAAATCACGTTTTAATTGATAAACTCGCGGATAATCTAATGGTGGGATTTCGCGATTTTCTTTTGGGCTAAGGCCGGATAGCCATGCTTTACGCGCATGGATAATAAACATCTCACAACCGCCTTTATCAGAAACGATTTCAATAAAATCACATAAAAACGCGTAGCTGTCTTGCTCATCAATACCAATACGGGTTTTTACGGTCACCGGGATAGAAACCACGTCTTGCATGGCTTTCACGCAATCAGCAACCAATTGGGCATCACCCATTAAACAGGCACCAAAACGCCCATTTTGTACGCGATCTGATGGGCATCCGACATTTAAATTAATTTCATCATAACCACGTTCTTGCGCCAGCTTGGCACATTGTGCCAATGCGGCTGGGTCGCTACCACCGAGCTGTAGTGCTACCGGATGTTCTTCCTCACTAAAGGCAAGATAGTCCCCTTTTCCGAAAATAATCGCCCCTGTTGTGACCATTTCAGTATACAGCAAGGTGTTTTTGCTTAATAAACGATGAAAATAACGGCAATGGCGATCTGTCCAATCGAGCATAGGCGCAACGGAAAATCTATTAATGTTCTTATAGCCTATCACACCTTGAAAGCCCTTGTTTTTACTGTTTTTTATATTTGTCGTGTTTCCGTGCATTTTGACCTATTTTAGTGTATTTTTGCTTTATCAGGACACCAGTGAGGACACCTTGAATTTGGTGTCCTCAGTGTCTAAATCTGTCATGGAAAATATTAAGATGGCTTATTATAGCATAGACAAAAGAATGAGAGCAGATGGTACTGTGCGATATCGCTGCTCGGTTAGTATCAAAAAAGACGGCAAAAGAATTTATAACGAAAGCAAGACATTCACAAAGCAAGCCCATGCTAAAACATGGGGCTCAAAACGTGTTATTGAATTGGAACAGTCAGGGATCCCCAACCCTAACGATGTTAATAAAATAACTGTTGGTGAACTAATTTATAAATACATCAATGATCCTAATCTAGGCGGTAAAGCAGGCCGCACAAAAACCTATGTTTTAAATATGCTGCTTGATTCAGACATATCAAAACTACTTCTAAACGAATTATCTATTAATCATATTATCGAACATTGCCGCTATAGAAATGCTGCTGGCGCTAGCCCATCCACTGTAAATCATGATGTCAGTTATTTGGGGTCAGTACTGCAATCAGCGAAACCTGTGTATGGAATTGAGTATACTAAAAATCTAACTCTTGAAGCTAGGCCACTACTTAATCAAATGGGGTTAATTGGTAAATCCAATAGAAGAAGTCGCAGACCTGTTAATGACGAACTAAAAAGGCTGGAAGAGGCATTAAAAAAACGAAGTGAACATAGAGGCGCTCATATCCCATATATAGACATTCTAGAGTTCTCTATTCTTTCATGCATGCGTATTGGTGAAGTCTGTAAAATAAGATGGGAAGATGTTGACTACAATACGCGCTCCGTTATTGTTAGAGATAGAAAGGATCCCCGTAAAAAAGCTGGAAACCATATGTTTGTTCCATTACTTGGTAATGCATGGGAAATTTTACTTCGACAAGAAAAGAAAGATGATCGAATTTTTCCATATAACTCAAGATCTGTTTCGGCAGGCTTTCAGCGTGTTAGAAATAAATTAGGAATTGAGGATCTAAGATATCACGACTTAAGGCGAGAGGGGGCTAGTAGGTTGTTTGAGGCTGGTTTCAATATTGCTGAGGTTGCTCAAGTGACAGGGCATAGATCTTTAAACGTACTATGGCAAGTTTATACTGAACTTTTCCCTAATACGTTGCATGGAAAGTATGAAGAACTTATCAAAAAATAATTTTTATCCCCATAAATATTGCAACTCTCTTCATTACTGTATATAAATACTGTATAAAAATACAGTAAAAAGGAGTTGCAATTATGCCTCGTATTGAGATTCTCTTTGATAAAGAAGTTAGCAATAAACCTTCCGAAAAAGTACGCAATGCCCTACGTGAGCAGGTAATACAAAAGGTGGGTAATAAATACGGCCCTCTAAATGTCAGAGTAGCGTTAAGCTCGTCAACATCATTAGTGGTCACAGGCGCTAAAAACGAAGACGCAGCAAAAGAAATTAATCAAATTATCGAAGACATTTGGCTTGATGACTCATGGGTGCCAGCATGAAAAAAATATAAATTTTTTATTCTGAGCTAATAAAGAGATATTAAATATAATGAGAAGTCATCTATAAAGAGGTGACTTTATCTATTTTTTTTTAAATTTATTTTTGGTATCATGTAGTTATGTCTATATTAACTATTAAAAAACCATCAGTAAAATGAAAACAAAAGAATTTAGAAAGGATATCAATGGATTGAGAGCAATCGCAGTACTTGCTGTAATTATCTTTCATTACAATAATAACTGGTTAACAGGTGGTTTTTCAGGCGTTGATGTATTTTTTGTCATATCGGGTTTTTTAATGACAAAAATAATTTATTCAAAGCTAGATAAAAATAATTTTTCACTGCTTACTTTTATAAAACATAGATTTGCTAGAATAGTTCCTGCTCTGACGGCTGTAGTTTTTGTTTTTTTATTACTTGGATATGTGTTTTTTGAGCCGTTATCCTACCAACTAATGGGTAAGCATGCGTTAAGCTCCTTGTTATTTTATTCTAACTTAGCTTATCAAAATGAAGCCGGTTATTTCGACATTGAATCAATCAACAAAATATTTTTACACTCTTGGAGCTTATCTATTGAGTGGCAATTTTATATGCTATACCCTCTAATGTTGATAGTTTTATTTAAACTAACTAAAAAAGAAAATATAAGAAGAATAATTTTATTTTTTTCAATAATATTATTTATTGTTAATATAATAAATTCTATTTACATCAGCGATAAGACTTACTTTATGTTATCTTCTAGAGCTTGGGAGATGCTCGTAGGAGGTATCGCATATCTATATCCAATGAGATTTAACTCTAAGTGCAAATATATAGAGCTACTAGGGGTCTTACTTATTATTCTTGGGTATTTATTTTTATCGCCTACCCTTTTATGGCCTTCATTTTATGCCTTAATTCCTGTTATTGGGGCATTTTTAGTTATATCTCAGCCTAAAGAAAAATCCATCTTAAGTAATTTTTCATTTCAATGGATAGGTGTTTTATCGTATTCGCTATATTTAGTGCATTGGCCTATCCTTGTTTTTTTAAATCAATCAAATATAAAGATAAACTTCATTTTTTATTTATTAATAGTTTTATTTTCTTCGCTACTACTGCATTTCAGTGTGGAAAGAAAACGAATTTCATCCTTAAAAATGCTAATTGTGTTTTTTATCGTGGTCGGGTTGTCATTTTATGTAAGCAAAGATGGAATAAGTAAAAGGCTAAGCAATAAAGAATTCGGATTATCTTTACCTAATTTTAGAGGGAAATATGAAGGTCATATAGGTATTGGTGATAAAGAAGAACCATATTATTTTAATTCAAATGAAAATAATTTTGATTACATATTGATTGGGGATAGTCATGCCAAACATCTATATTACTATATACAAAATTCTGACAAGAAAGTTGTGTCATTCGCACTAGATGGCTGCAAAAGTACAAAAGATTTTTATTCAAATTACAACAAAAAAATTTGTGAACCTAGATATAGTAAAATAATAGAATTTATAAATAAACATCCTAATAAAAAGATACTATGGTCCACTGCATGGATTGATCGTGGTAATGGATTGAAGCAGCGAGGAACCTTAAGTACATTTGATCTAAAAGAGCAAATTGTATCATTCATAAGTGATGTCAAAGGATCTGAACTATTTATAATAGGTAGCACTCCTAACACTGGCTATATAACGTATCAATGTTTAGCTAAAAAAGAATTACCTATCAATAAGATAATTCATAGTATATCTTGCCCCACTACAGTTAAAAATACTATCTCTGATATCGATAGGGATATCATAAAGTTACCTCAAATGTATGATAATGTTCATTACATTAATGCAGCCATGAGTATTTGTAATTCCACAGACTGCACCATTATTGATGGTAACACGCCTTTATTTACAGATACTAATCACTTAACGAAGCATGGCTCATCAATCGTTGGAAAATATATTTTTGATGAAATCGCCAAATTTAATTAATGTTAATGAAGGTGGCTTTTGCCACCTTTCTTTTAATGCATCCAATTTATGGTTTTTGTGGCCATTCGATATTTGGTACTGTTGATGTATCAACGCGATTGAGTAGAACACGGTATTTTTTCCACTCTTGCAGTGCGTCAGCTTCCGCTTCTGTAGCTAAGTCAACGTCAACCGCTTCCTGCAAATATGTGATCGTACTATTCGCTTCATTCAATCGCTGGGATTTTTCGTTGTCAGCTTCGGCAACTAAGGCGGCTTTTTGGGCTTCGGTATCTGTTATCCATTTTTTACCGTTCCACATATCGAACTCAGTTTTTGGCTCTAAAAGAGTCAGTGTATCGGGCAAATCTCCAATGAAATCTATCTCAATAGGCTGGCGTGTTTCTGTACTATATGCTGTTTTGCCACGATGGTCTGTAACATGTAACCATGATAGCTCATCTGCGCTTCGAACTATGGCAATGTCGTCTTTTTCGGGTAATTGTGGCACATCTAAATAAGCGCCAGCCGGTAAACCTCCACCGATGGTAATATGCTCCATTGTCGCGCCGATGTACTCGCGTGTTGCCTCATTGATGCAATAGGTTTTTACCCATCCCGTTTTTGATACAAAACCATCCTGGCCGATTTCACCTTGTGTAATTTCTAAATTATATTTGTTCATTATGCTGCTCTCACGATATATAAAAATGCAATATTGCGCGGACGGTTTTCATTTGCTGTAGGCGTCACGCCTGATGAATCAAAACCTAATATTCTACTTGTATGGTTTCCTGTTCCATGTCCAGAGTTTATATTTTCAAATGCACCTGCGTTTTT
This sequence comes from Providencia sp. PROV076, assembly GCF_028483405.1. Taxonomy (NCBI): domain Bacteria; kingdom Pseudomonadati; phylum Pseudomonadota; class Gammaproteobacteria; order Enterobacterales; family Morganellaceae; genus Providencia; species Providencia sp. PROV076. The sequence continues at coordinate 206,687 of NZ_JAMPRR010000011.1, read as the reverse complement.
AAACACTCCTGTTTCTTGTGATATAGATTCGGTTCCTTGAAGTCTTACCGAGCCTGACAACGAGCGCATTGCATCCCCCTGACTGGATAAAACAGCGCGACCACTATCAACATTTCTGCCAGCATCAAGCCCGCGAATAAACTCTCCCCGCAAATCTGGTAATACACCAGATGGGTAGGCCATTGCTAAAAGAGGGTAGGTTATTTTATTGAATGTTTGGCCGTTACAGATTAAATAACCTGTCGGTGCAGTAGTTTGAGGCCATGGCAATGGAACACCGACTCTACAATCGCTAAGATGATCAGCCGCCCCTGAAACTTTCACGTTACCGTTTCGGTCTGTTGTTGTGTTTTTATCATGATAAAAACGCGCCCAGTCACTCTCTTTTCCAGCAGAAAATAAACGAAGAAAAAGTGTTCCTGATGAGCTGCCACGGTCTGAAAAACCCAATTGGCAACGATATGTTGGATAAGAAGACGGGGCTTGTATAAATGACCAATTACCGCCAATGTTTTGAGGAGAACCACCAAGATGTTCATGAACATAGTAAAACCCAACAGGTGTTGAGTAATTATTGACTAACCCTTCACCTGAAACACCGTTGTTGCCAAGCCCGTAATCCCCAATTAGCATTGCCGTTCCTGATTTCTTGGGAATTTCAGTAACAGCAATATTTTTACCGTCTTTATCACGATAAATAATGTTCAATGATCCTTTGTTAGCGTCAGGCATTGTTTCAATATCAACACATTCACCAGCACTGCCGGCTTTTTTTCGTAGCGATAAATTCGCATAATCACTAACGCTTTTTATTATTAATGATTCAGATGCTTCAGGTCTTGTTATCGGCAACCTATCGTTAAGTCCCGTGGTTAATTCATTTTTTGTTGAATACTTATCGTCAGATTCAATTTTTGAATAGCTGTAACCAGTCGGAAGATATCCCGCACCAGCAACTATTTTTGTTATTGCTTCAGCAAGCTGATCTTCTTTCGTTGCAGACTGAGGTACACCCGCTTTGGCTAGAACATTTAAAATTTCGCGCTGAACTGAGTTAAACCATGCCCCCATTAATTGAGTGGGTGGTGTTCCTGCTGCGACGTTACCATCAGTAAATTCACCGTTTTTATCGGCAGTGTTGGTGATATCACCAATTTTTTTCATGACTAATCCTCACTCAGTGAAGGTGATAAAAATAAATAGAAAGAAGTTATTGGAGGTAGCTAACTTGAAGAATCGTGTGTGGTGGAGATAACTTATTAAACATACACTCTAAATATCGATTGCCCCACGAACGTAATGGATCACCGCAATAGCTCACTCCCGATAATGCATAGCTGATTACTGTATCCCCTGCATTCACGCGCCAAACAAAAGGCCAATCCTCGCCATTGAGTGGGTCACCACAGGCTGATATGCCACATCGTGCGGGTCTAAATTCAGTAATGGTAATGGTGTAACCGAGCTCAGCGGCATAGTTGATAAAATAGGCTTTTGATTGTCCACCTGAACTCACTAATTTAGAAACTACAGCACCTTGTCGTTTAGGTAAGCTATCCATTTCTCCGATAGCACAATCATCAGGTAAACCTAATGTTTTTTCCCACTCTGGCAACATCACTGTCGCTGTTTTCGGAAATGCACCACTGAGAAGTTGAATCGCATCGAGATCAGAACTTTGATAATTACGTGCAAGGCCTCTAAGCACAGCATGCATCACTGAATTAGGCTTCCAATTCCACGCTAATCCCTGCGGAGCAAGGCTAATTAACGCTTTGGTGTAGTCTTCAACCGTATAAGGGGTCATTGATAAGCAACCTCCCCACGAACGGGTATTTCACCAATACCTAATTCAATTTCTGTGCTGGGTGAAACGAGTCGATATCCCACAAGCCCTAACACAGCAAAAATTGCACGATCAATATCAGAAGGGTTAATGATATTCACATCTGCAGGGTTGCTATTTTCATAAAAAAAACCATCAATCGCCCCTTCAAGTTTTCGTTTAGTTTCTTGGTCAATATGAGAAAGACCACTGAAAACAAAATCAATTTTCTTTGCTATGGGCGAACAGACCCACACGAGTGCTGTGACTGATTGCAGATCATAAAGATAGTCAGCAACGCGAAGTTGGTCACCAGTTGCGTGAACTTGATAAGCTTCTTTTGTTGCGGGTCCATCTGTGCCGATGGGAAAGCCATCGTTAGTATTTGCATCACACATAATATAGATGCCTACCGAACCCGCACCGAGCAATCTACGTCGAACCCACGCGCGCGTAATACCCGGCACTTCTTTAGCCCAAACAACATAATCGGAGGCATTACCACCTTGAGAAGGATTTTGATAGGCTTCTAAAATACGGCTACGAAAGGCTTCTTCTGGCTCAATATTTGTTCCTCCAACAATTGGGTCAATAGCTACAAATTCAGAAGCAACACCAACAATACTGATATCTAAAGTGAGTTGGGTTCCAGATGGGCTGTTACCTAATGAACCTCCACCTTCTGGGTTTTTATTGATATCGGGTAAAATGGCAATAATCGAAACTAACACCTCACCCTGAATATTGATTGTTACTTCACGTGTTGTTTGATATTGATAACCATCACCACGATTAAGTTTGCAACCTTTCGGGATCACTGAGCCTGATAACCCCGTCGCTTTAACCGATTGACTCTGTGCTCGCTGAGGTGCTTTACGGAAAACACGTTTTAATGCTCCCCAACCCGCTAGCCACTCTCCAGTTGCAGTAAAAGGAGTTGTTTGTTTCGCGATATAATCCAAGTACCCATAATGCATATGAGCCATACCCGCATCCATATCTGCCAGTATTCGCATATTCGAAAATCGCAGTAATGCACCAGGCTCTTTTAATTCAGATCGTAAAAATTGCTCATTTTGCTCTCGTAATTCTGAGAGTGTTTTTCGTTTAAAGGGCATTGCTACGCCTCCCAGACCCAGAAGAACCGTAAATCTCGCTCATCACCGGGGCGGTGATAACGAATAATCATGTTTAATCTATTGGGGTAAATAATCTGAGTACCCACTTCGATATAAGACACAACCCCATCATCAGTTAACCACTTTAGTGCTTCACGCGCATAATCTTCAGCTTGTTTCGCAATACTCACCGTTAACTTTTGCCTATTTAACAACCATAATCGTGAACCAATGTTATAGTCAGAGCCGAGATCTGCCCACCAGCCACGGCGGTAACTCTCATCAATATTGTCATCCGAACGAGCTAACCCATCGGTAAATAAGCTGATAATAATGGCTGATTGTAAATCATCCCCTGATAACACATCACCAGAGCCTTTTAGCCAATCCGCGTGATTTTCATCAACTTGCCACCACGTTGAAATATCTGACATTAGACTTTCTCCTTGATAGCTTCGCTGGTGATATTGCTACCACCCGATTGGACATTTTTGACATCATGATTATGTCTGTTATAGCTGTCTCGCAACGCTTTTAACGTCGATTTATTACCTTCATAATTATCAATAATATCGCCCGTCACTTTTAGTATTGGTGTATTTAACAATACTTCAGTTGACGCATTCACCGTGACTTTATTAGCATTGTTTACCGTCACCTCTTTATCTTTTGCCTCAATCACAATGCCTTCTTCGGTCATTAGAATATGCAGCCCCCATTGGTTATAAAGTACACTCTCGCCTGATTTCAGGTTTTGATGCCTTGATGAAGGATGGTTACTAGCAAAAATGATTGCATTTGAGCGATTACCATTAAGGTAAGCAATTAAAACATCAGACCCTGCAGGAAGAGAGGAAGAAAAACCAAAATCGGTGTAACGAATTGTGCCATCTCTCACTTCCATATTATTGTGGTATTGGACTTTTTGAGTATTACCACTATCTTCTGTCAATGTGATTTTGCCGAAGCCAATCATCATTGCGATACGCGTTTTGATGTCTCTTAAAATCTGGCTCATCATCACATCCTAATTGTTTGATAGAATTCGTATGGCTCAACAATAAAGGCTTCTGGGGGCATTAACGTTAAGATCGCCTTGGTTCCATCACTGCCCCGAATAAAAACAACTTCAGACAACAACCATTGTTTATCTTCAAGGCCAAATATCGGGATATTGATAGGAATTAACGTATTGGGTCGCCATAATTGATCATCAACATCGCGCCAACTATCAATCACAACCCGTAACTCTTTTGAGCGCCCATAGCGACGGTTCATTTCCCAGTTAATCGCTTCCTGCTCTCGCCTTGCCGTAATAAGGTTACTTTCAACAATCGTGATGTAATTGCGGTACCGCATTTTATCAGCTTCAGGATCTTGTGCTCTCGCATTCTCAACGGAAGAATAGTCACCATTCATTGGGGATATTGATAAAGAAACACCAATGTATTCCGAGTATCGATTACTCATTGAATCTGAATAATTGGCCTCTTCAATATTTAAACCTTGAGAAATACCACTTGCTGCAACCTCGGTTCCAGCTCGAGATAAAAATAAACTCCCATCAGGGAGTTCATAATAAAGTAATGCAGACCAACGGCATGTTCGCTCAATGACTTGTTGTGAGGATTCCCCCCAATTAAGCGTGAATTGAGGGATGTTCTGAAATTGGCCCTCTGGAATATCGCTAATGACGTCTATGTCATACCAGCTGGCCAGTTTCTTCGCTATCTGTAACGCATTGGATTGACTAATAACATTATTTTCCCAATTAGCGCTGCAATCGACTAAATCTTGGCATTTTCCACGCCCTGAAACGCGGATCTGATGCTGCGTTTTATTAATGGCTGGATTCCAACTATCGATATAGCCCGTAACGACTTTATCCTCACCAATCAATACCTCACAAGCATCACCCGCTTTAACTAATTGCTTTTCATCCGTTGCTGGATAGAAGTCCATCAATGACAATTCGAAGTCGCTAGGGAATCGTTCAATACCACGTGTAATTCGTATACTATCCCATCCCATAATACGCTTCCCATTGATCAGCAAAGAAACTTCATTCACATTTTTTTCACTCATTTTTTCAATGCCTTAAATTGGTTTGGCATGAAAGCAGGGTGCCTTGGTTCAACCTCCATCACCAACTCATCACTGCGGCTAGCATCTTGATAAAGTCGATTAGCAATATGTAAGGCACTCAGCGTTGATGGTAGCGAATATAGAGCAAGTCGCCCTCTTTCTGCGCCTTTATAAATATACTGAGTCACAACCGATCTACGCATCTCATTAACTAATTGATAAACATCATCCATAGCAAGATCGCCCACTTGTGTGAGTGCATTATCAATCACGGCACACACCTCACGTTGTTGGTTCGCTGCTTCATTACTACTACTAGGTAATGTTTGTGTCGAGAGGGTTGCTACCGCAGCAGCCGTGACAACGGATAAATAAGTCACTGTTAATTGAGTAACTCGGATGCTTTGACTATCTTCTTGATGATTTGGGTACTCAAATTGGGATAGCTGAGAGAGCAACAACATGCGTCGCTCAATGCTGCTGGCCATTTCCATGATTTGCAAAATGACATCTTGAATACTTTGGCAAAATTGCTCAGGATCTTTTGCTATTAATACCGAATTTAATTGCAACTCGATTTTTTCACGGTCAATGGTTACAGCGGTTAACTGTTTTTCAATCAATGCATTATCGTCAGAAGATAAATCCGTCATGACTTTCTTTCCCGTCGCACCGGATACCGAACCACCTAGAGTCCCTGTTTGATAGCGACCATATTGATCAGAACCGAATATGCTCCCTAAAGAGTCGCTAAGGTTGGTTGCCTCATTAACGGTTTTAGTGGCCATCATCACCCAAAAATCAGCTGTATTTTTGATGGTTTCGATGGTTTGGGTAATAGTTCGCATTTCGCCTTTAACTAATGAGATGTATTTTGCTGCTGTAGTGGTTGCTGTTTTTAACCAATTTTTAGACGTCAGTAATCCTGTGCTTTCAGCTTCAGTGATCGCAAAAACCTTTAAACCCGATTCAATAACCACCAGATCAAATTCAAATACTCGCCCATTGTCAGCATTTTCATTAATTCTGAGACCACTTTCAGTGATATTAACTGTCAATTCACCAAGCGTGGGATGAATTAATGTGCCGGTATTTCCTTCCTCACAAGCCGCAATCAAATTATCACGCTGAGTAAAGACATCGGGCGCATCATAAACAAGGCTATCTTGAATTAAGAAACCTTTTATTGTAATTCGTCGAGTGCTACGACCTAAATCTTCAACCCATGCTTGATCTCGGTAAGGGTATTCATGTACCGCAACACGACGACCAAATACGCCCTCGCCCGACATGACACCAAACGGAATTCCTCTAAATGAAGCTTGGCGTAAATGTTCAGACCATGACCAAGAGATATCCTCTCCCAATAAAGAAGATAATTCGTTTTTAATTAATGCCATGGGAACTCCAGAAATAAAAAAAACCGTAAACAAGGCTTACAATAATTTATCTACTGCATATCCATAGGGACAGTGATTTTACCGTTTGATTTAGGTGTCAAATACTGCGTTGTTTTTTTATCGCCACTCACAACAGTAATTTCCAACTTAGTATTTTGCTGTAGCGCCTCAGATAAGGCATTAGTGATCATATCAACGGCTTGAGTTGCTTGATTATCCGTATTTATTGATGGCACAACTTGTGAGCGTTGCTCAGATTTCTTTTGCTCTTCACGCAATGCAATCATGTCGCGCTGTTCCATAACCTTAGTTGGATTTCTAAGCCCTTTCCATCTATCATCAGTTATCGAATCCATAATACCTTCTCTTATTTGCTCGTAGCTATAAGGTTGCTCAATGTTTTCTACTTTAATCATATGAGGGATGATTTTGGCTAACACATCAGGATCATGCATATTGAGCTGCTCATAAGGACCAAACCCTGTTCCTGTTGAAACTCTATCAATGTAACCCTGAGTATTATTACCTGATTTTGATGGGGCATATTTTTGCATATAACCATCAATCGTGTTCAAGCCTCGCTCTGCATCCAACATTAATTGTCGTGACATAGCCGCAATACCATCGCGAGGGGTAGCAAACTGCGCATAATAATGATTGTTACCATAATCTCGCCCTGTTGCATTTGGGGCTGCAATTAAGTTACCAGGATTATTATTTCTCAATCCGCGACGATTAGGGTTATATTTTTCATCTTGAACAAAACTATCAGGTACTTCTCCATAATCAGGTACGGGCTCTACTATTTTTGGAGGTGTATGCAATTTTTGCCATTTATCGTATTCTTTCTGAACATTATCGGTCATAAATCCAAGACTAACCGCAGCCTGATCCCCCCAATCTAACTTGTCATAAAATTCAGGGGTTTCGTATGCCCAACGTAATATTTTAGATTCGTCACCATTAATAAAACCCAGTGTTCTATTGATTGCTGCACTATCAGGCCCATAAGTCATCAGTTCTTGTATACCACCAAGCCCTTCAACAACGGAATCATCAGAAAATACATTATTGACCTTATCCTTACCTCTTGTTTTTAATCCATCCCATGCAGCACCCAACTCATTCAGTGTTGTATCTAACTTGCTCAGTTTTTCAACCACTTCAGTATGACGAGTTAAACCGAGCTGATCCGACTTTTCTAGCCGTTCATCAAATTTGCCTTCTCTCATTAGCCCCAACATATTGTTATCAAGACCAACTTTACTCTGTAACTCCCAGTTACGGCTTTCAGGCATTTTCGATATTGCTTTTTCAAGGCTCTGCAATGTCTTAGTAACATCAACCTTACCATCTTGTTTCTGATAGATATTCGCACCAATTTGGCGAATTGAAGCAAGAAGCTCATTATTCTGGCCTTTAACTGCTTTATCCAGTTCGACATAATATCCCGACATAGACTGACGGGCTTCTGGTTCATCAACCCCGCGTTGCTGAAGAGTACCCGTTAACCGAGTTTCTTCTTCTACCGTCATCCCCATACTTTTCGCACTGGTTGAAACTTCTGTCGCTTTTCGCCCCTCATCGCGGATCTGAGCAGCCATCTGATAGCCCGCATAGCCAACTGCACCAATCCCCCCAATCTTCTTAGCAAGTCCGAGGTACTTACTTGATAATTCGCCAAAATTTTTTAACGGGGGGATCATATCACCAATGTTTTGTACGCCATTCTTGGCGACATCGGAAATATCCCGTAATTTATCCCCTACAGCACCCATGCTAGATACTGTGTCGTTACCCCCTAAACTCAAATTTTCTTTAGCATCGCGAACACTTGGACGTAAACGGCTGAGCTCCGTTTCTATCTGACGGATAACGCCACTCGCTTTATCATCTGCAACTAATTCAAAATCAAATGTGTTACCCGCCATTTTTACCTCTATTGATTATTCGATTTGCATTATCTACCCACCACAGCAACCGACTTTTAGTGAGTGACCACGCTTCGTGTGGCCCCCATTTATAAAAATACGTTGCTTCAGCTGCTAGCTGTTGCCACTCGCTGAGGGATTGAATGCCAAAAAACTTTGTAAATAATCCCGACAAACCGCAAAGTCTGTAATAGACATTTTTTTAATGATTGGATCAGGAATACCGCTAACAAGTACAATAAGTAATCGCATCGCAGGTAATGAACTCGGTGACTTGGCCTGCTCTGCGTAGAATTGCTCGACCTGAAAGAGTACAGGCTCTTTCAAATCAATGGTTTCATGCCGAACGGTACCGTCATTAGATTCAATCGGGGTACTCAACGTAAATGTTTTTTTCTTTTCAATTTCCACTGTTAATTCTCCGTTACTGAACGCCCTTCCCAGCGCACTTCAAATTCAGCATCTTCACTTTTGACTTCCTGCGTGTTAACCGTCCACAGCCCTTCCCCAATGATAGTTTTTCCATTGGCTAATTCCGCAACAATATTCACGTCGGTTTGATTGTTAAAATCAGCAACGGTGGTACCACCAGAATCACGCACACGCATCGAGATAAAACCCGGTGTTGGCTTCTCTTTGTAGCCATGAACAAAGTCCATACCTGATAACGTTTCACGCTTAACCTTTGATGGGCTATAGGTAAAATCTCCCACAACCATAATTGAAATCCCGTTGACGGTAACGTATGCCGTCCCCGCCAAACGGTTAGTTGTATTTGACATAGTCTCCCCTTAAATTGAGGGTTGTAAACGGAATTGGTTCAGTAACGCAAACACACGAAGCTGATTAATAAGCGTACCTGTCCAAAGCACATCAAGGCGATTTGGATTCTGGCTATTGCGCTCTACAAGTAGCCCTTTGATAAAGACATCCGAGTCTTGAACATAACCATTGAATTCCAAAGATTTGTATTGAGCGATTAATTCAGCACGTACAATATTGGGGGTAACAATCGCAGCACCAGTAGCAAATCGAGTGCCATCGTTAGCCAGTTTCATCCGACCAAATTTACTTGTAATTTGAGTTCGCATGAAACGAGAAACAAACATCAACAAAAACAAGGTTTCGATCTGAAGGTAACTATCATCATTATCGCCATAAGCATTTTTCTGGTACGTGGTAATGATATTTTCGACACGTACAGTGCCATCATCATCAACAGTAAATGTAGAAATTCCACTATGTAGCAGATTATTACGCTCTATCAGACGAAGTTGTGATGCTGAATCAGGTGCAAGCACACCATTGATAGGCAGAGTTTGCAAAGGGCGACCAGGATCATTACGCAGGCTTTGTGCGATAGCACCAACATAAGCAGCGACCCACAAATACAGGGGTGAAGGTGATTTAGGGACACCTAACAGTGAACCATGTTGATCATTACGTTTTTCGCCAAAATCGGCTAATTGACCATACGTTCCTGTTATTGCACTAAAGCTATGACCATATAACTGCTGATCCCAAGACCAACGTCCACCATTATCAGAAAGAAAATCTTTAATCGCATCGAGAGAAGCGGTGTCACTGTATGGGTTCGCAATAAAATCAAAACTACGATCATTAAGATTCGCTAAGCCATCTAATAAATCAGGTGCGCCACTGCCCCCTTTCATATCAGTAATAACAAGCTCTAAGCCAGATGGTGTCGCTTCCCCCCCCATTAACCCTCGGTAGTTAAGTTGAATATCAATACCGTTGCCTAATGACCCCTTATTTTTTGCAGTTAATGTCAAAGTATCCGCTTCCGCTTTTGCGGTAACAGGTAACTCAGAATTGCGGTTAATCACATTAAGTAGCGCCGTTGCAACCATTTGAGGAGTATCTGTGGCAACAACTGTGATTTGTACACGAATACCCGCAATATAAAGAGAAATAACACCCGTTGCATTCGCTGGACTATTCACTTTTATGGTGCCCGTTGCGGCAGTCATCGATGCCGTATCAGTATGAGGCAATATCCAAACTTCGCCCGCAATGTCATTACTAAAATAAGCCTTTGCCATGCCATGCAAAATTGAACCGCTACCAAAACGCTCGGCGGCTTGCGGTGCTGAGGAAATTCGCTCAGGGATAGCATTTTGTGCTGCAGCCCCTGTTAACATCTGCCCAATAAGTAATGAGCGCTGTGTCGCTGAAGCACTGTTTGCCATTGAGTTATCAAACTCAACATAAAAAAGTGGTGCACGAAGATTATTAGGAATACGTGAAAATGGCACTGTCATGCTTTTTTCTCCTTGGATTGTTGTATAACAAGCTCAACATCACCATCGTTAAGCCGCGCACGCCAATAAACATTATTGGGTACTTCTTGCCCTGTTTCAGGCAAAGGAGAACCCTTGACCGGGCAGCGTACGCTGCGGCCATTAATCGGTTTTACAAACATAAAGACTCCTGATTAGGTCAGGTCAATATTAATGTGATGCTGAGGTGTGCCATCCGGTTGTTGAACATTGATATCAATACCCGTTAACGGATCCGCCTCAATAGGATAAAACTCTTCGGGGCCTTGATAATATTCGATATCTAAATCCATCAATAACTGTGCAAGATGGCCTTCACCACCTGCACTGATATCGATTTGAGAACGAATTTCAATAAACTGCTGAATTTGGCGCGTCAATTCATAACTATTAATGACAGCGCGCTCAATTTCTTCCCGTAACGCTTCCAATGCGAGTTCGGCTTTCATGGCTCCATCGAGGTCATCACCATCAAACTCTTCTAGTCGTCCCGTCACACGCACTGTCGTGATGGTATTGAATTGAGGTACGTTACGGCCCAGTGATTTTTTGTGATCAAACGGTGTTTGAACAATAATACAAGGATAATCCGCATGCACTGTTGACCAATCCATCGGTGAATAAACACGGTTTTCTGCGGCTGTTTTCCCTTTTAAAGAGTTAACAACTAACTCGCGGATCTGTGCTGCATTCATGATGATGCCACCTTATTTAAGATGAGATGTGTTCCACCATGACTATCAGGCTGAACATCCCCAACCACGAATAACGTACTCACGCTATAAATAAATACCCTATCGCCTTTTGCAGGCTGGGTTTTGAAAATAGCATCTCGCACACCTAAAATAGGTCGAGTGGTGTTAATGCCACTCTCCCCATCGAGGGACTCATAGTTTTGGGCATAGGCTCTATCAAATATTCCCTCAATATCATAATGTTCCCCTTCTTTAGGTCGCCAGTTCGCCCTTTCAGCAAAAACATTATGAAGTGGATTTAATAGATGCTTATCCCAATCAACCCCCACTGATGGTTACCGTGCCAGCTGGGTTGGCTTGAACCAACTTTTCACGCACTCTAGCCAATGACATAACAACACCGAGAGTAACAAGCCGATTGGCATCAATCTCATCCAATTCAATTTGTTGGCTTTCAGTATAGAGAATACCGTTGTGCTGGACTGAGCGACCTTTTACAACGACATAAATATCATCAGTTTCATCATCGTTATCTGGTTTTGGCTCAGGGTCTGGTTTTGGATCTGATTCAACAGGCGGTTTATCATTTAATTCATCTGTTGGAACAACATCTTGTTGAGTATTAGCATCAACCTGTAACTCAGGGGGTAATCCCCCCAAGTCATCAGTTTTATCCTGCTGCTCTTGGGGTTTCTTCGCCATAATGCCTCCGTTAGACTACCGTTGCACACAATGCCGCATTCACACGGCTAGGAATAACCAGCGGTGAAGATTGCATCATTAAGAAACGCTGCGCTGGGTCATGCTCTAGCCATGATTTTGGTGCAAATGCCAGCGGACCATAATTGAATGCAGGGTCAATAATTGCCCCAAATGCACGTGTTCCCATTAAGTCAGCCCCAGACATAATTACAGAGCCATCTGGGATCATCGGTTTTTCAACGTTATCAATCGGGTCAATGAACCAGTCGTTATATAACCACAAGTCATAATTACCCCAATGGCCTTTATACACAGCACCTTTTTGAACTTGTGTACCGGCATTAATTTGATTACCAAATGGACTTAACGTAGGGAAAGTGATCGCAGTGTCTTTAATTGTGGTATCTAAACGGAATGCTTTCCATGATTTAGTTGTGAACACGATATCTGTGGCAACCGCACCTGAGTTTTTCAGAATACGCTGCGCCCAATCTTCAATATCATCACTTGGTTTAGTGTTGGTTTTTCCTGCATCAATCTGAGTTGGCCATTTATCACTGCCACTTAATGTGACTGTCAATTCAGCGGCACGACCAAAATTAACAACTTTCGTGTCGTAACCCTCACCCGCCACTGTGACCGTACCTGAAACCAATGCGCTAGATGCCATCCACTCTAAGCGACGGTTGATCATATCGATTTGGTCGGCCATTTCGAACTGGAGGTTTAGCATTTCTCGCTCTGCTGCAGACAACTGTCCACCAATGCGTTCGCCGATTTGACGACGGATAGGCTTACGTAAATCAGGTGCACGTTTGTCTTTGATGTACGCAGGTTTAAAGCTGTTGGTTTGGAACTTACGAGCCTCGACCAGTTTACCTTCCACTAATGGCGAAACAAATGGAGCCATACGACGTAAGCCCACATCTACATCGATAGAAACTTCTTCAGTATCAGACTCAACCACGTTTGGAAAGAATTTATCTAATAACCAGTTTTGGCTAGTCATTAGGTTTGGCACGACTTGAACTAAAACATTCGTATCGAAAATATTCATACTTTTTCTCATTTAAAAGACGTCAAAAGCCCTACTATTGCTAGCATTCAACGTCTAAGTGAATTAATGGGGGATTAAGCTTGTACGCTATCGCGAAGGAAAATAGAGAATTGACGCAACTCGTCAGTCAGTTCAGGGATAGTCCAAGTCGCATCATACGTTGTTTTATGATGATTAAACTCGCCCATGAGATATACACCACCTAAAACGCTATCTTCCGTTGTGTTGACATCATCAACTAAAATAGCACAGGGTTTTTCACTACCGTCTGCCGCATCTTTTTTACATAAAACGTATTCACGAGAAGCGGTAACTTTACCAAGGATGGTACCACGTTTTAAAACACCCGCTTTCGCAATAGTTACCGTATCAGTCACAACTTGAAGCGGCCCTGAGATTAACTGGTCAGGATTAAAAACCGCTTGGCGCACACCCGGCTGAAATGGGTTTTGTGAAATCTGATCCATTATTTGCCCCCTTTATTACTGTTGTACAGGCTTGTCATTTTGTTAACAATAGATGCTGCAGAACCTGTTGGCGCCACTTCCGCATCTTGACCTAAACGCACTTGCTCTTCTTCACGCATACGAGCATCAAGAGAACGACGATTGCTTTGCGGCGCTGAAACCCCGCCCATGGCTTTCAGAGTGCTAATTGCTTCACTCGATGACAAATTAGTATTAAATGCCAAATGAGCAGCCATATCAGGACGCGCAGCAGCAGCTTTACTGCCAAAAATACGAGCACAACGCTTACGTTCGGCACGACGACCTTTTTTCACGTCCTTGTTGTCTTCATCATCTTCGGCATCTTCGTCGTCACCTTCTGCATTTTCATCATCTTCTGCATCAGGGTCTTCGTCATCATCTTCGGCTTTTTTACTTTTCGCCTTCTTCGCTTTACGACCTTCTTTTTCGTCGTCTTGATCTTTCGATTCAGGATCATCATTTTCAGCATTTTCTTCTTCATCGTCATCTTCTACGCGACGACCTTTCGCTTTGCGTGTTTTTTCATCATCTTCTTCCGTAGCTTTAGCCTTGCGACCAATAAGATGAGCAAAGGTAAATTTAGACATATTATTTAACTCCAGAAACTTTCATCAGTTCGTGAAATGCGACATCAGGGCTGGCAACAACATCAGCAAGCCCAATTTGTACGCCCTCATCAGCCAAAAAACAGGCTGCTTGTGTATTGCGGATTATCTTTTCAGATAGCCCACGGTTACGGGAAACAGTGCTCACAAACAGACGCCCCATTTCATCAACATCGTGCTGGATAGCCGCTTTCGCTTCATCACTAAGCGCTATATACGGGTTACTCTCCGCTTTACGATCGCCATAGGTAATAATGGAAACCTTTAACCCGTCCTCTTTTATGCGCTGTGACCAATCACAATGAATAACAATCACCCCAACTGAGCCGACGCCACCTGTACGCGGCACATAAATTTTGTCGGCTGCACTGGCAATGGCATAAGCCGCTGAATACGCATTTTCAGAGAGAATGGCATAAATCGGTTTTTTACCTCGTAATTCATAAATCAAATCAACAAGATCAAAGCATCCAGCCACCTCTCCACCAGGAGAGTCAATATCGAGACAAATACCTTTGACTTCTGGGTCGTGAATGGCTGATAAAAATACTTGTCGTATTCCGTCATAGCCAGTCATACCGCTGTAAGGTCGCAATGTTCCAAGCTTTTGTACTAGCGTTCCCTGTATTGATATCAGCGCGATCCCTTCTAAAATGTCATACCCTGCATCGGCCTTTTTCTTGCGCGAAAAGCGATCATCATCGTAATAATCATCTTCCATCATCGTGCTACGAATTTGCGTAATACCAAATCGTTCCATGACGGCACTTATCACGACCTCTGCTTTTTGTGGATGAATGGCCAGAGGGGTATTAAATAGCTTTTGCGCTAAGTGGGGTAAATTCACTTGGCCTCCGGTTGTTCTATTTTATCCGGTGAGAATTGTTCAGCTTGTGCCCATTTAGGCGGCTCCAATCCTCGTTCTTTGAACGTTTGTAATTCATAGGCACGCTGGTCCACGAGCTCTTCCCAATCTTCACCAACGTTTTCAGCGGCTTCCATTTCAAGGGTAGATAAACCCGCTTCCATACCTAAGATGGCGCCTTTTTTCTCTGCAACAGGATCAACCCAACCACGCCCTGGTCCCATCCACCATGCTCGGCAATAAGCTGTTTTAGCCTCTAAAAAATCTGGAGCATTATTAGGCATGGGAAGGTTTTCAATATCGTGAATTTCCTCAATAAAAGCACTTGCAATTGGATCGGCAAAACCTGCTGCAAAATCATCGCGACGACGAGTTAGCGTTTTCCATGCTTCCAACATTGCTGCACGTGCCGAAGAGTAGTTAACTTTTGACCAATCCTGAGTTAATTGCTGTGCCGAAAGACCCGTTGCAGCGGCAATATTACGGAGTGCTGCACTTTCGAACCCTTCAAAATTACTATTTGGGCGTGTCGCATTCACAGTATCAATACTTTCACCGGGGTAAAGGGTTGGAATTCTCGCGCCATTATTTAAGCTAATACGACGGTCGTTGTGAAACTCCATTCTACCTTCCTGATAAGCACCTACCTCAGTATCATCAAAAGTTTCTCCCATAGCAGACTCAACCATTTTAGGATCATAAGGTGAGGTGATATATGCGCTGAATATGGCATTTAAAATCGCCGCTTCTAACTCTGACTGATCATACTTAATCAGCATTTTTAGTCGCTGAACTACAGGTGTTAAAATCCCTATGCCCCTGTGTTGTGAACCTCGCTCCATATCAAAGTCATGAACAACAATAGGCCGACCCCATGAAGTTTCACGGGCTATCCGCCTCCATGTCATGGTTTTTTGCGCAGCCCACCAATCCCCCATGTGAGCTTCTCTAATATGATAAGCAATAGGAGCACCATCATCGTCAATTTCAACACCACCGCGAATATTGGCCATATCAAAATTTTGTTGAGGGTTGCTTAATCTATCTGGATCTACTATCTGAATTGTTGTTGCATAATTAGCTTTACCGGCTCCCAACCTATCGGGTCGATACTGTAAAATTGCCAGAGCATCACCATCGAGTAATTTATGCCGGAAACCAAGGCGTAACATTTGTGATACCGTTTGCTTACGCTCAACATCACAATATCGTCCTTTATCATTAGCCCAAGAACGCCAGTGTGCAGTTAAGACACGGCTATACTCAGCAGCCCAAACAGCATCAAACGCTTTATTTCCTGAGATGAAATGCAACAAACGATAATCGGGCTTAAACACAGGCCGATAACTCGCACCCACTGCGTTATCAAGTACTCGAGTAATAGTCCCTGATGCCCATCCATCATTACGCGCTAAATCTCGGACACGGGATACAATCTTGTCACGGTAAATATTGATTTCATTATCAGGTGACCACAGTGCCGGTTGCCAATTTGCTAGTTGGTCACTGTAGGAATTACCAGCATCATAAGGAACACGGCTACCACCTACCAGAGCATGAGGTTTAGACCTTTGAACTGATTGATATGGCTTGCCGTACCTATCAAGTATTTGAACTGTCATCAGAATTTAAACCTTACAGGTCGCCTAGCGCGAGGAATTAAACCAAGCTCCGCTTGTAACATCTGTATTAATGCTAACAAGTGTGAGAGTTCTGTTTTTTGGTAACTCACAGATCGAGTTCCATCACCCTGAGAATAAGAAAAAGAAACCCCTTTCGTGCCCGAAGCTAAATCTAAATAAGCTTGTTGGGCTGTATTTAGAGCAGCCTTTAGCTGGTCTCGACTCATTCCCATGAGTAAACCTGTTTTGTGATACATAGGGATCCCTTATGCTAATTTGCTGGAAATACGTTTACGCTTAGGCTGTTCCTGTTCTTCAGGAAGAATTGCTCCCGGTAAGCGCAGGTCTAGTTTTTCTTCTGGCTCAGAAGATGGGGGTAATAAACGGTCAGGGTTATTATCAATAGCAATTGCTAAAGCATTAAGCTTCAATCCTAAATGAAATAATCCCGCTAATGCTGCATAAGCATAAACACGACAATCTAATGCTTCATTTGCCTTGCCATGAGGAAGCTCCCAAACACTATAACGTTGCCCAGCAGCCTCTTTCATTATTAATCTTTCTGATGTTAATTGGCTGAAATACCCCATATCCCTATCGACAGGGAAATGCATATATCCTGGTCCTCTTTCTTCAATATGTAGGCGAGATCTAATGGAGTCTTTTGCTGAGTTAACACCGATGATAATGGGTTTAAATTGAGATCTATTCTTGGGTGTTGGTCGCTTATTAGGCCAAATGGGGGAACGCTTACCATTAGTCGCTGACTCACCTTTGATAGCCCAAATACGTCTACCTAAGCGTTCTTTAGCAAATTCATAAACTTTTTGGGTATGATTACCACCAGAGTCATGACAAGCCGCCATAATAGTAAATCCACGACCATCAGCTCGGCGCCATATTTGTTTAAGATAAGCGTCTAATCTAGTCCATGGTTCAGCTGTTTCTAAATCACCCTCAATAACATCAAATGAGATAGACCAACTTTCCTCATCTTTCCCCCAACCAACAACTTCAATTTCAAGCCTATCATTTTGGGTATCGATTCCTGCTGTTAATACCACTACCCCCATTGGTATTTCTGCATCATAAACTTCTCTTCGGGCCAATAGAGCATCAATGGGCAGTTTCTTACCATAATTGGGGCGATGAGGTAATCCCATTTGGGTATTCCACCATGCCAGTTCTCTATCTGGATCTCCCTTTGCCTTTAAATATTTCTGTGCAATATCAGAAGGTTTATCTTTTTGCCATGGGCTAAACAATTTAGATGCTTGATAACCTGCATGAATATTACTAACCCCAAGCCCTCCGCAGTCTGGGCAAATAGCTCTATAAACAGCGTGTCGTTTAGACTCTGACCATTCCCACACTTTATCTACTGCGGTTTCGTCATCGTTATGCCATGCTTGATCATAATCATTTAATGGTGAGTGTCTGCTGCCACAACATTCAAAAGGTTTAGTTTGATGCCATCTGATGGTTCGTAAAGCCCTTAGTCTTTCACCCTCAGACCAACCAGCTCCACAACTTTCACAATATATTAAGGCAAGGTGTGGTTGGTGTTTATCACCTTCTTTAGGCCAATGAACATGCTTAAAAAAATCAGGGAATTGACGATGACCGCAGTGAGGACAAGCTAAAGATGCTCTACGCTGATCCGAATCCTCATAACTTGCCGCTATACGGCTTTCATCCTCAACAGTTGGAGAACATGCTCTTACTGATAACCAATTAAGACCAAATGTTGCCGTTCGTTCCTCTGCTAACGTGATAGGGTCACCTTCTCGCGTAATTGGATATTTATCAACTTCATCGGCTAGTAATACACGAATTGGGCGGCGGGCTAAGTTATCAGGGCTACCAGCACCAGCCAAAGCTAAAAATCCCCCGGGAAATGATTTATATAGCAACGTTTCTTTTGATGTTTTTTGTTTATTCGCACCAACAATTTTTCTTAATACAGGGGTAACCCGAATCAATGGCGTAATTCGTTCTTTTGAAAATTGTTCAGCTGCATCCTCTTTTGGTTGCAACAACAACATAGGACATGGATCTAAATGAGCAAAATAGCCAAACACATTTTCAAGTAAAGCTGTTTTCATCAACTGAGTACAGCACATAACAGTAATCGTATGGACACCTGACTCGGTAACGGAAAGCATTGGGCCTCGAGCAATTTCCACCGTATCGGTCTGCCATGATCCTGATGTACTCCCCGCTTCTTTTGCTAACTTTCTATAACGGTCTGCCCAGTCAGGAACACTAATACGAGGTGGTGGCGTCCATCCTTTTTTAACACTAGCTAATAACCTATCACGCTTCGTCTGTGTTGAATTCAGGCTCCCCGAGACCAGTAATATGTTTGTGGACATGTTCGATTAACACCTCAGTCATCCTGTCAGCCGGAACGCCCAAGTCAGCAGCCATAATTGGTGCAACACGAGATGGCCAATTCATCCAAGCATCACGTTGCTCTCTGAATTCAGCAAACAAGATTGATTCTGCAACTGAAAGCTCAATCAGTTGTCCGTCCTCTTTTTCGTATTCCAGCTTAGTAAGTAGCGCAAGGAAGTTTTCTTTTATTCTTCTAGCTTCATCAAAAGACATGTCCGCGCCAATTTCACGAATTAGCCTTTCAGCTGTCTGTGTTGGTGACTCATCCGTTAATTCATTATTGGGCTGTTTTTTTTCTTTTTTAGGTTTAGATTTATTTGCAGATACTGAGGGGGATTTTCGGTATCGTTCTATATTTTCATTTGAGGCATCAACATCAATTTCGTCACCATCCATGACTAGCCATCCACGAGATTTCCACATCGTAATAGTTTTACGACTGACACCATGCAGTTTTGCAAAATCTGACTGATTCATGCTGTTACCCTAAATGTTACCTTGAGTTGTTACCCGCTCTGTTACCTATTAACTAAGGTAACAAGATGGGTAACATAAAAAATGAAACAAAAAATAAATATTTATTTTTAAATTCATAAAGATAAACGTAACCTCAGAAATACCGATGTGTTACCTGTTACCCAAATTTCAAAAATTTTTAGCTGGTGAAACTGCACGGCGCGCAATGCCCGTGAGTTATAAAAGTGCTAGGAAGGACCCAAAAAAATTCTGCTGAGTCAAAGCTGGTTAGGTGGATAATATTCGCTGGCATTTATTTCTGCCAATATTTTTCTAATGTGATTACGTTTGAAACTTTCCAATACATCACTATTTATTAAGTACGATAGGCTTTCTTGGAAATGTATATCCTTTCCATTCTCAATAGTGAAATTCCATCTTATTGCTAGATTATCAATAACCTGTACACTTTGGGTTACAAATAATTTAGCGTCACTTTCGTCACTTAAACTTGAGTGCGCTAATAATTCATCCACATTTGCAAACTTCATAATAACCTCGTAATAAATAGTTCATATCCATGATTCTATCTAATTCTATCTTTACTTACCCAAGTATTATTTTGCAGTTCGTATTGCCTCTGATATTGCCCGGCTTACTTCCTGTGGTAATAAAGCCTGTGCCATTCGTTGTGCCCTATCCTGATATCCAAGTACAGGCTGAACAGGTAACGCATCACCAAACCGAATAAGTAACTTAGGTGCTGGTTGTTTTTGCCTATCCCGACGGGTGCTATTAGGTGAGCGTTTTAATCGTTTTTTACCCTTACGACCTTTCTTAGCTTTTTTACGCTGAAATACGCCATTGACACCATTCAACTCACCAATGAAAGTATTGTCTTTAGCTTTAAGGCTACTTAACTTATTTCTTGGTAAGTTACCGTACTTATTCAACTTAATGTTTTTAGGGTTGAGCAATGCAGAGCCATTCAGCTTATGAATACCTCCCTCTTCAAATGGGGTTAAGTATTCCGCAGCGATATTCATCACAAATACTTTAGCCCGTAGATCACTTTTACGTGCTCCACGGCTTTTAATGCTCTTAGCTGTGAAAGGTGTTGGATTTTCTAAATTACGTTGCAATGCAACTTTTTGTGCATTTTCTATTTTACGTGCAGTGCTAGTCAGTGCTTGCGCTGTCGCAAAAGGGATTTGCTTACGGATAGTTCTTAGTTGATTAGCTAAATCAGTTAAATTAGCCATAATTTATTCCTGAAAATAGCAACCAATTAAAGCTCTATCAACGCCACTCAAAGAATGACGTTTGTAGAGAAAACTAGTTTTTTTATTGCCTATTACTTAATTGGTTTGCCCATCTTTATGGCCCATTCATCATATGGTGTGAATTGGTGAACAAAGTCAGCTAAATCCAATAAACAATCAGGCCACCAATTGCGAACAGCAACACGACACTGACCATGAACATCACCAACATAGATTGGAACAATACCCATGAATAAAGCGTAGTGGTCGTAGTCTTGTTTAATTTGCTCTTTGGTCAGTCGCTTAAAAATAGCCATTATCGTTTACACTCCGCGTAGTAATAATCCCTTAAACCAAGGTATTGTCTTTCGAGTGTTTCAAGCTGTTTAAAGAGATCGAAATAATCTTGTTCAGCGTCTCTCGCCAAGGCGGGGGATCTGCTAACATCCATGCCGGAGGTGGAACCACTTTCGGACTTTGGACATTCGGCTTTGACGTACACGCGCTTAGAGCCATTGCGAACATCATCGCGAAGCTTATCAATTTCAGCTTTTGCATTTGTGAGTTCCGTTGTGTGTTTTGCGTCGAGTTCGTGAATGGAGTTGATGCGCTTTTCGTAATCTGAGTTAATTTCTTTTTGCTCAGATAGCTCATCAGTGAGTCGCTCAACGTTACTATTCGCCTCATTTAATGAGTCTGTTAACTTTTGATTTTTACTAATTTCCCAATTAAGCAGACCACCAAGAGCAATAACACCGATTAACGCTATAGCAGTCATTTTCCAGTTCACAGCAAGCTCCACGCTTTTTCGAACACAGCTTCACTATAGGGTTGATAACCTAATTCGACACTGACAATTGCCGTTGCTAATGCAATCCCCACTGTTTTATTGCTGGTATCGATACGATCATTAATACCCACACCAATATCAGCGGCAGCACGATTGATATAACCTGATGTATTATTTTCAATCGGTGGGGCGTACTTATTGATAATTGCTGATACAGAATTTAATCCATATTTACGCTGGTAGGTTTGCAGTAACTTATAAATGGCGCGAATACCATATTCTGCAGATTGAAATCGGCAAAATCGAGATTCTACTATAGGGTCATGAGGCAGTTGCCCCTGCCACTTGTTAGCAGGATTATAGTCAATATTTCCCGGATTATTGTTACGCTCACCACGCGCCATTTTTCGTTGTTGGTCACTCATTTCTTTACCCTAAAAGTAAAAGGTCGCATCATCAGCAACCAGATTGATTTGGTTTTCTCTATTAGCTTACTGATAACAACAATGGACATAATGTTGCCACCTGCAGAGAAAATAACGAGGAAGATAACTCCATCAAAAAGCACATCTGATGGTGCAGAAATACGATCACCAACTAAGGTCTCGTATATTTGATAAACCCAGCAAATAAATAATGCGGTACCAACAATAGAGTCACGATGTTTTGCATACCGACAAAGAAACACCGTTATTGCAGAGGCCAGCAAAAGAAAAATATCGACTGTTTCGAGAGGGTGACTATCCACCCAAAGCGAAATACTACTTAAGTAATTAAGGACGGTATTCATTAACTACCTCCTTTATTTCGCCAATCTTTGATAGCTTGCGTGATACTGCTAAAATTTCTATCTATAGAAGCAAAGATCCGACTAAATAATTTTTTGAGGTTATCTTTATTTGCTGCAAGAACAAGAACTGGAATAAGCAATGCCGAAATAACAATTGCCATTATTTTCGGACTGATATCCCAACTCCATATCTGTGAAATAACATCGGAAGCCTCTTTAGCAATAAGGATTCCAGCACCAAGAGCCAAAATAAAATGAAGTATCTTTCGCCGGTTATTATCTCTGGATGCAATAACTGAGGCTGATGCTCCGATAATAGCTCCCAGCACGACACCATAGTCGGCACCAATAAGGAAACCGCCCATCGCGCCACCGCCAGCAGCACCGAGGGTTATCCCTATTGATGTGCTCATAAATTATTTGTTCTCTTAGGTTAAATAGGTAGCCACCAGCAAATTAATTGCAGTAATTAAACATGTTGATAGTGATTTTCGGTGGCTATATACGAAAAAGGCCACGCAATACGCAGCCTTGAAATCAGTTGTTCGGAATAACCGAATATGTGAATCGAACTATCCGGAAATACCGGATGGTTCAACCTGTAAGGATTACTTACAAGTTAACTTTTATGCTCTGCAGTGGAATGATCACACCGTTTGCATATGCAGCAATGACGATTTTTAAATCGTTCACCATCAAACTTGTCGATCAAGTTATCAATATCGGGTAAAAGCGCCCATGCAATATAAAAGTCATGAGGTGTCATTTCAGTTCCAGCAAAGGGATAAATACCGATATAACAATCATCACCCTCTTTATCTACTTCTATTGTTCCCGTATGCCAACCATCACAGGGGTTAATAACAATAACATCTCGATTATCCATATCTGCTGTTGGTAATTCGCTAGCGGGTCTAAATACTAGATCTGTAGGTATTTGCATGATGGGCCTCAACGAAAAATGAATGCCTGATTTAGCTCAGGCAAGCTGTTGTTCGCCACTACAACTATTGTCGCGGTTTATTCTGCTCTATCTCTAACTTTGTTTGTTCGAAACGTTCAGTTTCCAACTCAACGCCAATAACACGACGATTAAGTTTTAATGCTGCTTTTATTGTGGAGCCAGAGCCCATGAAGAAATCGGCGACAACATCACCCTCTCGGCTACTACTATTGATAATGTGTTCCATCATTACGGATGGCTTTTCACAAGGATGTTTTCCGGGGTAATACTGCACTGGTGGATAAGTCCAAACATCCGTATAAGGAACATCGACGGTCACAGTGAAAGGGCGACGTAATAATTGATATTGCTCAGCTAATTCATGATATTCACGCCTTAATGTTGCTTGCTGCATCAACAGATCAGCGTGTTCACGATCTAACGGGTTATTACTTAATTTTTCCTCAGCAACGCGCTTGAATAAATTTTGAAGCTTCAAATAATCCGTTTCACTCGGTAGCTGCCACTGGCTATAACCAAACCAATGCGAAGCCATTTGCTTACCTGTTGCTTTGTGGATCTCTTTTGCTGTTATCCCTAACGAATCACGGGCTTGCTTGAAATATTCAATTAATGGCTTAAGAATATTTTCTTTAAGTTCACGGCATTGTTGCAGGTATTCACTACTTTTTCCTTTGTAAGGACTTTGGTAATGCCCTGCAAATATGATGCGTTCTGTGCTTGGAAAGAAACTACGTAGGTCAGACTTACACGCTCGGCGCCACGGCCCTGACGGTTTAGCCCAAATGATATGATTTAAAACATCGAACCTTTCGCGAACCAATAATTCTGTATCAGCCGCCAGCTTAGATCCACAAAACATATAAAGACTACCATTTGGCTTCAAAACCCGCCAAAACTCGGCAAGCATTTCATCAAGCCACGATAAATAAGCAGTGACATTTTCCCACTGATTATCCCAACTACAGTTTTTAACTTGGAAATATGGCGGGTCTGTTGCGATTAGGTCAATACAATTGTCCGGAAGTGTCTTTATATAGCTGAGTGAGTCATCATTGACTAAATTTATACTGTTTAAAATTACAGTGTTTTTCATAGATCAGGAGAACCTTTTTTGATAAGCTCACCTAGCTTTACGCGTATAAGCGGTGGGCCTTGGTTTATCCGTGATCGTCGTTACGGGTAAATGGCTGGTGGAGTGCGTCAACACCCACTAGCCGCCCATTTTCACAGTTGAATATTTTGAAATGTATTTTCTTTGATATTTTCTTTGACTAACCCAGCTATTGCTAACTGCGTTAATATCAACTGACAGCGTGGTTGTGTTAGCCCTGTGACTTGTGAAACCTCACCTGCTGTCACCGCCTCAGTATATGGGGTAGCCTCAAAAATAATTCTTGCTTCTTGTGTTATATCACTCTGTTTTAACATGATATTTTAAAACCTTTGGTCAGTTATTATGCATAACTATACATGTAACTCTGACCAGGAATAACAGCAAGTCTTATGTGGATTTCAGGCACAAAAAAACCTCGACTAGCGAGGTTATATACAATTTTGGCAACATACCAAATTAGTGTTAAATATGGCTCATTTTGTTCGGTTTTGCAAGTATTATGATGTTAAATTGCAAGAACGTGATTCATTTCTAATATTAGAAACTGACAATAAAACCTCACGATCTACTCGTTCAACAATAGAAACCAACATAGTCCAATGATCACGATATATTTCTGACCATGTTGACTTGCTGACACCGACTAATTTTGCCAACGCTGTATCTGTATATTTTTCAAATGTTAATATTTCACCAAACCTAGATGCTGTATCTTGTGCAGCCAACCATACCAATTGCATTAATCTCGCCGTTACCTTTTTGGTGATCCGCTTCCCTGATAGCTCCGCTTTAAACTGCTCCCACACATAATTACAGATTTCTATTTGATGGTTGTAATTCAGGTCATATGCATAACAGTACAGCAACCATGATTTATGAGCTTCATCTAGTCTATTAACCGCACGGCGCCACGAACTAAGACAAAATGTTATTTCTTCTATTGGTGGCATCGGTGACTTGCTTATTCGTGTTTCAGTACATTTCACAGGCTCAGACTCACGCATTGCCCCTGTACTGTCACGCATTTTATTTCTTTTGAATCGACTCGTTCTTACTAATGCTGCACCTTGAAACGCATCTAATTGCCCTTTTGTCCCTCCGTGAATATTGGCTAATGCTAGTGTTACATTTGCTCGAAGATACTCTAAATATTGATAATTCATTCTGTTATCTCCCACTACCGCATTAACCAAATACACCTAGAGCCACGGATCGGTCTAGAAATTTAAATAATAAAACTATTTGGCTTCCATGCTCTATTTCCCACCCCTTTTGATCATCATGTAGGTTTCTATGATGAACTCTACACAGTGGAATAGTGAATAAATCATGCGACTTAGTACCAATCCCACCCTGACCATAACCGATAATATGATGAGCATCATCAGCCGTGGCACCACATACACAGCAAGGCTGAGATTTAACCCACTGTAGATATTTATCATTTATCCAGCGCTTAAGTTTTGGCTTTAGCATGAAACTAGCTGGTGGCTCAGGATCTACTGTTAAATTTAATACCTGCTTTATTTCCTCGATACCACTCAACTCGTCGCTGAGGAATGATTGAGGAAGAGATATAGGCCCTATCGGTTTATCACTTAATGATTCCGGTACCGGGATAATCAACATACGACCAGAAAAATTTTGTAACGCCGACACTCCTGGTCTAAATATAACTAAACCTAAGTCTGGTACCGTATTCGCTGTGAGTATTGAAGCTTTATGCATACGCTTTGTGCTCCATCCATTCGCCAGCTATCCAATTGACTCCCTTGGCTGTGAATCGGGCTTGCGAAAATGAGTAAGCTGTTTCTTTTGTTACACCTGTTTTCATTTCAAAGCGCCCAGCATCAATGTGCTGCTGGTATGGAGTTAAAATATTATTCAGTCGATATGCAATTTTGTTATCGAGCAAAAAGCATCTAAAGTCATTTTCTTTTGCTCCCAGCAACTTACATACTTGTCTAAAAGTCATTGACCCTGTTGCTTGAACGTAGCGATCAACAAAATCCACCTTAGGTGCTGCTTCTATCAATTTTGATTCTAACTGCTGATTTTCCTCGGCTAAATCAGCTGCCAGCCTTAATGCTTCTGGCAATGTTTGTGGTAATGCGTTTCGGTTTTCCAACTCTTGCCAGCGATCCACCAGCCTCGCTGTAAATTCAGGCATTAATTGAGCAACAACAATAATGCTATCGCGCTTACCTTTTTCACCTGAAAATAAATAAAATGATACCGGTCTCCCCTCTGTAGGCTTCTCCCCCATTGGGGGTAAAGCTATTACACCGCGCTTTGCAAGGCGTTCTATTGATTGCTTTACTTTGTCATGCCGTGATTCGACTAATTCAGAAATTTCTAAACTCGTCACTGTTAGATCTTTTACTGATAACTTGTTCATATATTTACTCCCACTTATTTACGCAACCGCATTTGCGCTTTCATGTAAGCTGATCGTAATTTCGAACCGACCGCCCTTTACTACCTCGCACCATTCGATTTCTGCACGCTTTACTTGGTCATCATCTTTCCAGACGTTTGCATGTGTCAGAGCATCGAATGGTGCTTTCAAATAGTTGTCGATATCTCTCCTATGGTTTGTGGGTGGGTACATCTTCACAATAACTGATACATCAGCAGTGATTGCAATTGGCCGCTTGCGTAGCTGCTCATACACTGCAGCTATAGCGTTAGCTCTGAACTTGCGACCATTTTCACTAATCAGGGTCTTTTTCCCAACGTGGCGCCAGTATGTGTTTACACTAGGCGGGACCGGCAGAATAAAAGTGATTGGATTAGACATTGGCTACCACCTCGTTCCATATTTTTACGGCTTCTAGCTTGTCATTTATCGCTGGACCGTTGGCGCCACAACCGTGACAATAAACATAAAACCAAGTGCGATACTCAAGCGTTTCGATGTGCAGATCCTCGCTACCACACTTGCACTGGCGAATTTCAGGCATCTCGTCTTTCATGCTCTAACTCCCGCCAGCAAGGCATCAAAGCGTTTTACTAAAGCCAGCAAAAATTCATCATCATTCAATGGGGTGTTTATATCCGTCTTTAGCTGATCCAAGATTTGCTCACTGTTGTCTGATACTCGATACAAATCATTTTCGCATTGATAAATAAGACCGTATTTCAGCAACGATTTAATTCGTGTTGTTGCACCTGAGCGCCCATTCATAGCCATTTCGATAAAGAGATCATCACGATTAAATGCTCTACCTTTAAAAATCGTTATAACTTCTCGATACCGCCTTATTTGTTTAGGTTGCATGTTGCCCCTCGACTCAGTAACCACTTCGCTTGCTCTATGAATGCTTTCCCGCGCTGTTCTAAATCTTCACGATTGATTTAATCAAATGCTTTGCCAGTCCACGTTTTATCGAAAACAACTATTGCCCCAGCGAAGAATGCCCCGGTTGGCTTTTGTTTTTCATCAGCGGGGATAAACCACTTCGGAACGTCAAAACCAATGCGACCACGGATAAAGCAAATGTGATCCGCATTCTCAGGCCACCAAACTTCACTGGTTGCAGCTTTCAGTAAAAAGACATATCTACCACCTAGCTCACGCATCGCTGAAGCGTGAGACATAATGTGACGAACACCTGTAATGGCCTGTTTTTCATGATATGAGGGTCTTGAATACGGAGGGTTACCAAACGCCACGCCGCCGATTTCTTTTAGCTTTTCTGACCAATTCTGAGTTAATGCATTATCTTCCGCAGTGTAGAAATTAGGAGCTTTGCTGTTTTCGCCATCAGTGAATAGATCTAGGGTAAATGGGCCATAAATTGAATTAATGCCGTATACTAGATTTTCGGGAGATTGCCACTGATCTCCAATTTCTTTCAGTTCATGGGCTGGCTTGGCTTTGAGTTCATTAAGCTTTGCAACGTATTCACTCATCAGATAACCCCTCGCTGCTGGTGGTGCTTAGTAAACTCACGGACAAATTCATAACGCTGCTGGACATTGAAACTGTCAGCATGACAATTCAAGTGTTTGAACTTTCTGCACATAACCAAAAAATATCTGTCCGCATTCCAAAAAGAACGTAATTCACGAATAGCCCACCAGCGGCGAAGTTGATGCAACATGGCGACAATGCCAAAAACATTAGTGCCGTAGATTTTTTTAGCTTCACTGCGCATCACGCTGTCACCTCTCTCGCTGCTTGTTCGGTTGCTTGCTTCCAAATACTGATCCACATTTGTCGTCCTTGAAATTCTTTCGCTGTTCTAATTCCGGTCTTACCCGCTAACTCACTCGCAATTTCCTCGATTCGGCTTTGTGGCTTCAAACGGGAACCAATGATGCGAGTGAATGCCTCATCGCGCTGAACTGTGTCGATACTCACAGCCACTTCACCCGGCTTTAACCACTTTCCGTTAGCACATACAGGACGCCCAGCTTCATTCCATTTCTGAGCCTTTTCGAAATACTCCATGCAGTTCTCAGGGCTAAATAATGTTTTTGGACGCAGGTAATCACTCATTTTTGAGTCATTCATCCACTTAGCCGTGATGTAGTCAGTCACAAGGATTAAATCATCTGAGGTGTAATTTTCAGCTAGACGGGCTCTAATATGGCCCATAGTAGTTTTGCCATCGCGATAACTTGAATTAGTGACTTTGTTGAAATGTTCTAAAACAATTTGTGCGTGGTCTGGCTCAGCATGAGCCGGACAAAAAGAGTTACTCTCTGTTGTAATCTCTTGAGTATTCTCTGTAGTACTCTCTGTAAGATCAGGGCAATTTGACCCATTCGATGAGGTCATTTTGGTAGTGTTCGAACGTTTCATTTTGCGCTTATCGATAAGGTCATTTTGACCTGTTCGAGAGGCTTCGGCTGAACTGTTCGATGGGTTCAATTTGACCTCATCGGACAACAACGCATGTTCATAATTTATAGAGTAATAATTAGTGCGGTCATGCGTGCGCTTATTGATTTGTTCAATATTTAATACGCCTAATTTTTTTAAATTGTTAAATGCACGCTTAATTGTGGATTCAGAAAAATACGGGAATTGTTCACGCCATTCTTCAACAGTGTTATATACCCAGCGTCTACCGTCATGATCGACACCTGACGAGGTTTCCGAGAGCCAGTATTGAACTTGCTGAAGCAATAATGCCTCATTCAAGCCCAAGCGTACCGCCAGCTCTGGTATAACGATTTGAGGGCGTGTTTTAAGTAGTAACAGGCTGCTCATTCCATCACCCTTGTGAATTCATCTTTAAATTTGTACAAAGGGGCGAAGCATTCATGTTCATAACCGTCACGCAGGTATATGACCCACTGTTTTTCTCGGTCATAACGTATGACACGAACACGAATACCGCGCTTATCCAGATACAACCGATTAAGATTATTTGGATCTTCATTGGACACTGACCTCACTCCCACAAAGAAAGTAAAAATTAGACCATTGCTCTTCTAGCTTTTTCCGGTCATCTACCAATTGTGGTACCGCTTGGTAGTTGCCCAATTCATCAGCTGACGTTATGATCTCTACATATTGAATTGAGCCACCTTTAGAAGTCAGCAAACACTTAAATTGCTTTCTTGGCTGTAACTGATTTAAACTGTTCATAGCGTTCATTACTCCACACTTTGTTTTGACGCTCGGCGCTCGGGACCGCATATCCTGAGCGCCACCCTCTCTTAGTGAAATCATGGTTTCTCAGCCCTATATACCGTTTTAAACGACTCTAAAAATCCTTTTGAATACGAAAATATTTCACCTAAATCCCTCTCCATTGCCCTTAGCTTTTCATCCGTTGCAAAACCAGCAGCAACACACTTTTGCATCAATGCATAAAGCGAACCGTACTTAGCATCTAAATTCATCCGAATCTCGAATAAATCCACCTTATCTAAAGGTTCTGCCTTGATTTTTTCCGCTTCAATTTGATTACGCTTGCCCTTGAGATATTCAAATAACAATGCTGTTCCTGATAATGTCTCCATTTCCTCTAGTTCTTGAAGTTCAAAGAAGCGACAGCCATTTTTTTCATATAACTTGTTGTTAAATGTGTTTTCTGACATACCTAATGCGCCAGCCATTCCTGCACGTCCGTTCGTATATCCTTTGCACATTCCTTTAACAACTTCTCTAAGTGTTTGATTGCACATATCTACAATTCCTTTTTTTTCTGGTAGTTAAACTTGATAATTAATTTTGATATCTTTCTGGATAGAGGATTTCCATCTCGGAAATTTCTCCATTAAAAAAAACTGATAGCTTCTCTGCCGTTTCAAGTGATGTTTTTTGAAGGCCTCGCTCAATACGACTCAGGCTTGCGGTATCAATACTCACCGCTTTTGCTATCTCTGTTAATGTTATTTTTTGCATTTTCCGCAAGACGCGTAGTTTTGTTTGCATATAACCCCCTTAATTTGCGTAATTTGCATAATATTTCAAATATAGAATTTGCGCAACTTACTTTGCATAATTCGCAAAAAACATTTGTAATTAAGAGATGAACATAGGAAACCGAATTAGAGCCATTAGAATGGCTAAAAAAATCACAATATCAGACTTGGCGGACGCTATTGGCAGTGATCCGGGTAATGTCTCGCGTATTGAAACAGGCAAGCAAAAGTCGTTTACAGAACAATTACTAACGAAAATATCTAGCGCCTTATCAGTTTCTGTTGTTGATTTATTTTCAGATGAGTTAGATTATACTGTATATAAAAACAGTGAATTGGAATCTAACGGTATGCGTGAAAGCACATTTAAAGTTGAGTTGCTTGATGTAAACGCAAGTGCTGGCCCCGGATGTAATGCTATTAGTGAAGTAGTTGATGTAATTCACTCAATCGAATACGAAACAGAACAAGCCAAACTAATGTTTGGTTCCAGAATGGCTTCGACTGTAAAGGTTATCAATGCTAAGGGCGATAGTATGTCAGGGACAATTGAGCCCGGTGACCTTATTTTTGTTGATATATCTATTAATCATATTGATAGTGATGGTATCTACGTATTCTCTTTTGATGGAAATATACACGTTAAACGGTTGCAAGTTGTACCAGATAAAATAATGGTGCTGTCCGATAACCCGAGATATACCAGTTGGGAAATTAATGGCAATAACGAGCATCGATTATGCATTCATGGAAAAGTCCTTATTAGTCAGACTCAAGCTTTTAGACGTCATTCATAGAAACCACACGAGATTTTAAGAAACCCAGATGATTCTGGGTTTTTTTATGCCCACAAAAAATAATTGCAAATAACGCAAATTTTAAGTTGCATATAACGCAAATCAAATATACATTAAATGCAACAACGCAAAGGAGGGTAAACATGCAACTCAATTCAAACGAACCAATTGTTACATTTAGCATGCCAATGTCGCAGGAAGATGCTCAAGAATGGATTCTAAAAAAAGCAGCTGAATTAAAAACACTTGAATTTCTTAAAGATAAACAAACTCAACTTGAACAAGATAAGGCCGAACTGCAGCGCAAGATTGAAAAACTTGATGATGACATCTTCGATCAGCAGGAACGCTGTAAAGTCACCATCAGCGCCTAATTCGTGAGGTATTCAGGATGAAAGTCACTGTAATAGATGAGCAAAATATTGATATTCGCTGGGAGTTCAGGCAAGAACCAAAAAGCGGACGTATGGCAGTTAAATGGCTAAAGGACAGAACGCAGGAACAAATTATTACCGCCCTTCAGCAAGCATTAGAAGAAGCAATTGGTCAACGACTAATGACCGACTCTTTTGCCAGCAATGAATTAATCACTATTGATAAAAAGCTATTTAAAGAGCTTCTTCATCTGGCTTTCAAGGTCCCGAATTTCCTTAGTGAACTTTGTGCTGTCAATATTGATTCGAGTACCACAGGGACAGTTGAAGCTACGATTACTCTTGATCCAAGCGATTTTTTTCTTCGTCTTTCTACCGCAATTAGGACATGCGGGTAATTCTAGTTCGTGATTATCGAATACGGACATGATCTATTCCTTATTGTATGTAGGGGAATGTAAATCATAACTCAAATATTGTTGTAGGGGTACAGCAATACCACAGCAGCCTGATGTGGCTAAATAATCAGGCACTAATTTTAATGTGGAGTATTGAGAGGGAATCATGCTTATTTTAACTCGTCGAGTTGGTGAAACACTCATGGCTGGTGATGAAATTAAATTTACTGTTTTAGGTGTTCGAGGAAATCAAGTCCGGATCGGTGTTGAAGCACCAAAGAATGTGGCTGTGCATCGCGAAGAAATTCATAAACGTATTCAAGCTGAAAAAAACACCAGTGATAGCAAGTAGTTATTAATAGTTTTGGCGGCGTCGTGCCGCCTATTTTTCTAAATATAAACAAGGCCACTGATTTCATGTCAGTCCATACGGGTAAATATGTACTTAATTAATATCAGTGGTCTTATTTATATTGTGGATTTAATGAAAAATTAATGAGGGTTATCTCATGAGCGTTTTTAATGTAAAAAGCTTGGTTATATATCGCCTTACTCGTGATATTGATTTAAGTAATATTGAAGAACAGTTATCACATTTAAAATACGAGCCTTGTGGTTCTCTGGACATGTCGCAATTTGGTTTTATTCCACCACTAGGCATCGGTAAATCGGATTGCTTAACTCATCAAGTTAACAACCAAATGTTAATCTCTCTTTTTAAAGAAGAAAAAATATTACCAACGCCAGTTATTAATGATGCATTAAATAAAAAGGTGAGAAAATTAGAAGCGGATCAAGGTAGGACGCTAAAGAAAACCGAGCGTCAAGCCATTAAAGATGAAGTGATTCACGAGTTACTACCTCGCGCGTTCTCTAAATATGCCCGCTTCGATGTATGGGTGAATATTGCTGATGGTTTTATTGCTGCGCTAGTTTCGTCTCCTCGCCGCGCAGAGGATTGTTTCGCAATGATCCGTAAATCCATTGGCTCTTTGCCCGTTGTTCCATTAACAGTACAAGACCCAATTGAGTTAACACTAACTGAATGGGTTAGAAGTGGGCAATTACCAAAAGGCTTTGTTTTTGGTGAGCAATCAGAAATGAAAGCCATTCTTGAAGAGGGTGGAATTGCTAAATATTCAAAACAAGATTTAGTCTCTGATGAAATTCAGTCAAATATTGAAGCGGGTAAGCTGGTAACTAAATTATCATTGAACTATGAGGACAGAATCACCTTCTGTATTAATGATAGTTTTATTCTTTCCAAAATTAAATTTGATTCTGCATTTTTAGAAACTAATGATGATATTGGAATGGAAGATTACAACCAACGCTTTGACGCTGATTTCTTCTTAATTACTTCAGAGTTAAATATTTTAATAAAAGCATTAATTGATTCACTTGGCAAAGAAGCCAAGCTTTAAATAATTTATCCAACACCTAGAAATTTAATTCTCTTTATTAAGAGACAGACTCTTATTATCTAAATTTTGTGGAGTAATTATGTCTTATATCTCAACTTTTACTGGCAAGCATTTCGACTTCATTAATATCTGTGCGGAAGATATTTCTATCGAAGATATTGCACAAGGCTTATCTAACGAATGTCGCTTTGCTGGTCAAATTGACTCTTTCTATTCTGTGGCTAAACACTCTGTTTATGTTAGCCAGCTTGTACCGCCTGAGTACGCGTTAGAAGCATTATTGCATGATGCCGCTGAGGCTTATTGCCGTGACCTGCCAACGCCATTAAAAGCATTGCTGCCGGAATATAAAGCAATCGAAAAGACTATTCAGTCTATTATTTGCGATAAATGGAACTTGCCAACAGTGATTAGTGATGTTGTTCACTATGCGGACCTGACAATGCTTGCAACAGAACGCCGTGATTTAGATGTGGATGGTGATAACCAATGGCCTATTCTTGAAGGGATCCCATCAAGCGACCTGATCACTGTAAACCCAATGCTGCCAGTCCAAGCAAGGGCTATGTTTA
This sequence comes from Providencia sp. PROV076, assembly GCF_028483405.1. Lineage (NCBI taxonomy): Bacteria > Pseudomonadati > Pseudomonadota > Gammaproteobacteria > Enterobacterales > Morganellaceae > Providencia > Providencia sp. PROV076. Next base: position 172,269 of record NZ_JAMPRR010000011.1, on the reverse strand, counting down.
TTCATCGCTATAACCAGCTTACGGGGATTACTCCTGAGTATGATGCCGATCTAAAGCTTGAAGAAATCTACGGTTATGGCGCTTATGGGAAAATCTTCAACGATAAGAAAAATCGATTCTACGATGGAGCTTCTATTCAAACATCACGAGTAATCAATATCGATACTTATCTTGCTGATGGATATATCCAGACAGTTAATTCAGTTTACAGAATTGTTGTGTGAGGTTAAATCGTACCGAGTATTTGTGGTTGAACTATTGAATCTGTATGCGGAAGATAGTGGAGATAAATATGAACACAGTGTTTTTACTTATGGCTGAATTTGAAACCTCACAAATACCCCTTTCAGTTGTCGCTGAAAAGTTTCTAAATCTAACGCCATCATATGCAGATAAAAAAGCGGCCCTATGTGAACTACCATTTCCTACTTATCGGAATGAAAAAAGCCAAAAAGCTCCAAGGATGGTTCACGTTGCAGACTTGGCTGAATGGATTGATAATGAGAGGAAAAACTCAAAAAAAGAATTTCTTTCGCTGCAATAAGGTCTTAACCTAGTAAAGGTGTTAGGCTAAAAACACTTTTTTTTCAAAGGATTAATCTATTTAAGTAGAACCTGTTCACATAAAAAGAAAAAAAACTTTACTGTAAATAAAATTCCATGTATCTTAGGAGTCCTATTTAAGCTATTAGATTTTAATTTTTTGGCCTGAATGGAACAATAACTTATGGGAATGAATTAAAAAAAGCAGCCTTTTTTAGGCTGCTTTTTTTATATCCTAATTTAACAAATTATTTTTATTCAGATACTCTTTAACTTGTGCAAAACTAGATGTCTGCTCAAGACATAATTCTTCAAAGTTAAAATAAGATGGAGCATTACTAAACTCCTTCCATAGCTTAATTAGATAGTCTCTGAATATATTTGCTCTTATATATCTATCTTTAATATCTAATGATGAAATGTTAATTGATAATTTTTCTCTAACTTCCGGTAGCAAAATAGGAGTATCAAATACCATAGCATCTAAATATACAAAATTACCAATCCATTTTTTTATATGATAAGCGCCTATTGTTGTAATTCTAAGTTTATCAGGCATATTACCAATTAATGATTTATCTTCATCCTCTTCAAAAGTAACTCTCAATGAAGTTTCTATTAATTTTCTATTGGTAGATTTGCGTAACCCATTGTCAATTTGCTTGGGTGTGAAGCCGCTATTTTGCATTTCACTCACAATTGAATCATATCTACAGAATCCATTATTATCCAAGTGTTCACCTTGACACTCTAAATATGATATTATCAAAGGAATTAGAAAATGCTCTTTTGGATCAGGGGTGCTTAAATCTAAAACATTCATTGAATAAGATGTTTCTTGGCTATAATGAGAGTAGTCACCCAATAAAGCTTGCTTGGTAAATTCATGCAATGGAATAATATACTCTTTCCCTCTTTCTTCTATATCAAGAATTTTTTCGGCATCAATATTAGGTGATCCTATAAATCCAGTCACAAACTCAATTATACGCCTAATATTACCACCGGTTATATTAGATAGAAATTCATTTATATCCCTATTTTTTGATAAAGATCTAATTAGAATGGTAAGAAATATGACTAAACTCTCTGAAGTTATACTCCCTTGTGTTGGTAATAAACTTTCCTCCCCTTTAGCAAGTTTCACAGCATATCTAAGTCTTTTAGATATCATTTCATCTACTCTTGGAGGTGATATAGTGAAAATTTTATGAGGGTATGCATTTAACGCACCAGAATTTTTCGATTTATAAAATGTTTGAGGCCTAACAGATAAAAATACTATAGAGCTCCATTCTTTTGCTAATTCTTGAGATATAATGAAAGCATCTTGTTGAACATCAAAATTTCTCTGATCAGCATTATCAATGCAAATTATTATCTGTTTCCTTTGTTCTCTACTAATAAACTCAGTTGATAGTTTAATGTGCTCGCGTTCATTTGATTGATATTTCTCAAGCAATTCAATTAATTTATCTTGATATTTTTCAGGGTTAGTTTCTTTGTAGTCACCATAAATTCCCGATTCAAATCTCTTTATTTCCTTTTGATAAAGACGCTTTATGAATTTAGCTTCATCTATATCAACACTATAATTTTCATAAAGCTGTTTTTTAATTTCTGACAAGGTTAGTTTTTTAATATCAGTATCTAGAGTTGCTTTTGCACCTAAATCAATATAAACATATATAGAGTTTTTAAACTCTTTATATGCACTATTAAATATTAAATTTTTAATAAAAGATGTTTTTCCTACTCCTACATCTCCAACTAAAACTATTGGACGTCTAGCTACTGCATCAGAAAAAATACTTTCATCTAAATTATTTTTATTTTTTTCATTTACTGGACTAATAAATGGTTGCTCATCAGTTTCAGAAAATATTGAAGCATATCTTGAATTTAATATTTTTTTGCTTAAAAGAGAATATTGGTTCAAAGGACCACTTTCACAGTAACATTGCTTATAAAATGATATCTCTAGGTTAGAATCTTCAGTTGCGTCTAGTAAAAAAAATTCGGATAAACTTCTTAACGTTGACTGAAGCTTACTTGAATATCTAATTTTAGGGTAATCAATAAGTTGTTGGGATAATTTAGAAGGTAATCTAATATCACCAACTGTTAATTGCCTCATTAATTTATTATCGTCAATTCCTTCGATAGATAAACATCCCCAAAACAATGGAAAGTTATCTAAAATATCTTTTAATGAAGTAAAAACTAATGCCTGACCATCAAAAACATTAACTCCGTCAGTTCTACTCGAAATAAATGTAATATATTGATGGCCATTAGTAATTATTGAAATTGGTACACCACGATTGGAGCTATATTTTTGTGCTTGCTCCATGGCAATTTTTATATCTTTGCTTGTTAATAATAATGATGGTATATCAATTGTATTTTTAATACTCCTACCTGGTGGAATTTCAAAGCTAACCCCTTCTCTCTTAGCTTCAACGATTACTTTTCTAGGGTTACCTAATTCAAAATCAGTAAAACCATTACCACTTTCATATTGCTCTACCTGTATGCAACCATTCCAATTTAAGCACTCCTTCAAAATAATATCAATAATATGGAATCTTGTTTGTGCTTCATTACGTTCAATACCTTCGTTACCAACAGTATTAATTAATTCCTGTAATATCTCTTTTGATTGACTTAACGTGTTCATAGCCATCCCATTGTACTATTTGCTGATACATTCATAAATATCATTAATATATCAGCAAATATGGTTTATAACTACCTAAGTTAAATCATTATTTGCACTAAATAATAGCTATTGAAAGCAAAGGGGACACCAATAGCACACCATAAAATTATAACTTACTGATATTTAATTACAGTGCATCCCATCGAGCATCGGCGCAACGGAAAATCGGTTTAGGTTGGTGTAGCCTTGTTTTGAGGTATTTTGATGCATGGTGGTCTTGTGTATTGAAATCAAATGGATAGCCCCAAAAAGTAAGGAGCCAAGCAAAAACAGCAGGCTATTATAGCATAGAGCGAACTAAGTGCGATGATGACGAAAACGAGCGGCTGAACTCAGCTAATTTAACGAAATAACCCCCGATATGAGCAATGTCATATCGAGGATTTCCAAACCAATTATGTCATTTTAATATTCAGTCACACACTATTTTTTCGCAGAAAGCAGTGCATAGCTGGTCATTAAGTTACGATAATCAGGGATATGGTTTGAGAACAACGTACCTAACCCTTCCACATCATTGCGCCAATCACGGTGTAATTCACAAGCGGCACCAAACCAGCTCATCAATTGGGCCCCTGCTTTTGACATTCTATCCCACGCGGCATCACGTGTGATCGGGTTAAATGTACCTGAAGCATCAGTAATAACAAAAACTTCATAGCCTTCTTCTAAGGCTGATAATGCAGGGAATGCCACACACACTTCTGTCACAACACCGGCAATAATCAACTGTTTTTTACCTGTCGCTTTGACAGCTTTGACGAACTCTTCGTTATCCCATGCATTGATTTGGCCTGGGCGGGCAATGAAAGGGGCATCAGGAAAAGTTTCTTTTAACTCAGGTACTAACGGGCCATTAGGACCATCTTCAAAAGATGTCGTCAAAATAGTCGGCAAGTTAAAATACTTGGCAAGATCCGCTAACGCTAACACGCTATTCTTGAATTTATCGGGGTCTTGGTCGCGAACCAGTGATAATAAACCCGTTTGATGGTCAACAAGTAATACAGCGGCATTATCTTTATCTAGGCGGTTATATTTGAAACTCATATCAACGACTCCTCAATAGTTAGAAAAGTACTCTATGTGGGTTCAGATAAAACAAAAGTGGTATTTAGTCTGCTTATTGCACCTAAAAAACCACTTTTCATCAAAAATATTTCAACAAGATGAATTCACACAATTCGTTATTTAGTTTCTGCGCTCATTGTGACAAAATTTCCCATACGAGCACTGGTAATTGTATAGCTATCCGCACCGGCGGCTTTAGCTTTAGCTGCAATTTTTGCTTCTGTTGAAGCCAGCGTATCACCTGTTGCAGTGATTGTTGCTGCTGATGCACCAAATGCGACTAAAGATAATACAGAAGCTGCCATCAAAGTTTTTAACATGTTCATAATCCAATTCCTTCACTTTTTATTCGATGAGACAACCCTTGTTGTCTGCGATGAAGGTATCATATCGACAATGTTATTTAGGTTAAAGCTAATAATATCGCTCAACTCATTCAAATTAACTGAACAATTTGCTTTATCTGAAACTCACCATGGAATAAAACCGAAAGATATAATCAAGCAGCCTTGTGGTATGCTTTCCCAAAGTTGGTTTACTTCTCGCGCAACCTTTAATAGGAACTGTATATGCCACTCAATAACCGAACACTCCCTACATTTAGGTACCACCCGGATCCTATTGAAACTGAAGCTTTTCTGACGGATAAAACAGTAACCTGTGATTGTTGTAAGCAACCTACTGATATTTATTATGAAAGCCCGTTTTATTCTATTGAGGACATTGATGCTTTGTGTCCTTGGTGTATTGCCGATGGTTCTGCCAGTGCAAAATTTGATGGTGAGTTTCAAGACCCTGCCAGTGTTGAAGGTATTGATTGCGAATATGACGAAGACGGCGAGTTTTCACATACCATAACCCCCTATCCTACTGAAATGTTTGATGAACTAATTAAACGAACACCGGGCTATCAAGGGTGGCAACAAGAAATTTGGCTCGCACACTGCCAAGAGCCTTGTGAATTCATAGGCTATGTTTACTGGGATGACATCAAAGATAAACTCGATGAATTTGTTTCCCTTGAAAATGATATCGCTGATTATGGTTTTTCAATTTCAGAGCTCGCGAATATTCTCCATCAAGATAGCGCTGCTCAAGGTTATTTATTTCGTTGTTTACATTGCAAAAAACTACGTTTGCATTTTGATTTTAGCTAATTTATACCAACTAAATCGCGTGAAGAGGCTTATCTTCACGCACTCATCTTCAACTATTCATCAGTTCAATAATTTGCTCAGCTAATTCTGGCGTCGCGGCTGATAGCAAACTCCTCATTGAAAAAACTGAGTATAACGGACAGGTTATAGAATAAAGGCACTAAAATGCCTTATCGACCAGAGATAAAGCACCAATACAACCTAAATTTGTTGGAGAGACACCTCACCAAATGTCATAAATATCAAAGTATGCCCCGCAATCCCACGATATACCCCTTGCTGGCTATTGAGTTCGCAAGCCAATGCCGTTAATTGCCATGCGTCATATTCTTCAATGTGACTAATTCGGGCGGTTAATAATGCGTTGTCTTTCCGCTCGCCATAAGCTTTCACCACAATTGCATCTTGGGTTAAAGCGCTGTCGATAGAACTGTTTGCCCAGCTCCACATCCAACTGCCTTGGCTTTGGTCATAAGTACCAACAATTTGAACTGGCGCTGTTGCCATTATATTGTCAGGCGCATGAAAAATAATGGTTCCTTCGTCTTGGTTCACGGACCAATCGGCTTCATCTAATTTCCATGTATCACAATGAAATTGGTTTTTGGCCTGTAACGCATTCATACTGCGTTCAATTAATGCCTCATAAGGCATCTGTTCTATTTCATTATCCATTTATTACCCAATATTTTTTAATGCATTGATAATCAACTGCCAAAATTTATGATGGTCTAACTTAACCGCGACTTGAGTATGGCAATTTTCAGGCGCTGGATGACGGAAATCAGCCACTGTCATGCCTAGCGTGTGCGTTCCTGTCAGCTCAATATTCACAGGCACTTTTTGCGTAGTCATTACTGTCGGATCAATGACATAGGCAACCGCACAAGGGTCGTGCACTGGCGGAGCATCAAAGCCTTGAGCTTGCTTGTACATTTTCCCAAAGAAATCCAATAATTCGATGACAAATTGCGAACAATCACTGCCAATCGCAGCAATTTCTTTCACAACATCAGGGGTTGCTAGCGCTTGATGGGTAAGATCTAACCCCACCATGGTTAGTGGCCACTTTTCATTGAAAACAATATGAGCCGCTTCTGGGTCAATTTTAATATTAAACTCAGCTACCGCACTCCAATTCCCAACATGGTAGCCCCCGCCCATCAGCACCACCTCTTTAACTCGCTCGACAATGCGCGGTTCAAGACGAGCCGCAAGCGCAATATTGGTTAATGCACCAGTAGGAACTAAAGTCACTGTTTTAGGAGGATGAGACATAATCGTTTCGATAATCAGCGAAACCGCATGCCGTTCATCAAGCGTCAATGTGGGCGTTGGTAATACAGGCCCATCGAGACCTGATTCCCCATGAATATCAGGTGCGACTTCAATTTCCCGAACTAAGGGGCGAACCGAACCCGCGGCAAATGGAACACCGGTGATCTTCGCCATTTCAGCGATAGCCAATGCATTATGAGTGACTTTTTCAAGGGTTTGATTGCCGGCAACGGTTGTTACCGCCAATAATTCAATGTCAGGGTTACCATAGGCCAGTAATAACGCGATAGCATCGTCATGGCCGGGATCACAATCGAGGATTATTTTTTTGCTCATACCTTACCTTCTTAAAGTTGGAGTCAGAAATGGCACTGACCCCAATTTAACGAGCTAGCAAGGCAAAATCTATGCTTAATATCTGAATACTTGGAAATTTATTTCAAAACATGCGCATAGACACGTTTTTTCTCACCTTCATTTTTCGAAATATAAACACCTTGTAGCTCAGGTGCAAAGCCCGGTAATGCATTAATCCCTGTTTCTAGTGCTTTGAAATAGCGCAATACTGGGCCAGACCACACTTCCCCTGGCACCACACACAGCACACCCGGTGGGTACGGTAGCGCACCTTCAACCGCAATACGCCCTTCTAATTCATCTAACGGCAATAATTCACAATTACCACGAATAAATTCTAAGTGTGCTTGCTGAGGCGCCATTTTTACTTCAGGGAAGTGATTTTTACGGAACATCTCTTTTTGCAGCTGTTTAATGTTGTCATTAACGCTGAGCTGATGCATTTCTTGGCACAGGCGACGCAATGTGTAGCCTTGGTAATGTGCTTGATAACGCTGATAAACCGATGGCAAAACCTCTTCCAATAGTGCGTCTTCATCCAGTAACTGTTCGAAACGGACTAAATGAGAGACTAACAGCTCCAGTTTTTCACGGGTTTCTGCGGGAGTTAACAAAAACAAAATTGAATTTAAGTCACACTTTTCAGGGATCACTCCGTGTTCACGTAAAAAATGCGCCAAAATCGTCGCAGGAACGCCAAAAGTTTCATATTCGCCACTTTCGACATCAATACCCGGGGTCGTTAGCATCAATTTGCAGGGGTCAACGAAGTATTGGTCCTGTGCATAGCCATCAAATGCATGCCAACGTTCTTGCGGTATGAAATTAAAGAAGCGCTGCTGCGCAGCGATTTGTTCCGTTGGGTATTCATGCCATGCCTTGCCATCCACCACTTCAGGAACAAAGGGTTTAAAATAACGGCAGTGCTGAAATATCGATTTTCTTACCTCAATCCCCACTTTCACGCAGTCCATCCACATCATTTTACCTGCATCACCTTGGTGAATACGTGCATTCACATCCAAAGAGGCAAACAAGGGATAAAATGGGCTAGTAGAGGCGTGCATCATAAAAGCATTGTTGAGTTTTTTGTGTGATACAAAACGCTCTTGTCCCTTGATATGATTATCTTTTTTATGAATTTGTGACGCTTGAGAAAACCCGGCCAGCTGTTTATGAACTGACTGAGTGACCATAATACCTGGGTCGTTTTCATTTAATTCAAGTAGCAATGGCGAGCACTGACGCATCATTGGAATAAATTGTTCATACCCCACCCACGCAGAATCAAATAAAATGTAGTCACATAAATGACCTATTTTATCAACGACTTGCCTTGCGTTATACACCGTACCGTCATAAGTTCCAAGTTGGATCACGGCTAAGCGAAATGGTCGTTTAGCTTGAGCTTTTTCAGGCATCACTTCTTGAATAAGTTCACGTAGATAACTTTCGACAAAGCAGTGCGCATCAATACCACCAATAAAACCAAAAGGATTACGTGCCGTCTCTAGGTAGACTGGTGTTGCCCCCGCCTGTATTAACGCCCCATGGTGGTTTGATTTATGATTGTTGCGATCGAATAAAACTAAATCGCCCAGTGTTAATAGCGCATTTAGCACCACTTTATTGGATGATGAGGTACCATTTAACACAAAATAAGTTTTGTCCGCATTGAACACTTTCGCGGCGAATTTTTGTGCCTCTTTCGCGGCACCTTCGTGGATCAATAAATCGCCCATTGCCACATCGGCATTGCATAAATCGGTACGAAACAGGTTTTCACCATAAAACTGATAAAATTGTTCCCCTGTAGGGTGGCGACGGAAAAATTGGCCGCCCTGGTGCCCCGGACAGGCGAAAGTCACATTATGGCCCGCAGCATAATCCATCATTCGAGCAAAAAATGGCGGTAATAACTGCTCAAGGTACTGATCCGCAGCATCGAGCAATTGACGGCTATTTTCTTCACGGGCAGCTGGAGCTGGCGGTAATAACGCCGTTAAATAAGGTGGTAAATTTCCATCGGTTGGCAGCTGTTTATCACTGATGATAAACAGCGGAATACTCAGCTGGCTCTCAACGACTCTTTCCCACAGCCCTTGGTTGGCATCTTGTTCAGATAGCACGACAGCGGCAATATTGTTTAACTGTGCATCGCGAATATCTACCCACTGAAATTGATTAGTGAAATAGATTGCGACCCCCTGGCTACATGCCACATTGATTTTGTTCATAGCAGTCTGGCTCTTAGTTAGCTGAGGAAAAGAGGCGGACAATATACTTGATAGATCAGGGAATTGAAATGATTAGCATGGTAAGAAAAGAGGGCAAGATTTGGAAAGTCGAATATATTTTATAAGCCACTGGTTAATAGCATAAAAATTCTATCTCATCACAACCTACTTCCCCACACTTCAGGCCATCATAAAGATAATAAAAAGATAAATTAACCAATTAACCCGGTGATCACCACCAATTAATCGGCCAATTTATCTGTAATGGGACGTTAGTTGTTTTTTTCCACATACAACGTTTGTGATGGGAATGCGAAGTCCGCATCGTGGCGTTTAACTATCTCAATGATCTTCAAATACACCGCTTGCTGCGCGGCTAACCATTCAGCCCAAACTGTTGTTTTGGTAAAGCAATACACCATAATATTTAACGAAGAGTCAGCAAAAGCATCGAAATACACTAATAGAGTTTGGCTGGTATCGATATTGGCATCTTGCTGTAACATCGTACGGATATCGTCGACAATCGCTCCAATTTTATCTGAATCTTCGTAACGTAAACCAATTTCAGTTTTGATGCGTCGGTTAGTCATGCGCCCTGGGTTTTCCACACTAATAGAAGAAAAAACCGAGTTAGGAATGTATAGCGGGCGGTGGTCAAACGTAATAATTTTGGTGATCCGCCAACCAATTTCAACCACCGTGCCTTCGATATTTCTATCCGGTGAACTGACCCAATCGCCAATATTAAAGGGGCGGTCAAAATAGAGCATTATCCCTGAGAAAAAGTTACTTAGGATGTCTTTACCTGCCATACCGATAGCAATACCGCCAATTCCACCAAACGCCATCAAACCAGACAGGCTCATCCCAAAATGCTCACCAAACAGCAGTACCATAATGACAAATATTGCGGTTTTAAATACACGGGCGATAATACGAGCCGAAGTGGGGTCACTGCCTTTTTTAATCTGAGCTTTTTCTAGTCGGTTCGCTAATTGAAACAGTTTTCGCATTAAAATCAATGCAATCAATGTAATAGTGATAAAATTAACTAAAGAGGTTGAAATAAAAGTTAAATCAAAATCAGAGGCAGCCATATCGACATACTGAGCAATAACGATAACTACGCCACACAGCACTAGGGTTTGAACCACATGGATCAAAATACTTTTGCGCTTATGTTTATGCTTACGCCGTTTATGTACAATCTCAAAAACTAAATAGATTGCGAGAAAAGTCGCAATTAAGGTCATGCCAATGGCATATTTCTCAAGTAATGCTTCTATCATTTCTAACCGCCCTAAAATTTACCTGATAGATCTTATTTTTATTTGTTTTACTGTGTATTGTTTTTCGTTACTTTGCCATTAAGATAACAATTATAAAGATAATTTTCCTAATAATTATCAGTTACTTTTTAAAATATCCAATAATGAATAACAACCAGTTTTCCCCAAATGACAAAGAAATAAAAAATGTCCATGCGCTTAGGCCATACCAGCAGTATACCTATTTTGTCGGTAAAATCGCTGATTGGGAGCAGGTATGGGGCCTTGGAGATGGGCAAAATATTGTTACCGCATGGAATGATGAAAAATGTCTTTTTCTACCCCTATGGCCTGCCAAAGCGTATGTTGAGTTGTGTTTAACGGATAAATGGGCAAATTTTACGCCAATGCTATTTACCCTTGAACACCTGATGACAGAAATTTTGCCTGATATGCATGAAGCAAATATTAAGGTTGCTTTGATGATGCAATCTGATGGGAAAAAAACACTGATTTATGATGCTGCGGCGCTTCTTGCTGATTTGGAAGAAGAATGTCAGCAATATAAGTAAAAGGCAGCAACGCTGCCTTTTTGAGATAAAACTACTTTTCAACACCGGTAGTGACAGTAAATTCACGGGTTTGCCCCGCCTCCAACCAAATCAGTGTTTGGCTATTTTTTGCCGCAAGGAAACCTTCTGGACGACACGTTGCGGGGAGAACAAATGCGCCAACTTTTTGGTCACCATTATACAAAATCCAACGGGTCGCATAATTTAGCTCATTAGATTTGAAACGAGTGACAAACGTATCTCCTGTAGACGAAGTCATCCTAAACTCAGGCGTTGCGGTATATTGGCTAAGGTCATCCATAAAAAATACAATTTCAGGGTCACACATTTGTGGCTGATTAAGCTGATTTAATGTGACTTTACCGGATTTCAGCGCTTCATTAAATTCGAGCCATTTTTCAGTTGGCTGAACATGCCCCGGTATTGATTCACGCAATTTAATCGCATTTTCAGGGATATTTTGCGTCAGTGTTGCATTCTCCACGTAAGCATAATTCATATGGCACATATATTGGAGAGGCATAGGAACCGATGCTAAATTAGTGACTGACATATGAATATCAAATAAAGCACTGTCTGAGTTTAATTGCACTGACGGTGTCGCACGATAATGATGACCAAAACCCATCACATACTCATATTCGCCAACAACTCTTAAACTTTCGCCAGTCAGTTCAAGCCAAGCGCTATCCATTGCTGCGCAAGGCATTTCCCCATGTAATGGATGTGAATCTTCTGGTGAAGGGCAACCATTGCTGATTAAACCTGAATGGAATGCAAAGCAACCGTAGGTTTCAACGACCGTTGGAACACGTTTTGGCGCTGAAAACATATTTTCCATTTTCAGATTTTGGCCACAAAATTGTGCATCCCAAATCATTTGTCCTAAAAAAGGTAAAATCGTTAAATACCCTTGCTGATTTTCAATTCGTAGCCCTTCCACGCCAGTTTGGTAACGAAATGCAGTGGCCGTAAACTGGTTATTTTTTAGAATAAGCGTCGGGTTTTCCGTAAATAAGCTTTTGTGAAGAGGTATCAATGTATTCATTTTCATACTCACGGTTTAATGAGATAAATGGAAATGGGTAGCTCACACTACCCAATTTGAGCACTATTTTGCAGCTTGTTTGGCTTTAAAGCGGCGTTCACCAACGAAGTAAAAACCGACATACACGAAGCACAGCATAGAAACGAGGAATGAAAGCTGTAATGAGTGCAGCATATCTGCGACATAGCCTTGAACTGCAGGAACAACCGCAGCACCGACAATCGCCATTACAATGACCGCTCCGGCCATTTCGGTATGCTCATTATCAACAGTATCCAAAGTACCTGCGTAGATTGTTGCCCAGCAAGGTCCAAATAGAATACTCACCATGACCGCTGCATACACTGCAGTGAAACTCGGAATAAATGCAACATAAATCAGGAACAGCGCACCAATCACCGAGTAGATAATTAGGACTTTCTCTGCATTAAAGCGAGTCATTAAAATATTGGCGATAAACTTACCAATAAAGAAACAAGCAAAGCTATACACCATAAAGTTTGAGGCATCACGTTCGTTAATATCCCCCATTTCTAGCGCTAGGCGAATAGTAAATGACCACACTGCCACTTGCATTCCGACATATAAGAACTGGGCAATAATTCCTTTTCTAAAGCGGCTATTTTTCGCTAAATATCTTAAGGTTTCTAATGCAGTAGGACGCTTATGATCTTGCGTTTCTGCCACTTTACATTTAGGAAACTTGGTAATAAGGAATAAAATCATTACCACAACCAATACCATAATCATGTAACGGTAAGGTTCGAGGGTATTCTCCAACATGGCTAACCGGAATTCATGGATTTGTTCCGCATTCATTCCCGCCATTTGGTTTTGTAAACTCTCTCCTTCGGAAAATACCAGATATTTACCCAGTAAGATCCCACCAGCTGCGCCAATTGGGTAGAAAGTTTGGCTAATATTTAAACGCAATGTAGCGTATTGTTTAGGTCCTATCATTGAGCTGTATGTATTCGCTGCGGTTTCAAGGAAGCTTAAACCAATCGCAATGGCGAAAATCGCGGCCAAGAACATGGTGTAAGTCGCCATATGAGACGCAGGGAAGAACATGCTGCAGCCCGCGATGTATAGGATCAGCCCTACCATAATGGCATATTTATAACTGGTTTTTTTGATCACTAACGACGCTGGAATAGCGATTAAGAAATAACCACCATAGAATGCGCTTTGTACTAAAGCAGAGGCGAAGTTACTGAGTTCAAAGACACTTTTAAACTGTGTGATTAAAATATCATTTAATGCTGCTGCGCATCCCCACAATGGGAACAGGCACGATAGTAGGATAAATTGGAATAGAGGTGTCTTACTCAGGTAGCCATCCGGTAACTGAGTGATGTTCTTAATGTTCATAGTAACCCTTATATTTTTATAATTTATACCCGATGAGTGGCTATGTGGCTCTGATGACCACTTAATTATTCAAAGGGTATATAGCTACGTTGGACTATTATTATTTAGCTATTCATTAGCTGTGTTGATTTGTACAAATTCATTAAATTGCTCAACACTTGGATAAGAAGATTGAGTTCCTTTCCCTGTCACACTGAAAGCCGAAAACATCACTGCTTTTTTCAGTGCTTCTTCAATATTCCCCGTATGGACATAGTAATGAGAGAAACAGCCGATAAAGGCATCCCCTGCACCACTGGTGTCAATCGCATTCACTTTAATTGCGGGTATATGTAACTCGCTGTCGCGGGTCATCCATAACGCCCCTTTTTCCCCTAATGTCACGATGACGTTTTTTAACCCTTTATCCAGTAAAGACTGCGCAGCGCGACGAATGTTATCCATCGTGTCGACTGGCATATTGGTTAAAATTTCGAGTTCAGTTTCATTAGGGACAAAGAAATCACATCGGCAGGCAAAATCCAGATCGAGCGTACGTTGTGCAGGCGCTGGGTTAAGCAACACAGGGATCCCATGTTTATTACCGAATGAAATCGCGTGATAAACTGTTTCAAGTTGGACTTCTAATTGCAGAACGATCAATTTACATTTTTTCAGATCTTCCGCTGCGCGATCGATATCTTCTGGGGATAAAAACTTATTCGCCCCTTTGACGATCAAAATACTATTCGATGAATTTTGATTAACAAAAATTGGCGCAACACCACTGGAGGTACAAGGTACTTTTTCCACATAACGGGTGTTAATGCCATAAGACTCTAGATTGCGGATCGTATTATCTGCAAAAATATCATCACCGACTTTGGTTAGCATGATCACTTTTGAATTTAACTTAGCAGCAGCAACCGCTTGGTTCGCACCTTTACCACCGCAACCAATTTTGAAAGCTGGCGCTTCTAACGTTTCGCCTTCTTTTGGCATTTGATCGATGTAAGTGATCAAATCAACCATGTTTGAACCAATAACTGCTATATCCATAATGTCCCTCGTGTTAAATAAATCACATAATGATATGATAGTAACATTATCATGTTGCAAAAATATCATTTGTGATTAGGATCTCGAATAACGAATGATCAAGTGTTATATCTACCACATTTCCTCATTCTTTGTTGTCTATCCCACATTTATATAGGAAAGTTGAAAATGCAAGACTTAGCAAAATATATTGATCACACTTTACTTGCTGCGAATGCGACTGTCAGCGATATTACTAAACTGTGTACAGAAGCTGCAGAGCACCATTTTGCATCTGTCTGTGTGAACACAGGTTATGTTCCTTTAGCCAGCGAACTTTTAAAAAACAGCGACGTTAAGGTTTGCTGTGTGGTAGGCTTTCCACTCGGTGCAGGCTTAACTGAAGCCAAAGCATTTGAAGCCGCAGAAGCTGTGCGCCGTGGTGCTGATGAAGTCGATATGGTTATCAACATTGGCATGCTCAAAAGTGGCGACTTAGACTTTGTTCGTCGTGATATCGAAGCCGTATTTGCCGCCTGCGGTAAAGCAACATTAAAAGTTATTTTAGAAAATTGCCTGTTAACTGATGAAGAAATTACCCAAGTTTGTGAAATTTGCCGCACAATTAAAGTCGGTTTTGTGAAAACTTCAACAGGTTTCAGTACAATGGGTGCAACAGAACACCATGTCGCTCTGATGCGTAAAGTCGTTGGCGATGAAGTCGGTGTCAAAGCCTCCGGAGGTGTGCGTGACCGTGAAACTGCAATTAAAATGATTGAAGCCGGCGCAAACCGTGTAGGTGCAAGTGCGAGTGTTGCAATTGTCACAGGAACGGCAACCAAGCCAAGTGACTACTAAGTGATGGGGCGCGGTTTAACCGCGCCAATTTTGTATATCATAAAAGGATTGTAGGGTGATAGAAACTAAACAAAAAGAACGCCTTCGCCGTTTAAGTGAATGTTTAAAACGCTCAGGGCGCATTCATTTAAAAGAAGCCGCTAGAATACTCGAAGTCTCAGAAATGACTATTCGACGAGACCTCAGCGCTGATACCGAAGGCCCTATCCCTATGTCGCTCCTCGGCGGCTATATTGTTTCTGTTACCCAACCTGCCAATTTAGTGTCAAATGAGCCACAAGCGGATGTTTTTACCCCAGATCAAACTGAAGAATTATATATTCCTAACCTTGCAGCGAGCATGGTGACTGAAGATGACGTGATCTTCTTTGATAATGGCATTGAAATGGCAACCTTAATTTCACTCATCCCCGAAGAGATTAATTTCACTGGTATTTGTTACTCACATAACGTTTTTCTCGCCCTTAGCCAGAAAAAAAATGCCACCGCGCTACTGTGTGGTGGGGAATATCGTCCTAAAAGTGACTCTTTTTACAACCCATCTCTCCCTTCATTACTGGATTCAATCAACCCCAAAAAAGCCTTTATTTCAGCGGCCGGTGTACATGGGAATTTTGGTGTAACTTGCTATAATCTCGATGATTTACCCATGAAGAAAAAAGCTATGGAGAAATCCATCCGTAAGATTTTATTAGCGCCCTATAACCTGTTTGATGAAGTCGCTACCGCCAATATGGGGGAATTATCACAATTTGATGTGATTGTCACAAACCGGCAACTTTCTGATGAATATGAAACATATTGCCGTAATGGCTTTGTGAAAGTGATTTATTAAAACCATCAATAGATTTAGCGGGCAACCTATTGCCCGCCAACATTAGATCTTCACCGTCAAATAATCTTCTGCGATTTCCGTTTGAGGGAATACTGACTGGCACTGTGCCAATAACCTTGGAATATCCTCACTCGTATAGCGGCCACTCAAATGAGTGGCAATAAAACGTTTTACTCCCGCTTCACGTGCTAGCTCCGCCGCTTGTACTGTCGTCGAGTGCCCACGCTCATTGGCTTTTTCGGCGAATTCAGCCTCTAGTGTCGTTTCATGGATCATTACATCGGCATTTTTCGCGAGCGCCAGCGCTTGCTCTGTCGGTTGAGTGTCTCCAAAAATCGCAACGACTTTACCGGGTACGGGCTCACCGAGGTAATCAGCGCCATTAACGACTCGCCCGTCATCAAGAATTATCGTTTCTCCCGCTTTAAGCGCTTGCATCCAAGGGCCTCGAGGAATATTGTCATTGGCTAATTTGACTGCATCTAATGCACCACTCTTCGGGTACTCCTCAATACGATAGCCATAGCACTCAACACGGTGGTCAAGGGCATAAGCCGTCACAATTAACTCCCCATCATCAAATAACTGCCCAGCTTCAATTTCAACGATTTCCAACGGGTATGTCATATAAGACACACTCACCGCTAATACCGTTTCAATATATTGCTTTAACCCTTTTGGACCATAAACCGTCAGCGGGTCTGTCGCTCCCCCCATTGAACGGCTACATAACAAGCCGGGTAGACCAAAAATATGGTCGCCATGTAAATGGGTAATAAATATTTTCTCAATTTTTGGCGTTTTAAATGGGCTATTTAAAATGCGATGCTGTGTCCCTTCTCCACAATCAAATAACCAATAGCTTTTACGAATACCGACCAAATTTAATATCATACTGGTGACATTGCGCTCTTTTGTCGGCACCCCAGCACTGGTTCCTAAAAATGTTAACTCCATAACTTCCTCATCTAATTTGTTGTTTTTATTATGGTAAGATTTTTTCCAATAAAAAATCATTTATTTTAATCTGTATAATATTCTGTATTTTTTGATTATCAACCAAAGCCAGTTATTCCAAATATTTCCAATATACAAATCGTGTTTCCGTATTCATCCAATCAATTCACAAGCACTGAGCACTGTCTAGCCTGAAAATAGCCATGTTAATATTGATATCAGGAATATGCTCGATGAATCCCCCTTCGTCAAAATTGAAACCTAAATTACCGAACTGCTTGCTATTCTCAACGGCAATTTGGTCTACGGCTATTGTGCCAATGGTGCCAAGCTATGCCCAAATCGCCCATTTAGACGATTTACCTACACTCGGTAGTAATGCTATTCAATTTGAAGGACCCCAATCTGAAGCCCAACTTGAAGATAGTACTGAACGTTTTTTAGCGGAATATGGGCAAAATGCCGCAAACTTTGCTTCTGAAGAAAAAAACACCCAAAATCTTGCCGATATGGCACAAGATTACGCTCGCCATAAAGCGGCTAACATCGCTACAGATGAAATAACACATTGGTTATCCAAAGCCGGTAATGCCAGGCTCAATATTAATCTCGATAAAAAATTGTCAATTAAGGCTTCTCAATTAGATTGGCTAGTACCTTGGTATGATCAACACGATTTGTTGTTATTTTCTCAGCACAGTATTCACCGTACTGATGGCCGGTTACAGACCAATAACGGTATTGGCTTACGTCATTTCCAACAAAATAGCATGATGGGGGCAAATGCCTTTTTTGATCATGATTTATCCCATTACCATTCGCGCTTAGGGCTTGGAGTCGAGTATGCTCAAGATTACGTTCGAATGAGTGCGAATAGCTATTTAGGGCTATCGGCTTGGCGTAGTGCGTCCGAATTAGCCTATGATTATAACGCACGACCTGCTAACGGTTGGGATATTCAAGTTGAAGGTTGGCTCCCTACGTATGCCAATTTAGGTGCGAACCTAAAACTAGAACAATATTATGGTGATGACGTGGCTTTATTTGGTAAAGATGAGCGTCAGAAAAACCCAATAGCGGCTACTGTAGGCATCAATTGGTCCCCATTCCCTCTCCTTGCGCTAAATACAGAACATAAAATAGGTAATAGAGGAACAAATGAAACAAGTGCAAAAATTGCCTTCAATTGGTTGTTAGGAAGAAGCTTAGCACAACATCTTGATGCTTCCGCGATAGAAGCTACTCGTCATATTTCCAGTAACCGCTATGATTTTGTTAACCGTAATAACAATATTGTGTTGGAGTACCGAAAGAAAACGTTAATTTCACTCTCATTACCGAAAGTTATTCAGGGTATGACAGGAGAAGAACTCTCTATTATCCGCAATTTAACCACGAAATACCCGCTAGAAAAAATAGTGATAGAAGCCCCTGAATTGATAGCCGCTGGGGGAGAAATTCACCTTAATGGCATAGAAAGCTCAGTAAAACTGCCATCTTATAAAATTGCCAGCAATGCTTTTAAAAACCAACAACTCAACCTTTATCGTTTAACCGTAACGGCTTATGACACCAATGGAAATGTTTCTCCACAAGCAGAAACGTTAATTGAAGTTACCAATACCGGTGCTCTCACCATCACCCATAAAAATACCGTAAAAAGAAATAATGCCGTCGCTAACGGTAAAGACGCAAATACATTCGCCGTAGTAATTAAAGATGCTCTTGGTCACCCAGTCCCCAATGCAAAAGTCAGCTTCACACTGCCTGCAAGCCTTAAATCTATTGATCAAAAAAATATGGGGTATTATTCATTACTTAATCATTTTATGTGGAAAGCCCAAGCGACAAAATCAGTTTCTGAACAACCCTATAGCATCGTTGCCAATAGTAAAGGTGAAGCCTCTATTCAATTCACCTCTTTTATATCAGGAAGTTATGCCATAAAAGCAAATACGGAGCATGGCATAGAAATAAATGAAATGTTTAACTTTAAACCCGATATTAGCCAGTCATTCATTGGTAGCATTGATATCATCCAAGACAATGCAGTCGCTGATGGGATCAGTAAAAACAAAATTAAACTGCATATTGTGAATAATAGCCGACAAAGCATCGCTGGGGCACAGGTTCATTTTGAAGCACCAAATGGCGTTATCTCACCAACTAAATTGACTGATGAATATGGAAATACAGAATTAGAAATCAGCAGTTTAGCCGAAGGCTCCATGGATATCATTGCTACCTTAAATGGCGATAGCCGAACAATACAAGTTAATTTTCTAAGGAATGCATCTGCGATAAATATTCAGCCAAGCACAGGAACTCTTTTCAAATCGCCAGTAAGTGAACAAAACAGCCATCCACGCACACCGTTAGGTTTGCTAAAGCAGCTATTTCAAAAAATGGGATAATGCTGTTCGCTGTAAAATAGACTTAATTTAGTTGTTTTTTCAGTATCAAAATTGCCCCTGATGGGGCTTTTTAAATTCAACTAACCTAGCTAATGACTTTATTGAATCGCGACTAAATTTACTCTCCTTACCAATCCAATATCGCATGTTTTATAAGCTAGTGGCTTGTTTTCATTCAAGTAAGGTTTATTCCCAATCGATAAAAATACTTTAATATAGGCGAAGAGACTATTTTTTAGCATTATTAATAAAAGCTGCCCATTCCGTGTTATTCCACCTTGTAAATTCCGCTTCTGTTTAAGTCAAACTAATTCACAAGCTCTTACCTATATAAGCATTCAACAATAACCCAGTTAATATTGAAACTAGGAATAAATTGAATGAACCCCGCTACGTCAACCACAAAGCCAACCATGAGACATAAAATCTCAAATGGTTTTGTGCTCTTTACTGCAATATGGTCTTCGGCCATCATGCCGGTTATACCAAGCTATGCAAAAATGCTCACACCTGATGACCTACCTACTCTGGGAAGTGACCCCGCTCTAACCGATGATGATAAAACAGAGAAGCTGGTTGCTGAATATAGCCAAAGTGCTGCGCGTTTTATCTCTGGTAAGAAAAAAGCGGCAGATCTTGCTGATATGGCACAAGACTTCGCTCGCAGTAAAGCCACAAATGCGGCAACAGATGAGATAAATCGTTGGTTATCCAAAACCGGTAATGCCAAATTCAGTGTTGACGTAGATAAAAAATTAACCATTAAAAATACCCAATTAGATTGGTTAATTCCTTGGTATGACAGTACAGATTTATTATTGTTTACCCAACATAACATTCACCGTACTGATGGCCGATTACAAACCAATAATGGTATTGGGGTTCGTCGCTTTACCCCAGAGAGTATGATGGGCGTCAATGCCTTTTTTGATCATGACTTATCTCGCTACCACTCTCGCCTAGGTTTCGGGGTAGAGTACGCTCAAGATTTCTTAAAACTGAGTGCCAATACCTATTTACGTACATCAGCATGGCGTAGCGCTCCTGAATTAAAGAATGACTACAATGCCCGCCCGGCTAATGGATGGGATTTACACGCTGAGGGCTGGTTGCCTTCTTACCCAAATATTGGCGGAAGCCTTAAATTTGAGCAGTATTTTGGCGACGATGTCGCCCTATTTGGCAAAGATAAGCGCCAGAAAGACCCTCTTGCCACAACGGTTGGTATAAACTGGACTCCATTCTCACTGGTAACTTTAAGCGCAGAACAAAAAATCAGTGGTGGATTAAGTGAAACTAATGCCAAAGTCCAGTTCACTTGGGCACTGGGTAAGAGCCTCGCAGAACAGCTTGACCCAAGTAAAGTGGGTGATGCTCGTCGTTTAATGGGCAGTCGCTATGATTTTGTGAATCGTAATAACAATATCGTACTAGAATACCAAAAGAACACCCTGATAACCCTATCATTACCCTCAATAATCCAAGGGAAGACAGGGGAATTATTACCTTTAATTAATACCCTCAATACCAAATATCCGTTAGATCAATTAGCCGTACAAGCACCTGAATTTTTAGCCGCTGGGGGCGAAATAATCCTCGACGGAGCGTCTACAAGAGTCAAATTGCCGTCTTATAAAGTGGCAATGACCGAACAAGAAAGGAAGAAAATCAACCTTTACCGATTCACGGTAACAGCCTCTGACAGCAAAGGAAATATTTCACCACAGGCCACAACTTTGGTTGAAGTTACAAACTCCGGCGTATTATCAATTAACCCAAATGAGGTTATCAAGCAAGGAAATGCGGTTGCTAACGGCCAAGATATTAATAAATTAACGATTACGGCCAGAGATAGTTTAAATAATATCGCGCCAGACTCAACAGTGACATTTATTCTCCCTGCAGGACTTAAATTCGTCACACAAAAAGCCACCTCTTCAAGAATGGCGTTTAGCAATTTATTCAAAAAAATGCAGGCGGCAAAATCAACTGATAAACAAAAATATAAAATTGCCACCAATATCAAAGGGGAAGCTTCGATTCAATTCACCACTTTGACTACGGGTGAACACCGAATTCAGGTAGTGCCAAATGGCGGCGTTCCCATTGAAACCACCTTTTTCTTTATTGCCGATACGCATCAAGCGCATATTAAGCATTTTAATATCCTCAATGATAATGCGATAGCCGATGGGACATCCAATAACAAAATTCAATTCCATGTTACTGATGATAATGCACACCCCATTAAAGACGCTGTACTGCAACTTGAGGCAAGAAATGCCACAGCCAAGCAGCTAAGCCCAACCGATGAACAGGGTAACACTGAAGTCGAGGTAAAAAGCCAAGTCGCAGGGCCTGCCAAAATAACGGCAACACTGAATGAACAAAGCGTCACGGTAGAAACCCATTTTGTATTTGGCCAATTAGCCCATGTCACGATTGTCGACCTTGCGCAAGCCGCTGCTGGCACAGACAGCACGATTACCATTTCACTGACTGATACAAACAACAACCCTATTTCTGGCGCTGATGGTTCTGTCATCGTGAACATCGATGGCAAACCAACACCAATTACTATCACGGAAAACCGTCCTGGTAGTGGTATCTACACCGGAAAATTACCGGGACAACATACTGGTACGCCAAGTATCACCGTCACCATTGATGGGCATACCTCCTCTCCAGAAACGTTAATTGTTGAGCAGCCAAAACCAATCTCCCCAAACAACTCAAGCGGCACAGGCCAAAAAGGGGAAAAAGGCGTTATTGAAAATATCGTCGTCACTCCAAACCGAACCCACGGTTTACAATCGGGAGATACTCTTGACGTCACTGTAACCATTACTGATGCATTTAATAATGGACTTACGGGTTTAAACACCAATGACATCGATATTGGTCAACATAAAGGCGATACGCTGATATGGACGGATAATGGCGACGGGTCTTACACCACCACTTTGCCATTAACGGAGATCGGAACCAATGATTTAACCGCTTCTATTAATGGCACCACTAGCTTGAAAACGGATATTCAGGTCGCTAATGCCACTGGGACTATTCATGTTGATAAAGTCAAAATCATTAAAGTAGAAAAACCAGCAGCAGGTGTAGATAGCACTATAACCCTCGAGTTAACCGATAAACATAGCAACCCCGTTGTTGGTGAAACAGAAGTGACTGTCAATATTGATGGCCAAGCACATACTTTGCCAGTGACAGAAACATCTCCAGGTATTTATGACGTCATTATTCAGGGTCAACTCGCAGGCAACCACATTGTTTCTGTTATCGTTAATGGGGAAGGATCACCAAAAGAGCCACTTATTGTTGATAAATCACGGCCTGTTAAACCTAAAGACCCAAGCGGTGCAGGGCAAAAAGGCGAACTAGGTGTTATCGATAATATCGTTATCACGACAGGCGATACTAGCCATCTGCAATCTGGCGATAAACTTGAGGTCGTCGTTTCCATTACTGATGCATTTAACAACGGCTTGTCAGGCTTAGACACCAATAATATCAATGTTGGTAAACACAAAGGCGATACATTGGTATGGGTTGACAACGGTGATGGCTCTTACACCACCACCTTGCCACTAACCGACATCGGCAATAATGACCTTACCGTTTCCATCAATGGTACTAAGAGCCCGCAAAAACAAGTCCAAGTTAGCAATGCCAAAGGAAAAGACAAAGTCAGTAAAGTTGAAATTATTCAAACAGAAAAACCCGCCGCAGGTTCAACCAGCACACTAACCGTTCAATTAACCGATAACAACGGTAACTCAGTAGTCGGTGAAACTGAAATGACCGTGAATATTGATGGTAAACCACATACTCTCCCCGCGAAAGAAGGGAAACCCGGTATCTATGAGGTCACGCTGCCAGCACTGCAAGCAGGTAATCATCAAATTACTGCCGTGATAAATGGCCAAAGCTCCCCTAAAGATACTTTAGAAGTGCAAAAACCGACCCCAATTAGCCCGAATAATTCGAATGGTACAGGCCAACAAGGTGAGAAAGGCGTTATCGACAAAGTCGCAATCACACTTGATCACACTCACCGTTTTGAATCCGGTAATCCTCTTGAAATCACGGTTGCGGTAACTGATGCCTTTGGTAACGGCTTAGCTGGCTTAAATACTGATAACATCGATATCGGTAAACACAAAGGAAATACCTTAAGCTGGGTAGATAATGGTGATGGCTCTTATACCACTACCTTGACCTTAACCGACGTTGGTAGCAATAATTTAACTGCCTCCGTCAATGGTGCCCATAGCCCACATACAGAAGTTCAGGTCAATCATGCCATAGGCGCTTCCCATGTCGATAAGGTAAAAATCACCAAAACAGAAAAACCGGCGGCTGGTACAAATAGTATTGTAACTATCGAGTTAACCGATAAATATGGCAACTCGGTTGTCGGTGAAAAAGAAATTACCATTCATATTGATGGACAAGCCTATAAACGTCCTGCAAAAGAAGGTAAACCCGGGATTTATGAGGTTAGCCTACCCGCACTGCAAGCGGGCAATCACAACATTAGCGCGAGTGTGAATGCCCAACACTCAACTGACACAACCTTAGTGGTCGCAAAACCAACTCCAATTAAACCAAATAGCAATGGTAAACCGGGAGAAAAAGGCGTGGTCAATAGTATTGCTATGACGACAGGCAATACCAGTAACTTACAGTCTGGCGATCAACTTGAAATCACCGTGACCATCACCGACGCTTTTAATAACGGTTTAATTGAGCTAAATACAATTACCCTTGACGGATTTAACGGCAAGCCAGTCTGGACGGATAATGGCGATGGCTCTTATACGGCGACTCTCACACTGACTGAAGTTGGCGATAAAAACTTAATTGCTTCTATCAGCAATCATAAAACCGCTGTAACACCGCTCCAAGTTAGTCACGCGTCGGGTCAAAATAACGTCAGTAAAGTTGAAATCACCAAAATAGAAAAAGCAGATGCAGGTTCAAATGGCACTCTAACTGTTCAATTAACCGATAAAAATGGCAATCCAGTGGTCGGTGAACAGGAAATGGTTATTGAGATTGATGGCACCCCACACACCTTGCCAGCAAAGGAAGGGAAACCGGGCATTTATGAGGTCACGCTACCCACACAGCAAGCAGGTGATCATAACATTATAGCCACGGTAAATGGCCAAAGCTCAGTTAAAGATACTTTAGCGGTGAAAAAACCAACCCCAATTAGCGCGAAAAACTCAAGCGGAACAGGTGCTCATGGTGAACGAGGCGTTATCAATAACCTAACCATGACAACAGGTGATATCTCACGTCTGCAATCAGGTGACAAACTGGATATCACTGTCACCATCTTCGATGCATTTAATAATCCGTTAACGGCTCTCGACACCAGTAATATCATTTTGGATGGATACAAGGCAAGCTCGCTGAAATGGTTAGATAAAGGTAATGGCGCTTACACGACTTCGTTGCTGTTAACACAAACTGGCGCCAATAATATCGCGGCATCTATTAATGGTCATAAATCACAACAATTCCCTATTACAGTGAGTAATACGACGGATATCAATCGAGTTGCTAACGTCGAACTTGAAACAATCATCCCGAGTGATGCAGGTGAAAACCAAATTATCACCGTAAAAGTCACTGATAAATATCAGCACCCCGTCACCATGATTAGCAGTATGATAACGGCAAATATCGACGGCCAGTCAATATCGATTGTTTTAACAGAGTCACTCACTCAAGCAGGTATTTATACAGGAACGTTACCTGTACAAAATACGGGTAAATATACCGTTAAAGTGACGGCGAATAATAAAACTGCATCAAAAATTTGGACAGTTAAAACCCCTGCAACCATAGCCGTGAAAGACAAAAATGGAAGTGGTATAGAAAATCAGCGTGGCGTCATTAAAACCGTTACATTGGCTTCATCAGCGGTTAACGACCTAAAATCAGGGCAGTCATTACAATTAACCGTGACACTTAAAGATGTATTTGGTAACCCCCTTGAAGGGCTCAGTGGCGCGAGTATTCAGTTAAATCATCGACAACCTAGCAATCTCTCTGTGACTTGGATAGACCTCCGCAACGGCGACTACACGGCTCTTTTGCCTCTCACCAAAATTGGCCAAGATACTTTAACCGTGAAAGTGAACAAAATAACCACTTCCCCACTGAATATTAACGTGGGAAGTGCTATTGGAACCTCGCAAATCAAGCAAGTTAAAATCAAAGATATCGCTAAACCCGCTGCAGGTGAAACGAGTTCCATCACACTATCAATCACTGATACCAATGACCAACCCATTACAGGGATAGATAGTAACGCAGTCATCTCTATTGATGGCACTGAAGAATTGTTTAAGATCACGGAAACAACCAATAGCAAAGGAACCTATACTGGCACGCTTTCTGGCCAAAAATCAGGCGTTCATAAAATTATTGCCACTGTTGGTGGTGTTAAATCCACAGAATCAACCTTAACCGTTAGCGCTCCTTCCCCCATTGCTATCAATCATGGTGGTAAACCACATTATCGCGGTGTCGTTAACCGTGCAACACTCGCCATTTCCCCAAATAATAACCTAAAATCTGGCGGTGCGTTAAAGCTAACCGCGATATTAGAAGATGCCTTTGGTAACCCATTAACTGGCGTTGATTTAGCGCAATCACTCACCCATAAACAAGCGGGTAAAGCCACTTGGATAGCACAAAAAGATGGAAGCTATACGGCTAACTTAGTTTTAACGCAATTAGGGCAAGATCACTTATTTATCACCGTAAATAACATACAAAGCCCAACCATTGTTATTGATGCCAAACCACAGTTAGGCAATAACGCGATTCATAAAATCGATATTAATGATATTACCAACGCAGCCGCTGGCGCAGAAAGCACCTTCACGGTGGTACTGGCCGATGCTCAAGGTAACTTAATCGACGGTGTCCAAAGTGTTGAGGTCACCATCGGTAAGCAAAAACCAGAAAGCATTAATGTCACTCAACAAGCAGATGGCCGCTACATAGGGAAATTATCTGGGCAACAAAGTGGCTCTTATGACGTGGTTATTAGCGCCAATCAACAAAATTCGGCTAAAAAAACATTCGCCGTGACAAAACCTGATACAGTCACTGCGACCTCAGATGGAAGTGGCAAAAAAGACCAGCATGGCGTCGTTAGCCATGTTGAACTGAAAAGCGCATCAGTAAGTTCGGTATCTGGCCATCATTTACAGTTAACTGTCGAGCTAAAAGATAGCTTTAATAACCCATTAAAAGGCGTCTCCAGCAACCACATTGCACTAACGCACAAGCAAGCAAGTCATGTGGTTTGGACCGACCATAACAACGGCCAATACACCGCGACCTTGCCATTAAAGGTACTGGGAAGCGATGTATTAACCGCCACCGTTAACGGTATCAATAGTTCGGTAGCAAATATTACCGTGGAAAATACTGCTGATATTAAACAGGTGAGTAAGCTAATCGTCGCGACGATTGCACCATCTGCGGCAGGAACAGAACAGCAAATTACCGTACAAGCCGTTGATGCCAATAACCATGGTGTGACTCAAATTGAGAATAACATCAACGTTACCCTCAATGACAAGCCACTTAACTTAACATTTGTTGAATCGAAAACGGATAAAGGCACTTATATCGCCACTTTACCTGCACAAAAAACAGGAAATTATCTGGTTAAAGTGACCGCCAATAAACAGGAAACGCAACAAACTTGGCAGGTTACTGCCGCCAAAACGATTCAAGCAACAAAAACTGATGGCTCAGGTGTTCAAGGCCAAGCCGGTGTGGTGAATACCGTTGCGCTCGCTGCGACAAACGCACCAAACTTTAAATCCGGTGATACCGTAAAACTCACGCTAACCTTAAAAGATGCGTTTGATAATGCGCTTAGCGACATTGATGTTAAAAACATCACATTAGCACATAACCAAACCGGTAAAGTGACTTGGGTTGATCACCATAATGGCACCTACACCGCTGATTTACCGTTAAAGACACTGGGTAAAGAGCGCTTAGTGGCGATGGTTAACCAGATAAAAAGTACGCCAGTTGACATCAACGTTGAAAATGCAATTGGAAGCAACCGCACCCATCAGGTTGATATTGTTAATATCGCCAGTCCGCAAGCCGGTGCCGAAAGCCACTTTGCAGTATCCTTGACCGATATAAACAGCCTCACAGTCATGGGGATCACTGAGGTCACTGTGAATATTGCGAAACAGCAACCACTAAATATTGCCGTTACTCAACAAACGGATGGCATCTACACAGGGAAATTATCGGGACAACAAAGTGGGGTTTATAGTGTCGTTATCACTGCCAATAATAAACCATCCACGGCAAAAACACTCACAGTGACAGAACCTGATACAGTCGCTGCGACCTCAAATGGAAGTGGCAAGAAAGACCAGCGCGGCGTCGTTAGCCATGTTGAACTGAAAACTGCATCAACAAGTTCGGTATCTGGTGATCATTTACAGCTCACTGTCGAGCTAAAAGATGGCTTTAATAACCCATTAAAAGGCGTCTCCAGCAACCACATTGCGCTGAAGCACAAGCAGGCAGGTCATGTCGTTTGGACTGACCATAACAATGGCCAATACACCGCGACCCTGCCATTAAAGGTATTGGGAAATGATGCATTAGTCGCCACCGTTAACGGCATCGATAGTTCACCAGCAAACATCACCGTGACAAATTCCACCGATATCAAGCAAGTTAATCAACTGGTTATTGCCGCTATCGCCCCATCGGCAACCGGCTCAGAGCAAACCATTAGCGTACAAGCGGTTGATGGCAATCATCATGGTGTGACACTCATTGCGGATGACATTAAAATTACGCTCAATGATAAGCCACTTAACTTAACATTTGTTGAATCGAAAACGGATAAAGGCACTTATATCGCTACTTTACCTGCACAAAAAACAGGAAATTATCT
Organism: Providencia sp. PROV076; assembly: GCF_028483405.1. NCBI lineage: Bacteria > Pseudomonadati > Pseudomonadota > Gammaproteobacteria > Enterobacterales > Morganellaceae > Providencia > Providencia sp. PROV076. The sequence continues at coordinate 143,581 of NZ_JAMPRR010000011.1, read as the reverse complement.
GGTTAAAGTGACGGCCAATAAACAGGAAACTCAACAAACTTGGCAAGTTACTACCGCCAAAACGATTCAAACAACAAAAACCGATGGTTCAGGTGTTCAAGGCCAAGCCGGTGTAGTGAATACCGTTGCGCTCGCTGCGACAAACGCACCAAACTTTAAATCCGGTGATACCGTAAAACTCACACTAACCTTAAAAGATGCGTTTGATAATGCGCTTAGCGGTATTGATGTTAAAAACATCACATTAGCACATAACCAAATCGGTAAAGTGACTTGGGTTGATCACCATAATGGCACCTATACCACTGATTTAACCTTAAAAACACTGGGCAAAGACGCATTACGTTCCACCGTTAATGGAATTAGCAGCCAAGCTGTCGATATTGAAGTAATAAAGAGTGACGAGGTCAATACAGTCAAGAATGTTGATATCTTATCTCTCCCTACGCAAATCGCGGGAATGGACAGCACATTAATTGTTGCACTGACAGATGTAAATAATCACTCCGTCACAGGTATCAAAGAGGTCACAGTTAAAGTCGATAATAAGCATTCATCGACGATCCCTGTAGCGCCACTCAATAATGGTAACTATATTCTCACGCTACCGGCGAAACAAAGCGGCTCCTATGACATTATTGTTACAGCTAATAATATCAATTCAGTTGCTAAAACATTGACGGTGGCGGTTCCAAACACCATCGTTGCCACTAACCATCAAGGAAATGGAATTAAGGGCCAACGCGGGGTTGTTGCTAAAGTGCAATTTAATACCGCACCGTCTGGCACCCAACCAGCCGGTACCTTGCTAGCATTAACTGTAATGTTAGAAGATAGCTTTGGTAATTCTCTGACGGGTGTCAACAGTCTCGCTATCACTCACCAACAATCAGGCTCTGTCATATGGAAAGACAATGCGGATGGTACTTATACCGCTGACTTATTATTAAGCAAGCTAGGCACTGACACCTTAAAAGTCACAGCCAATGGTATAAGCCAATCACAGGTTATTGATGTTGAAGCGCCACTGGGTAAATCTGTCGTAAATCATGTGGCATTAAAGGCGGCCAATCTGACGTTTAAGGTAGGTGACACCGTCGAATTACAACTGACATTGGCTGATAGCCATGGCAATGGTGTTGAAAAGGTACAAACCAACGACATTCAATTAGAGCATAATCATACGCTTGTTCCTAAGTTGACCTGGTTAGAGAAAGGCGCAGGTATTTACACAACGACACTCCCTCTGCATAAACAAGGGAAAAACACCTTTGTAAGCCGAGTTAATCACCAAACCAACGCCCCACTGACGATTGATGTCAGCGCACTAACAGACCCAACACAGGTAAAAACGGTTGAGCTCAAGGCCAATACAAACCAACTGACTGTAGGCAGTAAAACAGAGTTGACACTGATATTAGCAGACCAATGGGATAATGGCGTTGAAGGGATCGCCGCTAAAGATATCACCATAAATGATGCGCATACTAAGAAAGATCTTGCAGGCTTAGTTTGGGTTTCAAAAGGTAACGGGGTCTATACCGCACCCATTACCCTATCAATGGCAGGTATTCATTCACTGAGAGCTAAAGTTAATTTACAACATAGTAAAAATATATTAATTGAAGCGAAGCCTTCCACTGACTCAAACCGAGTTCGCAATATAACGCTATCAGCGACATCAAATATGATCACTGCGGGTGATGAAGTCTCTTTGTCCTTGAAAGTGACTGATATGGATAACAATCCGGTTATTCATATCAACAATAATACAATCACACTGACTGATAACAAGAAGCCAGTTAACGTGATCTGGAATGAAGATAACCATGGATTAGGGATCTACACAACTCGCATCATGCTCAGTGACGTTAAGACGCATACCCTGATGGCTGGTATTGATCAATTTACAGATACAGCAACTATCACGGTCAATTCACCAACAGGTAAAGATGCAGTGAATACCATCGCCATTTCACCAATAGCCAACAGTGATGCAGGACAATCATCACCGATATCTATAGATTTAACTGATGCATATGGCAACCCGGTTAAAAATGTCTCCAGTAGCGATATTACTGTGACCATTAATGGGCAAAAACAAGACATCCTCTTTATGGAAAAAAATGTGTTAAATAAATATATCGCCCAACTTCCCGCCGCTAAAGCTAGCCGCTATAAAATAGCAGTGGAAGTCAACGGCCAGTCAGAAAGTACCGAATGGCTCGTCAATCCGCCGATAGAAATCCCAATCACTTCTTATGATAAAGACCGTTTACGAGGCTCGCTAGAGACTATTTCTATCACCAGTAATACCCCCACTAACAGTGCCAACTCAGGCGATAAAGTGACCTTAACTGTCGGACTAAAAGATAAGTTCGATAACAAACTGACTGGTGCGGCAAACTCATTAAAATTATTAACTAACTTACATTCAGCCTCAACATGGAGAGAACTCCGCGGCGGGCTATATACTCAAGAACTCACCATGAATAAGCTACATAAGCAGTCTATTCAAGTCGTAGTAGATAAACTACTCAGCGATAAGCTTGAGCTAACCGTTGCTCCTGCCAAAGGGGTAAATAAGGTGCATAAAACCACTCTTGAAACCGATGAGGGTACTATTGAGGCAGGTAAAGAAGTGCAATTAACATTAGCCTTAACGGATAGCGTTGATAACGGTGTTATTGATATCGATACAGGGGCTATTCAGCTCACCAATAATGGAAAACTAGCCAACGTTACATGGGCTAATCCACAAGATGGCGTGTATACCACCAAGCAGCAGTTAAGCACTGTTGGTAATTATCAGTTTAAAGCCACCGTAAATAACCGCTCAAGCCGTATCCAAACCGTGGAAGCAACCTATCCAAGTGGAAAAGATGTGGTGAAATCCGCAAAAATGACCACAAACGCAAATACGTTTGATGCAGGTAAAAAGGTTGACTTAACGTTAGAACTAAAAGACCAATATGGCAATTTGGTTACTGGCGTCAATGGCGCTGATATTGTGTTAAAAGACAGCCATACCGCAGAAACTATCGATAGCAGCAATATTGCTTGGAAAATGGAATCGGTGGGCGTGTATAAAGCCACTTTACCATTAACCAAAGTGGGTAAACACACATTAACCGCGACGGTGAATAGTATCTCCAAGTCCACGCCAGCTATCACAGTAACAGCCTTAAAAGGGGCTAGCCATGTTAAAGAAATTAAGCTAACCGCAGATAATGGCTCAATAAATGTCGGTGGCAGCACCACCTTAACCCTGACGTTACTGGATAACTATGGTAATGAAGTGGCAGATATTACATCAACAGCCATTAAGTTAAGAAATACCGATAGCACCATTCCTACTACAGCGAAATGGGTAAAATCAACATCACAGGATGGTGTTTATACCACTTTAGTCACCTTAGATAAACCTAAACGACACATACTATCTGTTGATGTCAATAGCCAGACAAAAAATATCGAAATTGATGTGAAGCTATTAGAAGGTGCCAACAATGTTGCAAACGTTGAGTTAAAGGCGCCAACAACGGCCAAATTAGGTGGCAATGTACCCCTGACGCTGAAACTCAAAGATAAGTTAGGTTATGCTGTTGTGGCTGCTAATTCTTCCGATATCACACTAAAACTTGCAGGCGTATCAATACCGGCAAGCTGGGTTGAAGGTAATGATGGTAACTATACATCAAGTACAGTGCTGACAAAAGCTGGCTTACATGAACTAAAAGTCGAGGTTAATAGACATTCGTCAACGACGCCTATCACCGTTGAACATTCAAGAAATGTTAAAAGTGTTGAAAACATCAGCATACCCCCCTCAATAGCCACAAATAGCTCAGGAAAATATACCACTCAACCAGGGCAACAGTTCGAGTTAATATTCACGTTGACTGACCAATATGATCAGGGCGTCACTGAATTAAAAGAAACAGATATCCGTTTAATAGAGACTCAAACATCAAAGAGTGTACCTATTAAAGCATGGCAAGAAGATCCAATGCAAAAAGGTACATATACTGCAAGCATATCTTTGGAAACAGCGGCACTGCATAGCCTGACAGCAAAAATCAATGGGTTATCAGAGAAAATAGAGGTCACTGTAATTCCATTCAATGGCCCTAATAACGTTGCATCCATTGAATTGCAACTTGATAGACCTAAAATCATTGTTGGTGAGAATGTTAATCTTAAGTTAGTAATCAAGGATAAGTATGGTAACGATGTGGATATTGATGTCAACGAGATCAAATTATCTGATACACATAACCGCCCATTAACCAGCCAAGTCAAATGGGATAGCAAAAAAGGTACTTTCACCCATCAATATACCGGAATACTCAAACTTACAGAAAAGGGAGAATACACAATATTCGCAAGTATTGCTGCAACTAAAAGCAGACCAAAAATCATTTCTGTTGCCCCCATAGAGCCTGTTTTTACCAAAGGGAAAAGTAGCCTCGTAGCTGCCACCTATGAAACAAGTACAGCTAAGATCGAAAACACCAAGATCACGCTAACGCTTAAAAGCAATGATGGCAATATGATGATAGGAAAACAACCAAAATTAACATTCACATCAACAAAAAAACCTGGGCAGTCAGTAAGAGTAATGAGTGAAGAAACACCAGGAATATATGTTACTGAGTACCGTAACACTGGCGATTCAGAAATTGTTAACATCAAATTAGAAAATAGTTCAATTGACTATACTGGTCGTGAGCAGTCTGTTCAAATTGTCAATTACGGCAAAATATCAATCACACGAGAAATGGGTAATCTTAATACTCTTATTGCTCATGAGGGTGAAAACTTACCTTCTACCGGGTTTGTTGGTGTCTCTTTTTATGTTAACCCTTCGGTAGGTAAACCTAATGACTATAACTGGACGGTGGATCAAAATTGGTTATCTGTTAATAGTTCCGGTGAAGTAAGTATGAATAAACAACCGGAGGACAATTCCCAAACAAAAGTAACCATCACAGGAAAAGCTAAAATCAATAATATCAAGAATATGGTCTATACCTTTACTTTAAAATCATGGTATATCGAAAAAGGGCTTGGAACACCACAAGACGCGATAAATAACTGCCAACCCTCCTTTGTCCCCCTTACAAAGGAGAATTTACAATCATTAACAAAAGAATGGGATATGTTTCGCATATACACACGACTCGTGAGACTTAATCAAAATTGGGTCCACGATTCTAAATCTCGCTTTTCAATAGCTATTATAGGCACTGAATCAGTCAACCTAGTAGGTGATCATCAAATTGATCCAACAATACAGGCAGGTATTATCTGTGTTCGACAATATTAATCACCATCTCATTTAAATGAATACCGTTTACCCCATCAGCCCCCTCACGGGGGCTTTTTATTATCAATTCCCTTTACCTACCCTTCACCTCATCCCAATCCAGACCAAATTTGGCGAGATACTTTCGCAACCTGTCTGCATCATTGGGCTGTTTTTTATGTTGCCGCGAAACGGCAAACAGCTCACGCCCCGCCTCTGACAAGGAAGATGAACGGCGGCAAACTTCAAGCACCATTGCCAACTGTGGTTGGTCGAATAAATCAATCTCACCAATTTGCTTGGGTAATGTATTGGTTGATTTTGACTGCCATTGGGCTTGCAAGCGGCTAATTTCCTCTTCGGCCACCGCTTTGGTAATGCGCCCGCGTTCGGCAAAAGTGGCCATCCGGCTGATAGATGCGCCCAGTTCACGGAAATTACCACGCCACAGGGCTTGCGGGGAACAGGCGAACTTCGCATACACCTTGCGAGCTTCACTATCAAAACGGATTTGGCTTTGCTGGTCTTGGCAAAACTTGGTCAATTCATAATCAATATTCGGTTCGATATCTTCACGACGTTCTTTTAACCCCGGTAGCGCAAACGTCCACATATTGATACGGGCAAATAGGTCTTCACGAAATTTGCCCTCCTCAACTTGCTGCGCCAAATTACGGTGAGTCCCCACAATTAATTGAAAATCACTGTGAATTTCTTCATCTGAACCATAAGGGAAAAAGCTTTTCTCTTCGATGGCTTTCAGTAGCATTGCTTGCTCATCAAGGCCTAGCTCCGCAATTTCATCGAGAAATAAAATACCGCCATCGGCTTCTTTTAACAGTCCCTTTCGGGAGTTTAGCGCCCCCGTAAATGCCCCTTTCACATGACCAAACAGCGTCGACATGGCGTTATCACCGCGTAAGGTGGCACAGTTTACTTCCACAAAACGCCCTTTAACTTGGTGGCGGCTTTCACGCAGTTGATAAATTCGCCTAGCTAAGAAAGACTTCCCCGCCCCCGTTGGTCCATTGAGTAAAATCGGGGCTTTAGAACGCAGCGCGACACGTTCGATTTGCTCAATCATGGTATTAAATGCCGCGTTGCGGGTGGCAATACCCGATTTTAAAAACGAAACCTGCTGTTGCTGCTCTGTTTGGAAACGGCTGGTGATATGGGTATAACGGCTTAAATCAAGGTCAATCACGGTATGAATGCCGATAGGGTCTTTTTCTCGCCCTTTTTGGCTCGGTGACGTTTGAATTAATTTGGCAGGTAAATAGTGAGCTTCCGTTAATAAAAACCAACAAATTTGTACCACATGGGTACCCGTCGTGATGTGTACCAGATATTCTTCATTATCAGTATCAAATTGATAATGCGAAGAAAAATCCAGTAATGAGGTATACACCTCTTCGAAATCCCACGGGTCAGCAATATCCACCTCATGCAGCACCACTTCTGTATTGGGAGAGGCTTGTTCAATATCCTCTTTCACCCGGTGTGCCATGCCATAGTCATTCACCTGATGCAGTAATTCAAAACGACCAATATCCAAATCAGGCTGTTGGCAAAGGCCAACCGTTGGCCGCCATTTTGTCCAGCGGTTGGCTTTTTTGCCTCGCCTGTCTAGTACGGTACCCAATACCCCAATAACAACCTTACGTTTTTCACTCATAGTATTTATATAAATTTATAAATTACGATATAAAAAGATAATAAATAGCATAATCCATTTACCACGCCAATGTTACCCACTTTTATCTTAAAATTATTTTTTACTTATATTTCAATTTGATAAAAATATTTATTTCATTTTTTAAAAAGTTGGCATGCTTCTGGCAATACTCTATTCATCCACTGCCGGAAATTGTCTGAACTTCGCGTTCAACCGGTGCAGACATGGTGACTTAGTCACTGCATGGTCTGTATACCGCCGTCGGTAAGATACCTTTTGGTAATAGCAAAGCTATCAGGTTCGACTCCTGAAACTAACATCTCCAAAACGTAAAACAACGAGCTGAAGTTAAGCTTAAAGCCGCTACTCGGGAGCCACGCTGAGTGATGAGCAAAAATTTAGACAGCCAGTTTTGGCGCTCTACTTTTTCCCTCACTACTTCGCTTTTTTCTTCAGTAGCGGATAAATATAAAAAAGGAAAAATAATGAAAAAAATAAATGTAGCTCAAGGACTTATCGCATTAACTGAAAAAAATGGCGATTTTCAGCACCTATTATTAGCTGGTGAGCACAAAGTGAATGATTGGTTTAACAAATTAACAGTCACCATGTATCCATTAAATGACGAACCAATTGAACATAAGCTGGCAGAGCATTTGCGCCAATATCATCAGCAGTGGGTTGTCGACTATTGCATTGATATCAATTTATCCGATGATGAAGTCGCATTTTTATATTTGCATGATCGTTTAATTGAGGTCATTGCGCCACAAACGCGCCGTTTATATTGGAAAATGACCAATACATTACGGGTTGAGAAGCAAAGTATCGCTGACTTTAAAATGTCCAACGAATTAACCGCCGCGTTAGTACACAAGAAAGACATTAAAGGCCGTGAACTGTGCCTGATCACGCAAATTCCCGCAGGGAAACTTGGCTTATTTAAAGTTGATGGTGAGATAAAAAGTTTATTAGAAACTGGAACTTATGGATATTGGAATATCAAGCAAAAACCAGAAATACAGGTCATTGATGTTTGCTCGCAATCTATTGATAAACCAGTCGATTACGTATTAGCGGAACAAATTCGCCAATATCACCCAGATTGGATAGCATCCCACGGGGTCGATATTGATTTATCGGATGATGAAGTTGGCTTTTTATATTCACACCATAATTTGGTTGAAATTTTATCCCCAGCGACTCGACGTTTGTACTGGAAAGTCGGTGATAGCTTGAAGGTTGAGAAACAGAAGATCGGTGAAATCGTGTTATCAGAAACCTTGATACAACGTTTAAGTGGCAAAAAGCGTATTAAAGGTCATGAGCTATGTTTAGTCGCTCAAGTACCTGCATGGCATATGGGCGTGCTGAAAATTGATGGTGAAGTCGAAAACTTGCTTGAACCGGGTACTTATGGCTACTGGCGTATCGAACGCACACCCGAAGTTGAGGTGATTGATACCCGTTTACAGTCATTAGAAGTCAGCGGGCAAGAGATTTTAACCAAAGACAAAGTCACACTGCGGATCAATCTGTGCGCCAACTGGCGTTATCACGATATTTTATTGGCGTTCTCAAAATTGAGTCAGCCAGTAGAGCATTTATACCGTGAATTACAGTTTTCATTAAGGGAAATCGTTGGTACTCGAACCTTAGATGAATTGTTAGAAAACAAGCAGTTAATTGATGAATTGATGCTAACTCAAGTAGTGCAGTGTGTAACTGAGTTTGGCCTAGAAATTGATAGCATCGGTGTAAAAGACATCATTTTACCAGGGGATATGAGAACAATTTTATCCCAAGTGGTAGAAGCCGAAAAATCGGCACAAGCGAACGTGATCCGCCGCCGCGAAGAAACCGCCGCAACGCGCTCACTGTTAAATACTGCAAAAGTGATGGAAAACAACCCCGTTGCACTGCGTTTAAAAGAGCTTGAGACCTTAGAAAGTATCGCACATCGGATCGACCAAATTTCTGTTTACGGCGGTCTAGACCAAGTATTAAACGGATTAGTAAAAATTAAGGAATAAATAATGATAAATAATAAATTCAACGAATTAATTCAAGAAAATGGCGTGCCTGTAAAAATGTGGACCAACGGTGTACCCGTTGACCCTAAAGCGGTAACACAACTACAAAACACCGCAAAAATGCCGTTTATTTTTAAGCACCTAGCCGTAATGCCTGATGTGCATGTAGGGAAAGGTTCAACCATTGGGAGCGTGATCCCAACCAAAGGCGCGATTATCCCTGCGGCAGTGGGGGTGGATATTGGTTGTGGAATGATTGCCGTGCGAACGTCTTTAACGGCATCTGATTTACCAGATAGCTTGCAAAATATCCGTTTTGCTATCGAAGCTGCCGTACCGCACGGTCGAACCACGCATCGACATGGACGTGATAAGGGGGCTTGGCATCGTACACCAGATATTGTTGATAGCCACTGGGCGCACTTGGATGAAGAGTTCAAACGTATCTGTGATAAATACCCAAAACTGCGTCAGACGAACCATTACAACCACTTAGGAACATTGGGAACGGGAAATCACTTTATTGAGCTGTGTTTGGATGAACAAGACCGTGTATGGGTAATGTTACATAGCGGGTCGCGAGGTGTGGGAAACGCGATTGGTAACTTGTTTATCACGTTGGCGCAAAAAGATATGCAACAGCATATCGCTAATTTGCCTGATAGAGACCTTGCTTACTTTGAAGAAGGAAGCGTGCACTTTAATGACTATATGGAAGCGGTCGGATGGGCGCAAGATTTTGCGCGCCATAACCGTGAAGTGATGATGCACCGCGTATTGGAAGCGCTATCGCGTGAAATTCCAAAACCATTTACGACCCAACAAGAGGCCGTAAATTGTCACCATAATTATGTGCAAAAAGAGCAGCACTTTGGTGAAGAAGTACTGGTAACCCGAAAAGGCGCGGTGTCAGCGCGAAAAGGCCAAATGGGGATCATACCAGGATCTATGGGAGCAAAAAGTTTTATCGTGCGCGGTTTAGGTGATGAAGAAAGCTTTTGTTCCTGTAGCCACGGTGCAGGACGCGTAATGAGCCGAACAGAGGCGAAAAAACGTTTCTCAGTCAGCGACCAAAAAATGGCTACCGCCCATGTGGAATGCCGAAAAGACAGTGACGTGATTGACGAAATACCGATGGCGTACAAAGACATCGACGCAGTTATGGCAGCTCAATCATCATTAGTAGAAATTGTTCATACCCTGCGCCAAGTGGTGTGTGTGAAGGGGTAAATATAAAAAGTAACAGGAGAAAGCATGGAAACTGACCATGAAAGTGTATCCGTGCTAATGAGAGAACGGATAGGAAAAACACTCAAAGAAATAGAAGAAACTCATCACGTTAAAATACTGTTTGCGTGTGAATCAGGCAGTCGCGGTTGGGGCTTTGCCTCCCGCGACAGCGACTATGATGTTCGATTTATCTATGTTCACAAACTCGATTGGTACCTAACATTAGATAAAAAACGCGATGTGATAGAAAAGCCAATTGATGATGAGCTGGATGTGTCGGGTTGGGAGCTATCTAAAGCATTGAAATTAATGCGTAACTCTAACCCTGCATTAATCGAGTGGCTACACTCACCGATTGTATATTCTAAAGATGAGGTATTTTTTGCTCAACTGGAGCAACTGGCGGCACAATTTTATTCGCCATTAAAATCACGTTATCACTATTTATCAATAAGTAAGCGCAATTTACATACTGATTTTAAAGGTGAGCGCGTTAAATTAAAAAAATATCTTTATTTATTACGGGCGGTATTAGCTTTACGTTGGATAGAAGCAAGCAAGAGTATGCCACCAATGGCATTTTCTGAATTAGTCGCGGCCACAGTCACGGATACCAAGGTACTCGCAGAGATAGATGAACTACTCGTTATTAAGCACCAAGCGGTTGAAAGCGATTATGGCACGAGGCGAACTGCTATTGATAAGCTCGTTCTGGAAGTTATCGCCAATGCAGAGCGTATGCAATTTCCAGATCCTGCTTGTCGTGACAGCCGATTATTAGATGACTTTTTTCGTAAAACTGCGTTAGAAAATAATTAACTAATATTTTTTCAAAAAAATAGACCATCAGAAAAATTTTGATGGTCTATTTATTTAATAATATTAAATAAATAACAATAAAACTTATTGCCACCCGGCTTTTTATAAATGAGAGTTTGGGTCCTGTGTATGATGCAATACCGCTAGCACTTCAATGCCTTCAAGCGCTTTTCGATAATAAATAATGTGGCTTTCAACAGGGAAGCTAAAAACGCCCAAATATAAATCTTCACTACGATCACGGCCAAGAGATGGCTGGTTCGCGAGTATATCCGTCATTGTCACACGTAATGAATTCGCATAAGCCTCAGCAACATTAGCTCCCCATCTACGCAGAGAATACAGCTGAATTGAGCGGATATGTCCTTTCGCTTTATGAGTAAACTTAACGCTCATCCTTAAGCCTTATTTTCAAGTTCGTCCATAGTTAGCGGAGCAAATACATCATCAATGCTATGAAGTTCACCGCGTTCTGCTTGCGCAATAGATTCAGCCAAAACCGCTTTTAAACTCTGTAATTTTAACTGCATTAGCTGGTCATATTCATCTGGAGAGATAACAACAGCAACGCGCTTCCCATGCTTACTTATTTCAACAGGTGCACGCTGAACTTTCATCAACAAATCACCAAATTGATTTTTAGCGACTTGTGCGGGGATCGTTTCCATACATCACCTACAATATAAAATGGCTTGATTAGCTATTATAGCTAAAATAGCTTAAATAACCAGCAATCCAAAAAAATCACGTGTCTTGAACTTCCCGTAGTTTGGACAAAAAAATAGACCATCAGAAAAATTTTGATGGTCTTTTTTCAAAGGCAATGTCAAACACGAAAGAAAAACTAATTTATCGCCAGTTCGGGTTTTTGATAATGGAATATTTACCCGCACCTAAAAATGCCAACGCAATACCACTCAAGAAGAAATACACAATACTTTCAATCGCCCATGCACCTGTTTTATCGAGCAAGAATGTTTTATCTAGCCCAATCATCAGCCATGCAACCACCATAGTGAAGGCGACTAATAATGCAGATGGCCGAGTTAAAATCCCTAAAATAATGAAAATAGGGGCAACAACTTCACCTAAAATGGTTCCATAAGCGATAAATTCAGGTAACCCATAAGAAGCCAGCAGCGCTTTAATACCACTCGCTCCTGTCATTAATTTGCTCATACCATGAAACAACATGAGCCCACCCACAGCAAGGCGCAATAACAACCTGCCTGCATCTTCATGGGACAACAAACGATTTAATAAATTGACCACTTTATACCCCCTATGGATATCCAAAAACATCATTAAGTAGTATGGCTTAAAAATGTATTATGGCTTAGAAAGCTAAAGTAAGAATCATTTTAATTTGCATTTCTTATAACTAAATCAATTTTCATTTGATTAAATTTTGTTAACTTTTCACCCATTCAAATATTACGTTTAATTAACCATTAAACAGTCAAATATACTGAATAATATTATAAACATGACCTTACAGTAACCAGTGTTAATTCCGTTAATGCGTTATAAAATGGGCTACATGTTGTTCGATTTAATTGCTGGTGAAATTGAGGTAACCAATTAGCCAAATGGTTATTCAACAATTCTTTTAATGCTGTCTCCCTGACCTGTGAAGCCAACACTGCCGCTTGAAATAACATTAAACCAACATGATCCGAAGGCTCTGGATAATGAGTTTGTATTTTCAAGCGTTCGCGTTTTAAAAATTCACTTAATGCCACCGTGGAGGATCCTTGCAATACCCCTTCAGGGTCGAGATATACCGAGCCCCATGGTGGGGCCGGTAATGCTTCGGGACCAATAAATAAATCTGTCCATTGAGTGTGGAGTACCGCAGCTTCGATGTTTAGTGATGCCGAGATACGTTCACTAAGCTGAGCACTGATCTTACAAGGCCATTGAGATGCAAAGTCATTTAACTTGAAAAAGCTTATCGCATAACGGCTTGCATCGTCATTTGGTGAAAATAAATAGCACGTGCCTAAGATATTAAACGCAGCTGCGTAGTGTGAAAAATGGATCATGAAAAAGATAATTTCCTAAGCAATATGCCGTTATTTATCAATGAATAGTGTAAAAACAGTAGCGCAGCATAAATTCAGCAATCATGGCAGCCGCACAACCCACCACTAAATACCCTTTGCTGCTCGAAGACATAACCCCACTCGCAGTCTGTCGCATATGGCGAAATAACCCATACCCCAATACAATCACCGACAATATTCCAACAACCCAGCTTGTAATACGCAGCGACCAAATCCCTTGGTAGGCATGAATAGAGTCGATAGGAAATGTAATAGATTCATTATTATAGCTCGTGCTAACTAAGTAACTTTCATAGGCAGGTTGATAAGCTAAACGGACTAACAAGCTAATGCCAATCACTGCCCACAGTATCCATAACCCGCGAGTTGAAACTTGCGCCGCTGGCGATCCTGCATGAAAATGCAATAACAAATTGATTAATAAATAATACCCAGCAGCTCCCGCAGTTAACATCGTGCCGTAGAACATCAAATAGGTATTATCATTCATCCACGTTAACATTGATGTATAACGATAAATTGAAGCCATGGCATATACATCACACAGCCCAGCGATAATCGCTAAACCAAGTAACAGATACGACAGCTCCTTTTTGAACCAGAGCCATAAAAAGGTCAGCCCAAGAAAAGCAAAATAGGTGGCAGTGAACACCACTTCACGGCTTAACCATGATGAAAAAATATTCAACAAGGAATTAGACGCATTCAAAGGAACCCCTAAGTGGGTAATTGAAGACAACAAACCAATACCCGCGAAGACACAGGCGACAAACACATACCACAACAAAAATTGTGCATTAACTTTACGGCCCAACGCCGCTGATAATTTTTTTGCGAAAAGCGCTAACATCACACTCAACCCAATGGATGTTTGCATCAAAAATGTGAATAACAATAGTGGCCATTCATTCATTTGGCTTCTCCTTGAGAGTTTTGAGTACGGCCAGCCCCTTGGTGCGGGTGGATCACTAAATTCGGATGCGTAATCGATGAGTCCGGTAGCCCACGAACATCCGCAAGCTCGCCATAACGTTGTCTTAATTCATCTATCGGACCAAACTGAATTGCCCCTAATGGACACGTGGCGACACAAACGGGTTGCTCTCCTTTCAATTGTAGGTCGATACAAAAATCACATTTCGACATTTGCTGAGTTTCAGGGTTCATTTGCGGCGCGCCATAGGGGCAAGACCACGCACAGGTTCCACAACCCACACACTTATCTGTGTTGACCATCACGATACCGTCCCCTTCACGTTTGTGCATTGCCGTTGTCGGGCAGTTTTTCACACACATTGGGTCGGCGCAGTGGTTGCATGAAATGGATAACGTATAAGCAAAGACGTTATTCACCAATCCCCCAGAGCCATTTTCAATAAACTCACCGCCAGCGATTTCATATACGCGACGATATTTGCGCCCGACATCAAGGTTATTTTTATCTTTGCACGCGACTTGGCAGGCTTTACAACCTGAGCAGCGTGCAGAGTCGATATAAAAACCAAGCTGTTTGCTGCTTATCGCGGGATAAACGTGAAATTTACTCATGCTTTGCTTACCTCCACCAATAAGGTTTGATGGGCATTTCCATGTGCCATTGCGGTGCTACGGGCTGATGTTAAAACGTTAGCGCAACCACCTTGGTCAACACCATTTTCATCAGGTTGCCACCATGCTCCTGCTTGTAAAGCCACCACTCCGGGCATAATCCGCTGGGTGATTTTGACGGGCACCATAGTGATACCGCGGTCGTTATTCACTTTGACGCGCTCTCCATCCGTAATATTTCGTTTTTTGGCATCAATGGGGTTGATCCACAACTCTTGGCGCTGCACTTCTTGTAGCCACGGGTTCGCAAATTGCGTTGAATTGGCACGATTACGGCCTTTCCAAGTAATTAATTGCAATGGATAACGTGAAATTAGCTCGTCTTCTGGCCCTTCAATGGCAGGTACGTAATGAGATAATGCAGGGATCTCCACATCATGACGTTCATAAAGACGCTGAGAAAAAATTTCAATTTTTCCAGATGGCGTTTCAAACGGGTTATTATCGATATCATTAATATTTTTCTCAAAGGCGACATGGCCAGTATGGGGTTTATGTTTTAAGAGATGGCGACGTTTAATTAGCAACTCATCAAACGTTGGAATGCCGTCTTCTGGGCGCTTCTGATGAGCGTCATTGACTAAATGTTCAATCCACTCTTTTTCTGTGCGCCCTTCACTGAATTTCTCACCAACCCCAAGTTTTTCAGCTACGTCACGTAACCATTCATAGTCACTACGGCGCTCAAATTCAGGCTCAATCACTTTCTCAGACAAAATAATGTAGTTACCCGTTCCCCATGTCCCCCCCACATTCCAACGTTCTAAGAAGCTGGTTTCAGGCAGTAAAACATCGGCATACTTGGCGCTAGGTGTCATGTATAAGTCACTGTAAACAATAAACTCAACTTTACTTTCATCTTCCAGAACGTTAGCCGCATGCAAAATGTCGGGGTTCTGGTTAGTCATATAGTTACCCGCCAACGAAAAAATCATTTTGATTTCCGTATCGAGTTTTTCTGCGTTTTTTAAACCATTATTTGGCGTCACAAGGTCTTTGTTCTCACAAGCTTGTACCCAATTGGTGATATTGATTTTTGCTTTGACTGGGTTTTCAAATAAGCTCGGCCCCGCTAACGTTTTACGTAAGTCAGGGGTGACTGCCATACCATAGCCCGCAGCCCAACCCCCTTTCACGCCTACATTTCCGGTGATGGTGGCTAATAGCGTGGCACCTCTTGCAGAGCGTTCACCACAGATATGGCGCTGGGGGCCCCAACCTTGCATTAAGGCCGCTGGTTTTGTATTGGCATATTCGCGAGCCAGTTGACGAATGGTATCGGCGGGGACTTTCGTGATGGGTTCCGCCCACTCTGGGGTTTTCACCACACCATCTTTTTTTCCCATTAAATAAGCAATTAATGACTCATTTTCAGGGATGCCTTCAGGCATCTGGTGCTCATCAAACCCCAAGGTGTATTTATCAATAAAGGCCTGATCATGAAGACCTTCGCTGATGATCACATACATCATGGCATCCATCATCGCGTTGTCTGTGGTCGGCAAAATGGGGATCCACTGGTCGGCTAATGACGATGCGGTATCCGAATAGCGTGGGTCAACCACAATGAATTTGGTGCCATTTTTTTTCATTTTTTGGAAATAATGATTAGTATGGCCAAAAATGGTTTCGTTCGGGTTATGTCCCCACAAGATCACCAATGGCGTATTTTCTAATGTGTCTAGCGTGCTACCACTGGCTGACGTGCCATAGGTATAAGGCGTAACCGCCATGGTATTGCCATTGCTCACTGAGTGGTAATTTTCTAAAAAACCACCCGTGATATTAAACAACCGACGCAACATATTCGCACCTGAGAAAATCCCCCCAGTCACCCCGGTACTGAGGCTCACAAAGCGTGATGCAGGGCCATATTGGGCATTGATACGCTGCATATTGTCAGCAATCAATGTTGTCGCCTCTTCCCAACTAATGCGCTCAAAGCGCCCTTCGCCACGTTTACCCACGCGCTTCATTGGGTATTTCAGGCGATTTGGGTGATAAACAAATTTTCGATAGCTACGGCCGCGCACGCAAGCACGCATGATTGGCATCTCTTCGTCTAAATCGGCATCTGGACGGGTACTAATTCGTGTCACCACACCTTCTTTAACATGTGCTCGAATATCACACTTGCCACCGCAGTCAAAACTACTGCAGGTCGAGACCACTCGCTCACCGTTATTTTCCAGCGTTGTGGTTGGGATGATATTCGGGTTTTCTGGTGTCGATGCGACTGTGTTTG
The DNA here is from genome assembly GCF_028483405.1 of Providencia sp. PROV076. Taxonomy (NCBI): domain Bacteria; kingdom Pseudomonadati; phylum Pseudomonadota; class Gammaproteobacteria; order Enterobacterales; family Morganellaceae; genus Providencia; species Providencia sp. PROV076. The sequence goes on along the minus strand of NZ_JAMPRR010000011.1, from coordinate 126,597 downwards.
TGGCAATAAATGGGACAGCCATGAGTGCAGAGCTGCCTTGAATAAACCGACGACGGGTTATGGGGTCAATCAAACTCTTGCTATCCGCCTGATCGTGATAATTTTCCATGATAACTCTACCTCTGGCATACATTAGGTTGCCGCGCTAGAGTAATCATTTCCCTGCCTGCCAACTTTCGAAAAACCGCCAAACACATTGGAATTTCAGCCAACCATGAAAAACATGTGGTTATATCAATAAAAATTGCCTATATTCAGAAAATAGATGATAACTTTTGAATATCAGCCAAGAAAATTACTATGCGAAATATTCCTCTAAAAACGGTCGATGCAACTCCGCGTGATGTTTTAGCTATCGGCACTGATTACCTACCAAACGTGCTGCTTGATTCTCACGTTCACCGCCGCGCCCAGTTTCTATATGGTGCGACAGGCTTGATTGAAGTGAGTACAGCAGATGGCGAATGGGTCATACCACCTGATAGTGGTGTTTGGATCCCCTGTAATACGCCTCATGAAACACGCATGTTAAATGTCAGTACGCGTAGCTTATACATTGAGCCCAAAGCCGCTCCACGTAGGGGAAACAAATGTGAAGTGCTCAGGGTTTCGCCCTTACTTCGTCAGCTATTGCTTGAAGCGGTTGATACCCCAATTGAATATGATTTAAATGGCCGTGATGGTGTGATGTACCAATTGATTTTGCATGAAATTGCGCAGGCAGAGCCCCTGCCTTTCTATGCCCCAATTCCACGGGATGAACATTTAGCCCAGTTGTGCCGGGAATTCCTAAAAGCCCCACAAATCACCTCATTACCACAGGAGTGGGCGGCAAAATTACATAAAAGTGAGCGCTCATTTAGCCGTTTTTTTGGTGCTCAAACAGGGTTATCTTTCTCTGACTGGCGGCAGCAAGCTTGTTTATTAAGTGCGATTACCCACATTTCTGCGGGTAAATCCATTACCGAGGTCGCATTCGATTTAGGCTACAGCAGCGTTGGGTCTTTTTCGACCATGTTTAAAAAATGGTTAGGGCAAAGTCCATCCAGTTTTATTCAGAGAATTAGTGGATAACACCTAACCATTCAAAAATTCAATTTAGTCAAATGTGGCAATTAACCATGCAGACCCTTGATAACTTCCTGCGTCTGCATTATTTCCTTGAATACGACTACGTATATGGATCGTGCGATTTGAATGAATTCCTACACGAATATCTGTCCCCGTCGCCCCTGTTTGTTCATCCACAATATCTAACTTACTGTAAATCGTTTTATTTGAAGCATCTTTCATCGGTAAACGCTTTTGCGGGTCACCATCTGTCACATAGTCTAACCGTAACCTTACCTTCGTTAAGGCCGCAAATTTACACGTGTATCTGATGCTTTCCGTCACCAAACTATCGTAATGAATACTACTTAATTGGCCGTGTCGCAAATTGACTGTGCTAGCCTGCCCAGAGCTCGTTTGCGTGGAGCACATTGCTTTCACATTTAACTGAGAAGCAGCAAGACGCATTGGCACTGTTGATTCAGATAAAGGCCAGCTGTCAAAGGGAGGCGCTGTTTTAGGTTCAGTAAAAGCGCGAACATAGCCCGCTAAATCCATTGCAGGAATAACCAGTTTTCCATCAATAATTTGCTCATTAATAAAAAATGTAATAGTAACCGGAAATTGACTGGTAAACTCTTGAGCTGACCTAACAAGCCCCACATATGCATATGAACACATTCCTGCATCAATATTTATCCAATTCATTATCGGGGTTTCCACCGTCATCACTAAATTGTTATTGATCCGGTAGGCCGTTTTTCCATCAATAGTGACTCCCGCAGAAGCCACATACATAAACAAACGATGAAATGCCTGTGATGAATGAATTCTTGTATTGCTACTTCCCCATCGTCTACCAACACAATCAACCAAGCCAGACACGCTCACTTGAGCACTATTACCGTCAATAACAATAGGGTTTCCTACACGATAATAATTTTTGCCATCAGAGCCAACCCGTGAAACGGGTTCAATAACACTATTACTATCGATCCGAATTGAATAACCTGAATTGGAATTTTGTATTCGAGGTGCATAGTCTGCATGAGCATTTATTCCATACAAACTAAGAATAGCCACCAGAAAATACATTGATAAGCCAGATGGTTGTTTAAAGAATTCTCTCCTCAAAAATAAGGGAAATGGTATTTTTACCATAAAGCAAGAAACCGCCTGAAATAGGATTTGAAAATTAGACATAACCGATATTACCGCCTTAATAGTAAGTGACCGAAATCATGGCAATAGCACTAAATTTTCCAGCACGGAGTTGGCTCGCTGGTAGGGTACTAACGAGATCAGCTTGTAAAATAATTCGCTGCAAAGTGGCATCTATTTGTTCTGGGAATATTTGCTGAATTTGATTAACTTCAAGTGGATGAGCCACACCTCCAGTTATATTATTGATATTAATGCCAAGGCCATCAGTACTGGTGGATAAAATACTTTTTCCTTGATAAACCATAGTGTTACTATTTTTGGGGTTAATCATAATACCGAGTGATTTATTCCAATTACAGCCAGTTAAATACAAAGGAAATGTATGGGATTGGGAAATATCATCAGAATTATGCGGTATATTAATCACCCCAAAATTGATTTTTAACGGGGTACTGTTATCTTCACTACGCAGGTGGCAGGCTGGGTCGACTAGCGTCGCACTCACATCGATTAAGACATCCGACTTAGATATAAATGGGAGAAATAAAAAACACAAAACAAATTTAGATAACCAATTGATTGTATTCATTACTCATACTCCAATGAAAAAGTCGCTGAGCTTGAAAAAAAACCTTTTTTTGCTTCATTCAGCGGATTTTTACGAACAAACACACCAAATTCCAATTGTTGAGTCCCATCCGTAACCGTAACCGGTGTGACCTCAATCGACTTATCCCAAGTAACAAGTACTCTTTGCTTATCAACTACACCGAGCAGTACACCACTATTTCCATCCGTTCCAAGGTAATTATCACCCTCTACAGCGACCTGTTTTGGGCTTTTCCAGGTAATCTTAATCATCTTATTCAGGTCGGCTTGGCTACATTTTTCAATCGTGATAAAAAAGGGGGTGATATCACTAGGAATATTGTCATTAATCGACTTCAAACGTATATTTTCAATTGTTACCCGCTTATTGATAGAATCAGCCGCTAACTGACAGGTTTTATTGACTAAAATGCCACTAAACTCCACATCTAAGCTGTCCATACTCCAAGCGAAAATAGGGAATCCAAGGCTTAAAAGTAAAATAGCCTTACTCATAAACCACCTCCAGCCGTAATAAATTCGATTTGTGCATTGAAACAGGGGGGTAAATGAGATTATTGCCATTTAATAGATTCATTTTCTCTATAGCCGTAACATTCCCATTTTGCACATCATAAAAACGTATTTGTGCGGGCGTTGTTTGCATTTTGTTGGCAGAAAAGGCATCGCCTGCGCCACATTGAGTCAGCATCACCGCTGAGGTTGATATTTTTAAGTGACAAGGTGAATTGAATAATTGAGCGCTGACTTCTAACCATCCACTATTTGAATCTTCATAATGCGATTCATTCACTGCAGTATGATTTAAAAACTCGCTAGCCGAAGCCATCCCGCCTATCACGCCACTGATGACCATACTACTGATGAAAAATAAGCCGATAAGCATATATTTTATCAATGCATTACTCCTTCTATTATTAATGCTAGGCATATTTCCCGACTTAACTAACGTTCATCAACCACAGTGCAAACCTCTTGCTGGCAACGAAAAGCCAAAGTCGGTTTTCCGCCATAGTCGTTGATATAGGTTAAATGTGGCTTTGTCAGCGGCTGGGAAACAAATTCTTGGGTAGATTTCGGTGGTACCATCACCACCTCGAATTGACTTTGTTCAGACTGTTTTTGGTTATTACCCAAGCCAATAACCGTCAAATTAAAAGGTGTTGAATTATTGAGTTGATACCCTTTATTGGTCTTCATTAGTGTGACCTTATGTACCCAGTTTGTTTCTGACTCAGCTAAAATGGACGAGGGCCGATAAAAAAGCTTCACCCGCGATTGCAAAGCAATTTGTAAGGTATTCGTATCATGAGATTTAGGCGGGACTTCTCGTAAATTAAAATAAAATACGGATTCCCTATCTTGCGGTAACTGACTAAATAAAGGCGTCAGACTCAAACGAACTAAGCTTTGGCTATTCGGCTCGACACGCTGTAGAGGAGGCGTGGCTAATAACGCTCCTTTTATTAACTTGTTACCTTGCGGGTCTTCAATCCAACTTTGCGCGAGATACGCCTCTTCTGGGTTATCATTGGCTATCTTGATATTGATCGATTTCGCATCCCCAGGGAAAATGATCCGAGTTCGATCCAAGGTCACTGCTGCATGAGTATTAAATGATAATATTGATATAACAAACAGCACCCTCACAACCCATTGATAACATATATCTAATTTCCACATAATTAGCCTCACAATCATTTACTTGATGATGAATCAACTGAACGGACCGCTTTGACTGAAGAGCATGGCAGCAATAACAAATCAGTAAGCTCATTTAATTTTTCAGGTAGGGATAACTCGCACTGCAGCTGGTTATTCCAATACAACGACAACTTTTCTTGAGGTGATACCCCCACTAGCCACGTCACACCGCCTTCACCCACGAGCCCCAATTCTTGGTTATTTTTATTACGTACACTGGCACCAAAAGGTGGGTGTTTTCCATCTAACAAAGCAAAAACAGCAAATAACTTTTCGCCTTTCATCACCGATAAGCTGCGATAACCGATGGCACCTTTGGTTAACGTAATATCCGTTGAGGGATCGAGGCTTTCTATATCATCGGGTAACTGGCTAGTATTGATTGAAGCGGTAGATTTTCGATAACTATTCACATTGGGAATAACGGCCAATCCAAATGCATTGGTTTTAGTTACACCATTTTCGAGAGGAACACCGCTCACCTCCGGTGTTTCAATCATAAGTCGTGTATCACCGTGCGCTGAGCGGTGCAATGCCGCTCCTTTAGAGGTTAATGTGAGCCCACCATTGATTGACCCACCAATACTGTGGTACTGATCTGGTACATAGCTTGCATTTATAGATGTACTTGCTTGAGAGATATCTCGTGAATAGAAGCCACTCAAACTGACTTGATTATCAATATTTTGCCCATGGTTATAACCAACATTGATATTGAAATTATCCTGCTCTCCATAGCCACTATATCCAACCTGATGATTAAATTGGTTATTTCCCGCTGAGCGTGAGTAGAGCTCAGAGAATGTGACACTATGTCCACGAAATAACGGTACAGTGAGATACAGATTAATGGCATCATCTTCATTACCATTGTCTCGCTCTGTACGGCTCGCTGATAATGATAAATTTGCCGCATTTTGGGACAGAAGAGGGAAATTTAAAGGCGCATTAACGTATAAACCGTATTGTGTTTGTGAGTCATGCTGCCAATAAGTACTATATTGATAATTAAGAGAAATATTAAAATCATCGAAATATTTATTTAAATATAATTGATAATTTTCTTTTGCTGCCTGAGTACCATAACCTATTCTCTCCTCATCCATAAATTGCGTGAGTGTTCGGTATTCTTTGTCAGCAAAACGGTAGCCCGCAAAGGTAATATCTGTACGTAGCTCATCGAAAGATTTTGCGTAATTAACGCGATAAGAGCGTCCTTGGCGTCTTTTATCTGAAAAATCGGCAAAAGATTGTGTGATATCAAAAGAAACCGCACCTATTGAAAAAAGATCTCGCCCTATTCCTAACGCTGCACTTTGGTAATAACCATTAAGCTGAGTGCCTCCATATAAGGACCATGCATTTGAAACACCATATGATAATTCACCACTTACAACAGGCTCCCCTGTCAAATGCCGATTGTCATAACGCGTCTTTCCCATAGCAACCTTATAAATGACGCGCCCGGGACGTGTTAAATAAGGCAACGAGGCCGTACTGATACTAAACTTACTCTCTTCCCCATTTTCTTCGCGGACGGTCACATCTAATACACCACGAATGCCGCTATCAAGTGTTTGAATACGAAATGGGCCGGGAGGAACTGCCGTTTCAGAGATAATGCGTTCTTGGCTGCGAACAATCACAATTGCATTCGTATTTGCAACACCAATAATTTCAGGTGCATACCCCACTAATTTAGGCGGCAGCATGCGGTCATCACTTTCTAAAGAAAAACCGGTATATTGCCAAGATTCAAAAATATCCGAATAGAAATAATTTTCTCCCAACGTAAAGATTGAGGCACTATCTTTCAATGAGGTAAATGCATAAAGACGAGTAAAATCAAAGTTGTGTTTTTCCTGCGGATAATCACCCCGTTGTTTTTGGTAAGATGTACTGTAATCGCCACGTAAGCGCCAAGCCCCCCAATTCACCCCGGTGATCCCATTACTCGATAAATAAACTTGCCGATGATTATCCGTTTCTTTGGTTGCTGAAATATTCGCGTTGTAATCAATAAATACACCACCGATCCCCTCTTCCCATAAATTAGCGGGTACCCAGTAAGGGTCGCGGTATTCCATCCATATTTGTGGAACCGTCATTTTCAACGACAATGTACTGAGCTCGATGGCTGTTTGAACCCCTGCTAACGCAGAAAAGTCGAGACATTTCCCATTATGGGTAAGTGTTACTTTCTCCATCGCCGAACGCTTTAAACCAATTAATTCAAGAACATCTGGAGGAATACAGATGGTTTGTGTGACTTGGGTTGATTCTCCGGCGATTGGCTTATTTTCATAAACGGAGATATCACGGGGTGCCCCTAAGCGTTGTCCATTAACAAAGAGAGTAAAAACATAATTTCCTGGTAGCGTATACCCAGCTACTGAAAACTGGCTCATATCAATATTCTGAATATCATCCGCATCTAAAACATCTGTATTAAATTCAGAGGCAAATACTTTGCATCCCATAAGACCCGATAACAGAAAAGCAATGCGCCAAACCAGCTTCAATTTCGCGTTAATTTTGAACACCATGCTCTATACCATCCTCGCTATACCAGATTAAATGCAATAAGAGTGCATCTTCAAAATGAAGCTCATAGAAACGTATTCTTCGTGCGTGTTATTGGTAATCGATGAAAAAGCGGAGCAGTCCGTAATAACGACCTGCTTGGATCGGTTGTCCGGTTAATTCCAGACGTAAGAAATAACGAAGGAAAAGGCTGTAACCTGATTTATCTTGATACAACACATTGTCAGATAATGAATAATCCTTATTAGGCTGTAATCGTCTTTTTGAATTATCTAATACCGAAATACCCACCCCTTCGGAAGCACCTTGTAGTATAAAAGCATCAATATATTGTGTATTTTGGCCAACAAAGCGTATCTTCCATGTTTTTAGATCAACGGTTGAATAGACACTGCCGCAATCTTGTAACTCGATAATAAAAGGCTGATCATGCATTTCTCTTTGCAAGCTATTTGACAACAAAGCGAGAGCCAAAGAAGAAAAATCAATAGTTTGATAGCGATTTTGCAATGTTATTGAGCACGGTGCATCAATGACGCTACCCCTGAGTAACGTTATTGCACTGACGCTGTGGGGTTTAACGCTTTTGATGTCTGCATATGAATGAATACTAAAAATAAGCATTACCAGCAGCACTGTTATATCCATAGCCCTTTGATAGCTCACCACGACACCTCTTCTACTGGCTCTCATTTAACCACCAGCCAATGCTGGCGGTTAAATAATTTAGTTATTGATAGGTAATACGAAAGTTTGTTACCGCACTGAACCTACCTTCCGATACACTTTTCGTCGTATCAACAGCCTTTTCTAACGCTTTGAAAGACAGCACGTTATCTCCCTTTTTATTGATAATGCGTGAGAACACATCTTTCGCTTTTCCAAATTCAAATCCATCAATACCAATTCCCACATTGTTGGTATTGCCTGCAGAAGTAGAAAGCAAAGTATTTGTTGCATCCGCATAACTTTGACCTGTAAACACTAATTCCATTGATTTAACAGCAATGGGTTTTCCGGCTGCATCAGTATCAAAATCAGCGAAATCGCATCCCGTAAATTCAATATTAAATTTCACTTCAGCTACGCGACCATTTTCCAATGCTCTGCGAGATAACTGTCCAAAATCAATAAGTTGCTTTAGTGATGATTGAGCTATATTACAAGGCGTGCTCACAACGACACCTTCGAAATCAACTGTACCGGTATTGTCTGCCGCAGAATTTGCTGACAAAAAAACCGTCATCAATGCAGTAAAAATAAATAACCGAGATGATTTTGATAATTTGGGGGCAATATTTAATTTGGTTAATCGCATATATTTTTCCTTTCAATTAAAAAATTAAACTACAACAAATACACCATTAAAAATTTAATAGCGTAAGTCTAATTTCCATATTTAATCCAATTAAAGAGGACACAAAAACTAAGAACTACAATATATGTAAATTACTATCTCAATAAAAAATCCATTGAAAATCATCTGGTTTTTAGTTTTCCATAATAGTAGAAAAATGTTCTTTCGATGAGATAAAAAATTTCATCTTGTGTTCTTATATCTGCAATTTCACTTGAATGGTTCACTAATACTTTAAAAAAGAACTCTAACCAATTTTTTTCTAATACGTTCAAAAAAATATTTAACGTTTCAATATTAATACCAGTTTCTCCTCTTTCATAACGAGAAATCTGCTGTTGACTTATTTTTAATATTTTCGCTAATTGGTATCCTGTTAATGATTTATCAATTCTTGCTTGCCTTAAAAATAACCCAACATCTCGACGTAATAATGCATCCGTTTTTATCATATTAATTCCAACAAAAAACACTCCCATATAAAAAATTTAATTAGCCAACCTTACTTAAAAGACAGATTATTTTCATGTAAAAAAGTGGATATATCCAAACACAGATAGAAACAATTAATTTTAAATATAGGTTTATTAATTAAGCCTGTAAATACGTTTGTATCGATCGAACATATATAATTTGATAGTTATTTCCTATTAAATTATATAACACCTATTATATATTTTATAAAACTGCAGAAATAAACAAAAAAATCAACAAATTAAACAACATTGCAGATAAAATAATAGCAAAATAAATAAATTAAATTTAAAATATTAACGTACCGGACAAAATAAAATAAAAAGAATAAAGCAACACTACCAATTAAAACGAATAAACCCACTAGATTTACACAAAAATAGAGTTAAACAATGAAGTCAATGCTAACACTCATAAATAAAATAAAGATAATCATCAATTACTATTTAATTTATTATTGTTATATTGAGTTATATCCTCAAGCGTTAATATAAGCAAAATTAAAAATAGAATATCCACTTACTGCATTATTTATGCATTAATCGCATTTTTTATTTAAACACCTAACACCTTGTTCAAATATCCGTTAAAGTAAAGTTAAAAAGGACTCCAAAATGATAGAAAAATTCTATAGCTACCAACCACTGCGGGGTCACGGGCTCCCCCATGATCCTATCCCATCACTCATTGGCCCTAGGCCTATTGGTTGGATATCAACCTGTGATAGTAAAGGTAGAGCCAATCTAGCTCCTTATAGTTTTTTCAATATTTTCAATTATTCACCACCTATATTGGCCTTTTCGAGTGTTGGTAAAAAAGATTCAGTAACTAATGCCATCGAAACAGGGGAGTTTGTGTATAACCTCGCAACTCTTGCACTTGGCGAAAAGGTAAATATGAGTAGTGCTACATTGGCACATGGTGAAAGCGAATTTGCATTAACGGGGCTATCCACTCTCCCTTCAACATTAGTTTCACCCCCTCGCATCGCTCAAACACCCGTTTCAATGGAATGTGTTGTCACGCAATACCAACAACTGAAACGTGCTGATGGCCAGTTATTGGATACTTGGATGGTGATGGGAGAGGTTGTCATGGTGCATATTGATGAGTCCGCATTGAATGATGGATTATATGACTGTGCTGGCCAGAAGCCACTATTGCGTGCAGGAGGACCCGCCGATTATTATTGGATAGAACAACAGCAAAATTTAAAAATGTATCGCCCTAAATGACTATAAATCTGAGTAATAAGTATCCTCCAGAGGTTTATTACTCAGACCTGTTATTTCTATGGGTAAAATTTGCAGATTAACTGCTCGCTACTTTTTGGATAAGAGAAATGTACCGTAATTAAATCAAACTGCGTTTCAGATGTTTGAAATGGGTTTTCCCCTGCTAAATTCCGCGCTGCAAGTCTTGCTTTACACTCGTCATTACTTACCTGTAATACATGAAATACATAAGGGACATCAGATGCCTGTGCCAATGACGTTAACCATTGCCGCTGCATCGGTGTATTCGCAGGAAAATCCATCACAATATTATTCCCAGCCTGTATCAATTGCTCAATATGGCCTTCTAATACTTGCTTCACTAGGGTACTTTTTTCAACATAGTGAGCCAGTTCAGTGATTTCATTAGGATAAAGGGCGGCAAGCCATTCATCTTCACAGAGCAAAATAGTACGGGGGCGTTAGCCAGTTGTTTTGCTAATGTCGATTTCCCTGAAGCAATTTTGCCACAAAGAAAATGCAAACGAGGCGGTTTTTTTAATGATGGTGAGGCTTCTGTTAAATTCATAAATCGCTCCTTACTGAAGAATTAACCAGATAAGGACAAAAAAACCCGCCTTATCTGGCGGGTTTAGGATGTAGCTTATCCCCACCACTATGTGATGGTAATAATAATGCTTAAGCTAACAGTGCCTTGTAACATATAAATTTCCTAAATAGAATTATTACTAACTTATCAGCAATCTATACAAACCGTCAAACCTACTTGAATGACATTCATAAAAAAATGACCTGAATAAATTCAGGTTATTTTTCTCTAACTAATGTTTACCATTTTTATGGTGATTAAGCGTTTCTTCTTTTAAATCAAGTTCATCACGTAAACGGTGATATACCCTTTCATTGATATTTTTGCTTTTACGCATTTGATATAACGCGTCCCGTTTCGCTTTTAACGCTGATTTGGACATCTCACGTTCCATATCAATCATTTTGTGTAAATCATAGACATCTGATTCAGTTTCATCTGAATTATCGAGTCGTCTACCATAAATTTCTAATAATTGAGCCCCAACCTCAGTACGCATGGCAATTTCATCCATATCATCCGATGGGTGATTCATCAGGTCACGTAAATGTGCCATTGCAGCTTCATTTAAGGCCAAGCGCGCTCGAATTTCGTCATTATCATAAGGTAAGTCTTGTACCAACCCTTTCGTTAAAATAGGCAGTGCAATACTGGCAATCAGTAGTGAACATAAAATCACCCCCATCGCTAAGAAAATAGCCACGTCACGATTCGGAAATAATGAACCATCAGGCATCAATAAAGGTAACGTGAGAATACCCGCTAATGTAATCGCTCCACGCACACCCGCTGTCGCCATCACCGCCATCATGCGAATATGCATAACATCCGCTTCTTTACCGCGACGGTGCTTATGGAAGACGGTTAAAGTCATCGAGATCCACACCCAGCTAAAGCGTAAAACGGCCAATGCCACGGTAATAATTGCCACATAAACAAATAGCATCCAAGGATGGCTCGCACCCGCGGCCTCTGCTACAGCAGGCATATTTGTCCACATACCCGGTAACTGTTCGCCTAACAAGATGAAAATCATCCCGTTCAACGCGGTTTGTACCGTATCCCACACCGCTTTACTTTGCATACGAGTGGCGGCTTGCATACGCCCTGCGATTTTTTCATAGTGCATGGCAATACCGGCAACCACTGCCGCTAAAATACCAGAAACATGTAAATGTTCAGCTAACAAGTAAGCCGTAAATGGCATCAATAAGCTGATCATTATCTGAATAGCAGGTTCTTCCCCTGTACGCTTAACCAATAATTGGTTTAACCAACCAATTGCCCAAGCCACTAGCAAACCAATTAAAATTCCGCCAAACGCCACGAATACAAATTGCCCAGCCGCTGAAGCAAGAGAAAATGTGCCAGTTAATGCAGCAACTACCGCAAAACTGAAACACACCAAACCCGTTGCATCATTCAGCAATGACTCCCCCTCTAGGATATGCGCCATTCGCGATGGCAATGGGGAATTGACCGTCATGGCAGACACGGAAACTGGGTCTGTAGGCGACAAAATAGCTGCCAACGCAAAAGCGACGGCCAAAGAAATAGCTGGAATTAACCAATGTATAAAAAAGCCCATACCAATAACCGTTACTACCACTAGACCAATAGCTAACGACATGATCGGCTTAATTTCTTGAAATAAGGCTTCTTTAGGAATACGCCAGCCATCAAGAAACAATAAAGGGGGAATAAATAAAAACAGAAATAGATGAGGTTCAAATTCAACTGTAAAACCGTATAAAGACAAGCCAGCCCCTAGTGCTATCTGGATCAGGGGTAATGGAATAATATCTTTGAGCAGTCGTGAAACAAAAACGCTCACAACAACGGCTAATAAAAAAACGAGTACAAGTGTCACTACTGACATTGATTGCTCCATGTTTAGCTAATCATTAATTATCAGTTATGAAGTAAATAGATAAATTGAATCAATGTAAAGTGGCAATTAATCAATCGATACAAAAATAATAAAATTAAGAAATAGCCTATCTATCATCAGGTTGCGAAGAATCATCACTGACTTAAATACCCATAAAAAACTTATTTATCTATTTGATAAATAGATAGTTAAACGCAATATCAATAATAAGCTGTGTATTGCCATCAAAAATAGGACTAAACCATCATTAATCGACTACTTTGTTGTTTCTTTGGATAAATTTTGACTGCCTGATTTTTTCCTTTTTACCATTTTTGCATTATTTTTATCCGAAGTACTTTTATCAGCTGTATTGGTGTTTTCTATACTGTGCCGCTCAACAAGTTCTTGTAGTACTTGCTTAAGGAGCTTACTTTTACGCAACCCCAAAGGGGCTAAAACGGCTTCTTCGTGTTGCTGAGCTGCAACAAGTAAACCATCGACCAGTGACATTCCACTTGATGTCACACTAACAAGTGTTATGCGCTTATCACTTCCATTATGGTTACTGTGGCGAACCACGTGTCCCTGCTGCTCTAACCGTTGTAGTACGCGAGTAATTGTCGGTTGTTTGCTGACCGTTTTTTGTGACAGCTCAGTGATCCCCATCGAGCCATTGCCTGCTAGTGTGGATAGCACTCGCCACTCTAAGACTGACAACCCTTTTTTTTCAACAATGGCATGAAATTCCGATGAAACTAACATCCAAGCCTGCCCCAACAGGGCAGGCAAGTAATTATCAACAAAAACCTTTGAGTTTGCCATTCGCTCCCCTTGATAAACTCTTGAATTATTGCATTTGATTACAACCGCTCAAGAGTAGCAGAAGTCGGCGATAATTCAGCTAAAACTTTCCACTCAACAATGAACCAAACCCATCGACACGAGTTTCTAAGCCTAGCTTTTTTAGCATCATATAAGTAGTTGCCACCGAAGAAGACAGTACTGGTAAACCAACTCGGTCTTCAATTAATTGTATTGAGGGTAGCGAAGGCATTTGTACACATGCAGAAGCCACAATTGCATCTACTTGGGTGTTGAGTTTTTTCGTAATTTCCACTGGTGCTAATGGGTTTTGCCGCCCCACGTCTAAATTATCTGGAATTTCCAATGAAATACTATCTACCACTTCGATGCCTTCGCTTTCAATATAATCAATCACTAACTGCGTCAACGGCTTCATATACGGCGTTAAAATAGACACTTTTTTAGCCCCTATCGCATGTAGGCCATCAACTAATGCCCCTGCACTCGTCACTACAGGTGCTGGATGGCCGTTATCTACCGTACGTTGAAATAAACGTTTTTCTGAAATGCGATGGTAACCTTTCCCCATGCTCATAATCGCAACTAAACAGGCATATCCCAGAACATCAACTGCAGCATCTGACAATTCAATAGCGCAGCGGTCACTATCGGAGTCCATTTTTGCCAACTCCTCTTTGGTAACTTTTTGCATACGCATACGGCTTGAATGAAAGGTAAAGCGCTCCGCAAACAGCGCTTCTCTTGCGCGTAATATAGCCGGAATTTCTGTTTCCATCGTGGTATTTGATGACGGGACAATCTGCCCGATACGATATGTACGTGCTAAACTCATATCTCGTTCTCCCCAAATGACTCACTTGATTCTGGAAATGTGTTTAAGGCTTCACTTTCTTGCCCATTACCGTGAAAACGTGCTGCCGTTAATGGTCGGCGGTTTACTTGTAAATCAAAGATATCAAAACGGTTATAATGCCCTGTAATATCATGCATTTGTCGTGGCTGAATACAGCGGTTCAAATCAATTTCGCCGTAAACAATCCCTTCTTTGTCAATCAAAGGTTGGCCTACAACCCGCCCATCAGGACCAATGATCCCTGAGAAAGCACTGTTTGGTCGAGCCAGTAACTCACGTGCTTCTGGATGAGTTGCAGACATTGCATCAATAATTTCTTCTGACACTGTCGAACACGAAACAACCGTAAAAACTTTGCCTTCAAAACAGTGGGCTGAAGCACGTAAACGGATCGCCTCGGCCATGTCATAATCTTTTGGTGCAACGGGTAAGGCGATATAGCTCGCAATATGGACTAACTCGCCTTGCGCCAATAAGGCAAAGCGGGCCAATGTATTGGTATTTTCCCCACACGCCAACGCCCCAAGTGGCCCAATACTGGTTTGGTGAACTTTTAGTGAAGAGGCATCTCCATTTGCCCACGTCAATTTTTCTGCCCATGTTGGGACTAATTTACGGTGACGTCCCAGAATTCTTCCTTCATCAGAAATTGTCACTAATGTATTATATAACGTAGCAATGCCATTAGGATTTCGCTCATTCACACCAATCACAACATTGATGTGATGGCGTGCGGCAGCTTGAGCAATTTTTTGTATTTCAGGCCCCGGGACTTCAATGGCAGATTTACACAGTTTTTCAAACCATGGGCTGCCATCTATCGGGTTCATCACCCAACTCCAATAAGGGTAACCAGAAATAAAAACCTCTGGAAATGCCACCAATTTTGCTCCGTTATCAGCCGCCTCTTCAATTAAATGGCAAACTTTATCTACCGTCGCATTGGTATCAAGAAACACCGGAGCAGCTTGTACCGCAGCGGCTTTAAATGTCTGCAAATTAAGCATGCTTCCCCCTTAAACGGCGACAACTGGATGGCGCAATTCACCAATATTCTCAACATATGCTTCAATCACATCGCCTGGCCATACCCATTCTTGTGGCGTTCTCCCCGCGCCGACCCCTTCAGGGGTACCTGTGGCAATAATGTCACCGGGTTCTAATGTGATCCCTTGGCTAATATCTTCAATCAATGTATTCACATTAAATAGCATATGGCGTGTATTTGAGGATTGTTTGGTTACACCATTCACCTTCAAGCTTAGATCTAAGGTGTGAGGATCTGGGATCTCATCAGCAGTCACAATGCAAGGCCCAAATGGCGCATAGGTATCTTGCCCTTTTGAGTAAATCCACTGTCCTGCACGGCGGCAATCACGCGCACTCATATCAATCATCAAGCTGTAGCCAAACACATAATTAAGCGCATCTTTTGCCGCGACACTTTTCGCACGCGTGCCGATAATCACTGCCAACTCGACTTCCCAGTCTAATTGTTGGGTAATTTTGGCATTATGTTCAATAGCATCTCCCGGTCCAATCACTGTGGTTGGTGGTTTAGAAAAAATAACGGGTTGTTTTGGAAGCTCTTTTGAAGTGTCTAGTGTGCGGCTGGACTCCGCCACGTGTTCAACATAGTTCAAGCCAATACCAAAAATATTTTTACGTGGACGGGGGATCGGTGCCAAGATTTTCACATTTTGTACCGGCCACGCAGTCCCTGCGGGGAATTGCCCTTGATATGTATTTAGAAGTTCTGTACCAACACGCACACCTTGTGGACCTAAATCAATAAAATCCAACATGTTGTCAGGCAAGTACAACCCTTGCTCTTGAGCAAGAAGAGCTAAATCAACTACTTGATGGTTAACAATTGCTCCTAAACGAGCTGCCGCGGTCACATCAGAACGATAAGTTATTAAGCGCATTCTCTTTCTCCTTGAATGAGGTGGTTGCCTCACTCACTTCTTCACGTAAATTGGAATAGTAAAATAATTAAATTAATCAATAAGAAACATGACATTCACCTAGGTAACGACTTTCTGGTGCCCCTCATTTTCGACTAGAGCTTCTTCATAGTAGAGCCCCAAAGAGTGCATTACGGGTAAGTCATTAAAGCAAAACAGACATGCATCTTCGGTTTGTGAGGTATTCACATGTTCATGGAACATCCACGATGGCACGCAGAAAATATCACGCTCTTGCCAATCAAAACGTTGTCCATTAATCACGGAGTACCCTTGCCCTTTCGCCACTTGATAAATAAAACTCCCCGTATGGCGATGAGCCTTACCTACAAATCCCGGACGCAGTAATTGCATGCTTGCCCCAATAGTTGGCATCACAGGTCCGCCAGTTAGTGGGTTGGTGTAGTGCATTAAAATGTCATCAAATACTGAGCCATCCGCTGCTTTCGCCGCACGGCATAATGCCTCGTAGGTTGGCCCCCATTGGTATTTAAATAACGGTGAATAAGGTTTATCCCAGCCAATATCGTGAGGGCGTAATGCGGTTCCACCCCACATACCAACTGGGTAGTCGATAGGTCGTGTTTGCACTTGATGCAAGTCAGGATGCACTTTATAAAACCCAGCTTCCATGGCATTGACTAAGGGGATATCTAACCCATCTTGCCAGATACAGGGTAAGCCATCCTCCGCAACACCGTGTTCATGCCATGTCCCATTCGGTGTCAGTACAAAGTCATTGGCTTCTAGCATCATTTTTTGCCCTTCGACAATAGTGTATGCCCCACGCCCTTCCATAATAAACCGCAATGCAGAGGACGAATGGGCATGAGCCGAAGCGGCTTCTCCTGGGTGCATGACTTGTAGACCTGAATATAACCAACCGACTGCAGCAGCGACATCTTGGCGGCCTGGGTTATTTAAATAAATCACGCGACGCCCCGCTTTTTCTGGTGTCACCAGTTCAACTGAGCGCAACACATGTTCGCGTAAATCACGGTAGCGCCACAACACAGGAACTGAGCTTGATTTGGGCTGCCACGGTTCAATCTTGTTTGCAACCGTCCATAATGCACCTGTCTTCAACGCATCTAGTTCTTGGTAATACGCCACTAGCTCAGGGGTGTCTGCCACATCAGCGCGCCCTGCCACATTTTCTCGATATTGGTCATGGGAGTGTGTACTCATGCTGTTTTCCTCTTTGTTTGCCAAAGCCTTTAACGCGATTTCAAGGATTGAACGAGTTGCTGACGCCCATATTCATACGATGCCGGCCAACGAGTTTCCCACCCATAACGCGCACATTCATGTAGGACCCATGCAGAGTCAGAAAGTAATGGTCGAGATAAAGCACATAAATCCGCCCGTCCAGCGGCAATAATGCTGTTGACTTGGTCTGCATCAGTAATAGCCCCTACAGCAATAACCGGTATTCCAGCTTCATTACGAATACGGTCTGCCATTGGTGTTTGGTACATCCGACCATAAACTGGTTGCTGTTGCGGTGACACTTCACCTGAAGAGCAATCAATCATATCGGCCCCCGCTTGCTTTATTGCACGACCAATTTCTACTGCGTCATCAACTGTCGTCCCACCATCCACCCAATCCGTCGATGAAATACGAACAGTCAAAGGTTTTGACCACACTTGACGCACAGCACTAATGACGGCTAACGGAAAACGTAAGCGGTTTTCCAACGTTCCACCGTAGTTATCTGTACGCTGATTAGTTAACGGCGAAATAAAGCTTGAGAGTAAATAACCATGCCCTGCTTGCAGTTCAAGCCAGTCAAAACCCGCCATTTCCGCTCGTTTTGCTGCAGCAACAAATTGATCAATCACCGTAGTCATTTGCGCCTCGGATAGCTCTACCGGTGTTTGTGAGATATTCGGTAAATAAGGCAATGCTGAAGCAGAAACTAACGGCCAGTTATCTGCATCCAGTGGGTGGTTTTCTTTCTCCCACCCTCGCTGAGTTGAACCACGACGTCCCGCATGGCCTAATTGAATGCCAATTTTGGCATCCGTTTTTTGATGAACGAAATCAGTCACTCGCTGCCAAGCAATAACTTGTTCGTCATTCCAAATACCGGCACAGCCTTTTGTCACACGGGCATCGGGGGCTATAGCCGTCATTTCAGTCATCACTAGACCCACACCGCCTAATGCACGGCTACCCAAATGTACCAAATGAAAATCGTCGGGTACGCCCTGACTAGCGCAATACAATAGTGTCGGTGATGCAACCACTCGGTTATTAAGCGTGACACCCCGTACGTGATAAGGCGTTAGCATAGGCGGTGTTTTTGCCGTTGAAGTGACACCGGTTTGTTCTGCAAACCACTGCTCATAGTTTTCCAACCATACAGCATCACGCACACGCAAATTCTCATGGGATATACGCTGTGAGCGTGTTAAGAGGGAGTAAGCAAATTGCTCTGGTGCTAAGTTTTCATAACGACAGACATTTTCAAACCATTCTGTCGAATTGCGTGCCGCATTCTGAATTTTTAGTACTTCGACACTGCGAACCTTCTGGTAATGCTCAAGCCCTTTACGTAAATCACCCCCTGAAGTTTTCAAGCTTTCACACAGCTCGATAGCATCTTCTAGTGCTAATTTAGTTCCAGAGCCAATAGAGAAATGGGCGGTATGAGCGGCATCGCCCATCAATACTACGGGAACGTCTTTACCTTGTGTGGGCTGCGTCCAATGCACCCAATTTCCACAAATGACCCGAGGGAAGCGGATCCAAATTGCGGCACCACGTAAATGCGCTGCGTTAGCAATCAGTTTTTCACCATCAAGCCACGGCGCAAATAGTTTTTCACAATAAGCGATGCCATCCTCTTGGGACATTTGGTCAATACCAGCTTTAAGCCAGGTTTCTTCCGTCGTCTCCACAATAAAGGTCGATAACCCTTCTTGAAATTGATAGGCATGAACTTGAAACCATCCGTGCTCATTTTTAGCGAATAAGAAGGTAAAGGCGTCAAAAATCTTCTTTGTACCTAGCCAAACAAAACGGCAACGACGTTGGTCAATATCGGGTTTAAATACGGTTTCATAACGCGTACGTACCGCACTATTAATGCCATCAGAAGCGATAAGCAAATCAGCTTGGTACTCACGAGCAATCGCTTGGTCATCCGTTACTTGGGTTTCGAATACCAGCTCCACCCCCAATTCCACACAACGGTCTTGTAATATATTGAGTAATTTTTTACGCCCAATGCCGATAAACCCATGACCACCGCTGCGGTTACATACACCTTTAAAGTGCACATCGATATCATCCCAGTGACTAAATTCTGCAGAAATCGTTTTGGCAGAAACTGGGTCCGCTTGGCGCAAATTACTGAGCGTGGCATCAGAAAATACTACTCCCCAGCCAAAAGTGTCATAAGGACGATTACGTTCCACCACCACTACACGGTTCTTTGGGTTCTGTAGTTTCATCAGCAACCCGAAATAAAGCCCTGCGGGACCACCGCCAATACACACAATATTCATGGAATTTCTCCTTTACTTACACTGGTTGCTGAGCGGTTAATGCCTGATACAAGGCGTCTGGAATGGGGATGGCTTGATGCGTTTCTAATGACGTCGTGACATAAGTTTGCGTCACTTGCATGCGCAGTACTCCATCAACACCGACACAGCGTTGATGTAACGTCAGAGACTTGCGACCAATACGCTGTACATGCAGCTCTAGCATCACGTTATCCCCCATTTTGCTAATGGCCTTGAACTCCGCTTCTAGGTGTACCGTCGGCAAACCAAAGCGTTGTTCCATGATGTAACCCGCAAAGCCTTGAGGGACTAATTCATCAACCCAACGTTCAAGTAAATTGTTAAACATCACGAAATACTGGGGGTAAAACACAATCCCTGCGGGGTCACACTCCGAAAAATGAATTTTATGTGGCTTAGTAAATGTCAGTAAACTCATGATGTTATCCTTAATTCATCGCTAAACGTTGACGGCATTTTTCCAATTCTTTCCCATGTTCATCGGCCAATGCGGCTTCACGTAGTTCACGTAAATTAATGGGGGTGAGTTTGTTCCCTTGCTGCGCAACGATGTCCATTAAGATTTTAAAATTACGCAACCCTCTCGCATGAGTGTCGCTATACCCCTTAACCACGCGTTGGCATTGGGTAATTTCGGTTGCAAGTGCAGGGTTAGCTTTCGCTGCTTCAATTACAGCCGCTAGCCACTTTTCGATACGCTGCGTTTCTAGTTGATAACGTAATGTCGAACGCCGACCTTTTCGCCATGTGGCTAATACATACAACTGTAAAAAACCAAATAAAGAACTGGTAGTGATCGTGCGCCCTTTTTCGGTCATTTTGCGAAGCGCTTTGTGTAACCAATGTGGACGCATTAACCAACGACCTAAATTTTTGGGAAGCGTTTCGCAAATCTCTTCAATTCTTGGATGCATGAATTCATTGATATCCAACAATTGGTTATCTTTTGCCTGTACTTCATTACGAACGCGAGCAAAACGGCTATCACGAATTTTAAGATCAGCCACTCGGATAGTGTCTTCATAGGACATCCAAAGGGCTAAGTGGCGCGCAAGCGCACGTTGCAAACGCTCATCTTGCCCACCTTTTTGGGCAAAGAGGTTATTGAGGCGTTCCAAATACAAAGTGGCATAAGCAAGGTCTTGGTAATCGATAAGTCGTCGAGTCCCTTCAATCACGAGATACTGCACATGAGGAGAGAATTCATGTTGGATACGAGCTAATAATTGCGATACCTGTTTATTTTTTGGTGAATATATGATGTTCTTTGTGGATTCAGGCTGATATGCATCTTCGGGTTTAGCTGCTTTTTCTGCTCCTAATGTAAAAGCTCGCAAACTTGGTTTTACGCCAACACCCCCACGTACAATCGTTTCTTCAAATTGTGCGCGGCTAAATGGTAAAACACCGGAACCAAACAGCGCACCAAATAAAACAGCACTAATCACACTGCCACTTTCTTGTGCTGCTTGAGCCATATCAAAGTGAATAAACTGACGCGCAGATGCCGCAGTGTGGCGAATTAATGCTTGGCTATCGACTCGCCCATCGCCCATAGCGGATTTTTCCGCGATGGAGTAAACGCGGTGTGTTGAACTAATCAATGTTGTGCGCTCTGGAGTAACAAAACCGCGCTGTACTGCTCTGCCTGCTTCCATTAACTCAGAGGCCAAAACGACATCAACATCACCGGGCATCGGCATAAGCGCTAATACAGGAGAAGGCGTTTGTGGGTTGTCAGCACCTGGGAATAATTCCACATAATAAATTGTGGCCCCCGTGCGCTGTGCCACGCCAGGCACTGAAGTCGTTTGAGCAAAATAACCGTTTTCTTCACCTAGGTTGACAACCCAGTCGGCAAGTACTCCACCACCTTCGCCGCCCATGGCTAAAATGGCAATTTTAATCGGCTGTAATGTGACTTTTGTTGATGGTAATGCAGTTGATAACGAATTCATGCATCCCCCTTAGAAACTAAATTGTTCACGACGACGTGCGTCACGACGCTGTAAATAGCCAATAAACCAACCGCGTACACGATGGCGCAATTTGTCCCAACCATTAGGGTTAGTAATAATTTGAGCCTTAAAAAAAGAAGGGCACAAAACAGCAGCGTGAGAGACTTCGCCACATAGCCCACAACCAACACAGCTATCCATCACTGTTGCAACCGGGTCTGTTCTTAAAGGGTCTTGGCTGGGTTTAATTGATAAAGACGGGCAACCAGATAAACGAATACAAGAGTGATCGCCCGTACAGGTGTCAGGGTCGACACCAAAACGCTCACGTACCACTCGTTTGCCTGCGGCAACATCACTACGCACTTTTTTCTTTTCGCGGCGTTGTTTGTTCAACATACATTCGCTTTGCGCAATCAGAACCTTGGGCCCTTGCTCATCGGTTGTTAAAGCTTCACGTAACGTATTTGTCATGGTTTTTAAGTCATAGGTGTGTTTAATGGTTTTCACCCAATTAACACCCACGCCTTTCACTGCTTTTTCAATTTCATGACCAGTACTACGGGTTGGATTCAACGCCGTCGAAGAGAGAATATCTTGCCCTCCTGTCGCAGAGGTATAGCTGTTATCAACCACAATAGTTAAGTTATCACTGCGGTTAAAAACACTATTGGCAATACCACTGGTTAAACCGTTATGCCAAAAACCACCATCTCCCATCACTGAAATCGCGCGTTTCCCAGCTTTTGCATTCAAAGCCGCAGCCCCTGCGCCTCCTAACCCATAACCCATAGTGGTATTCCCCAAATTAAAGGGCGGTAGAATAGAGAATAAATGACAGCCGATATCTGCACTGACATGGTGTTCACCTAATTCACGCTCCACCAACTTCATCGCAGTGAAAATAGGCCTTTCGGGGCAGCCTGTGCAAAACCCTGGTGGGCGCGCATGGACAGACTCGTCTAGCGTTGGCTCAGCTGCATTCACATATTCAGGAAAGGATCCTTCAGATTTTTGAGTGGCAATATTAATCGTTGGAATACGGATCTGTTTTGCAGCCGCCTTGACTTGTGGAGCTATCTTTCCATAGCATTCAAAAAACGAACGTAAACCCGCAAGCACTGTTGCAGTATTATATTCCCCCGCCATTGGCAGCATATCTTTGCCATGTAGGGCAATATCAATCTTGCGTTGACGTAAAATATTCGCCACATTTTGCTCAACAAAATTTGGCTGGCCTTCTTCCAAGACTAAAATGGCTTTTTTGTGGCGACAAAAACGTTCAAATTCATCATCAATCAATGGATAAGCCACATTCATCACATATAAAGGAATTTGGCTATTACCAAAAACATCCGCTAGCCCTAGCTGATTTAATGCGCGGATCAACGTGTTGTAACAACCGCCTTGTAGCGCAATTCCAACATCATCCGAGTCTTCTGCAAAAAATTCATTTAACTTATGTTGTTGAATAAATTTAATTGCAGCGGGCCAGCGAGCTTCAATTTTTTCTTTTTCATGTAAGAAACTAGCGGGGGGTAATACTATGCGACTGACGTCTCGAGTTGGGTTCTCGAGTGCATCTTTCACTGTAAATTTAGGGGGTTGATTATCTGCGCAAACAAATTGTCCGTGAACATGACAAGAACGAATACGCATTTGTAACATAACAGGTGTATTACTGGCTTCAGAGAGTTCAAAGCCGTCTTTCACCGCTTGAACAATGGACGGCAAGTTGGGCCGAGGGTCGAGTAACCACATCTGCGATTTCATTGCGAAAGCATGGCTGCGCTCCTGCATAATAGAAGAGCCTTCACCATAGTCTTCACCAACAATAATTAAAGCCCCACCTAACACGCCACCAGAAGCTAAGTTAGCTAAGGCATCAGATGCGACATTCGTTCCCACGGTTGCTTTAAACGTCACAGCGCCACGTAGTGGATAATTAACTGAGGCAGCCAAAGTTGCCGCTGCAGTTGCTTCACTTGCGCTATTTTCAAAACGAATACCATATTCGGATAAAATATCTTGTGCATCAGCAAGGACATCCATCAAATGGGAGATAGGAGCACCTTGATATCCCGCAACGTAAGATACACCAGACTCTAACAGCGCTTTTGTGACAGCAAGGATCCCTTCACCGCTGAAGGTTTCACCTTGCCCTTGCCGTAATTTTTGAACTTCTTGTACAAACGATCGCTCAGCCATTTTAACCTCACCAATCAACATCAGAACGTTTTTATCTTTTTTGTGTTTCTTATTTGTATATCTTTTGTTAACGCAAGGTCAATCCATGATTAATCATGGAAATTAGATTTATGCAGAGAGTGGATAAGGCTTGCAGATTGGGGACAAAACGAATTGAAACAGCTAGAAGGTAATCTCTTTCACAAAAATAGAGAAGAAAAGTTACCCATAGAAAATAAGTGAAAAGCATTCAAAATTATAAAATAGTAAGGGCTATACCCTACAAAAATAAAGGTTTCAGTTATTAAAACCTACATAAGCAAATTAAATAAATTATTGATTCAAAATATAGGCGAGTGACTAGGCAAATAGAAGCAACAATATGATAAATCATGAATATTTTACTATTCAAAAAATAAAATAACTTTATTTTTTATATTGTTATCAATGTCACAATAACCATACAGTTTCTATTTTTTTGCATTATTTGGATAGTTTCTGCACACTTTTAGCTAGGTAACAAAAGTTGTTTATGTTATGTTCACCTCACATTAGGTTACACAATAATTAACAAAATGTTAAAAAACAAAGAGGGTTCTTAGATTATTTAGGCATCCCCTTACCTCTAACATAATCAGTCACTAAATTCTTTTCTACATATAATAATTATTTGAATTCATTGAGAAAACATATAATAAGCAATAAAGTCAGGCCAATACATGATCTTCTATGAAATAGGGCTGGCAAATAATTTTGGAGGTATCTCCGATGTTGAGCAACTCGTGGTCCCATTCAGCTGCACCTCAGATTGAAAATCAGCTCTGTTCTTCAGAGCGTTTACTATTTACATCGGCCGATCCTGAAGAGATAAAATCAATGGTTGGCCGAGTGATGAAACCACATCAGTTTAACTTACTCAATCCACACCAACGTCTCGATGCTCGGATGCACTATATTCCTATGGGGGATATTTCTCTAAGCCGTTTACGATACGGTGCTGATGTCTCTATTGCTCCGGGGCAATTACAAGATTTCTTTCTAGTTCAAATGCCGCTTTCAGGTAGCGCAATCATAGAAAGTGGTGGAAAATGCATAGAATCCACCCCACAAATGGCTTCATTACTCAGCCCTGAAGAGCCAACTACGATGCGTTGGAATAGCGATAATGATCAGTTGATGTTACGCATCTCTCGATCATTATTAGAGAGATCTTTAGTTGGCCAGCTTGGTCATACTTTAGATAAACCATTGGTTTTTGAACTTGGATTTGCATGGCAATCTTGTATTGCGTGGCGAACATTGATGAATTACCTCATTGAATGTGCTACTCGAACCCCAGATCTTTTACAGCATAAATTGATCGCCACACAAGTAGAGCAGCTGGTCTCGGTGACACTTCTTTCTACTCAAGGTCATAATTATACTGAAAACCCCAGTTTGAGGAGAGCCACTATCCGGCCTCGCCATGTTCGACGAGTTCAAGAGTATTTAGAAGCTCACGCACATGAACCTATCACTGTAGAGCAGTTAGCTCTTATTGCTGGTGTCAGCTTGCGTAGTTTATATGCAGGATTTAAAGAGTTTTTAGATATTAGCCCAATGCAATATTTACGTGATTTACGGATGGAGCGAGTCCGTGCTGAGTTACTTTCAGGAGAAGCTACCAGTGTCACTGGCGTTGCACTACGTTGGGGCTTTACACATATGGGGCGTTTTAGTGCTGAATATAAACAACGTTATGGTGAAACGCCGAGTAAAAGCATGAAAAAAGCCTAATTAGCTATAAGCTTAATTAGATATAACAGTCAGTTAACAACATAAAATTATTAATATCAAAAATACCATATATTATTTTCTATTTATAATATTAATTTAAAAAACATCCCCCCTTTCTAATTTATAGATTAAGGGGGTGATCGAAGGCCAAAAATGGAAAAGGACAACGTATATTCTTTATTTACTGGTATTATTACCTATATGAAATAGTCGTAATTGCAGAATTCATTGATATCTTAGATAAATTAATATCAGAGATTTTAACTGAATCAATCTTAGTTTCATTTTCATTTAATGAAGAAATTTGATAATAATGTTTTTTATTATTATCCCTCTCATTACAAGTTAATACTATATGGCTAACTGTTTTTTTATAATTACAAGGTTCTTCAAAGACATACCCACCGAAATAAACCTTCCCTCCACTACTTTCCATGCTGCATGTAAAAAAAGAAAACAAAAAAGAGAATAATATAACGATAACTTTCATTGTAACTCACTCTATTCATTGAATTAATTTTAAAAATTAGTTTATAAAGGCCGTATACAATCACATATAAAATTAAAAAAATAAAATTCAATGGTTTGAAAAAAAACATTGCTGTGAAATTAAATTAACCAACAACCAAAAACGTATTTAAAAACTAAGTAATAATACGCTTTAAAATAGATTATATTTGACCTTAGTTAAGGCGAGTGGAATGATACTAAGTTAAATTTTCATGTCAACACACTTTTTAATAAATAATTACACTCTGTCGATTTAATTTATTTTTCAGAAGTAAAAAACACATTTACATTCAAATCACTAGACAAAAAAACATGCCTAAAAATAATTAAAAAAATGGCTCTCTAATAAAAAGCTAGAGAACCACTCTCATTTAATTAATATAGATATATTTACTATAGATATATTTACTAATCGTAAGAAATATTAAAAATCATCTTAGCTTGTATTTTCCCTGGTGTTATTTCTTTTTTATATTGATAATATTTAGCTATGTAATTAAGATTTATTGCTTTTTCTTGAAGTATTCCCACGCTTCCTACCAAATATTTTTTATCCCATTCCAATGGTTTATCTTCTTTAGTCAGAACCTGTACCCCGACCCCATCCGCAGCTTGAAGCTCTGTTGAACTATTTTCAAGTACACCTTGAGTTTTATTTGTATCTGGTGCAAGTTCCCCATTAAATGACATATAAATATTAGATGTATTGGACGCATTAACACCGCCACTACATAACATAGTAATCGCAAATGGTGTTAAACCTGCGGTTGATCCTAAACCTGTAAACTCACTTTTTTTCACTGATTTCATTATTACATTTTGGTTTACGCCAGAGGTTATTTTGCAGGAAGGAGAAACAATCGTGATAGCATCGGCATTCAAACGTGTAATCAATGCAGGAGATATCGAGTCAGGTAAATAACCATAGCGGGTGTACTCTCCTTGATGGATTGACCCCGAGCCAGTGACATCTGCAATTTTAATCACTTGAATAGTAAACGTAGATCCCGCTAGTACAACATTTTTTGTACCTTCCCCAGGCACGGTATAATGGCCGGGATAAGTGATTTTTATCTTCCCGCCATCAGCATCACGAATAAACCGTAAGCCAATTCCAGGAACATTCGTTTCGATAATATTATCCCCAGACATAGGCTTACTTGCGACAACTTTCGCATCTAATACCGTACCGCCGCTACATTCGGCCCATACAGCTGTTGCCATATCCATATTCCATGTTCGCTCCCGAATTATAGTACCAACGGGTAATTCAGGGCTCACGACCACTCGACCTAACTCCATGTTAATATCTACGGGAGGCACTGAGGTACGAACACAGTCAGCCATCACAGGAGAGCTAATGCAAAAAATAGCGGAAAAATAATATAAATAAACTATTCGCATATTATGTTCCTATTCAATTCAATTTGTTTGTTAAGCAAGAATGAACACTCCCCCTCATGCCAAACAACCGTTGCCTTACCTTCATATTCATCATTAACAAATATATTACTACCTTGCCCAACACTGCCTATCGATGCACCCGAGTCCCCTTTGATTTCAGCACCAAATGGAAGTGGTTGATTGTTAATGCGTTTAACTTCAAATACTTTGCTCTTTTCAACTTTCGTACCAAAGCTGACTTTAACGATACTCCCTTCATAAGGAACTACGTTTTTAAGTGTATTTTGAAAAACAATATCTTCTGAGCTTCCTTTAGGATCGAGTTCAATAGTATTGACGCGATATGGGCGCATATAAGATGCGAGTGCATAGCCTTGACTATCGATATGAGTCCCCGGAGATCCTACAATTGAAGCTCCCTGAGCATCTTTCGCTTCTATCAAAGCCATCGTTTGGGATGTATTTGGCGAAAAAGTTACGCCATCAGCATGAAGCACCATTGAACCATTAGCCCCTAGGGCATACTGACGATAACGTTTTCCATGGCTATAACTTGCATTTAAAGAAGAGTAAGGGGTTCGATAAGCAGTATTTAATGCAATGTTATTATTACTATTATTTGAGAAAGAAGAGTTTATACCATAAACCCAATTGTTATCTTCATCGAGAGAGCCATTAATACCTAGTTGGGTTGCATCGAATGATGAGTTATTGA
Organism: Providencia sp. PROV076; assembly: GCF_028483405.1. Classification (NCBI taxonomy): domain Bacteria; kingdom Pseudomonadati; phylum Pseudomonadota; class Gammaproteobacteria; order Enterobacterales; family Morganellaceae; genus Providencia; species Providencia sp. PROV076. The sequence goes on along the minus strand of NZ_JAMPRR010000011.1, from coordinate 98,267 downwards.
AGATAGTATTTGATGTCAATGAGATATGTTGGTTATCACCAAAATATAATGGATAACTAAGGTTAATACTTATCCTGTCGTCTTTACTGTTTTTATAATTGTCGGAATAAAGCCGTATAAAAGAAACGGAGTAAGATAACTTATCAAAATGATTATAATAGTTAAATTGGTATTGTTTTTCAGTGTCCCTATCATCCCAATAATCAACTATCCGCCCGGTAAAATAAAAACCGCCATAGCTTTCGGGAAGTTCTTGGTTAATTGTGTAATTGAGACTTTTCTTTTCATGCCGTAGTTGGCTAGTTGTTTGGCGCTTTTCATTATCAATAAGGTAAAGTGATTCATTCAGATCATAGTAAGACTCATTTGAGCGAATATTACCGCTAACAATAAAATTGGTTTTTGTATCTGAAAATAATTTATTCAGTGTTAATTGATGCTTAAAACCATTTTCTCGATGGTTTTGTGTTTTCACTCTTGCACTCGTAATGTCGTAAGCCAAAGCCCCGACTTGTGTATTAATAGCAGTACCCAGCATGTATGCTTGATAATCATCATACGCATTAACACCCGTATAGAATGTGAAATAATTATTGTAGCCATGCTGTAATGTCCCTTGAATAATATAGGGGCGATGGCGATAACTATTTTGATCTAACTTACCTGTTGCAACTTGGTAGCGGGTAAACTTAGGTCTTAAGAGTTGGGGTAATGAGGAATACGGAACAAAGAAAGAGCTTTCACTTCCATCCGCTTCTTTGATAGTTACTTCAAGGTCATTACCATAGCCTGACGGTGTCACATCTTGTAAATTAAATGGCCCCGGAGGAACAGTAGTTTGATAGATAACGGTGTTATTTTGTCGAACGGTGACTAGTGCATTACTTTGGGCTATTCCACGTATTTCCGGTGTATAATTTGTAACACCATCAAGGTACATACTGTCATCCGTTGCTATTTTCACCCCCCGTAAACTCACACTATCAAATAAGTTACCTTCGGTATAAAATTGCCCTACCGTCATGGTTGATTTCATAGAAACTAATGGCGCCTGGAGATAAGTTTGATTGCTATCCCATCGAAAACTGTCACCTTCCTGCCACGCGGCATTACCGATGTGTTTTAATTGCCAACCGTTATATGAAAAACCCGAATTAATGCCAAGATACATCGTGGAATAGCGTTCAATGGATGAGTCTGAAAGGTTATTACTATAAAAGTTAGCTTGATATGCTGTATTTAATGCAGGAATTCCTTTATCCCAGAATTCAGGCGGCACATAGCCAGCTTGCGACTGTATAATATAGAGTTGAGGTAGCGTTAAATCTAACCTGAGGCTGGTCGGGTCGAACGTTTCCTTAATATTTCTATCGTTGTTCCATTCCTTCAGAAAACCACACGACTGTTCGCTACGACTAAGTGTTGGGTTCAATGCGGCAGTGTTAATTGACAAGCTCATTAGCAAAGTATTTGAATAACATGCTGCTATATTTTGCTTACCTCTTTTGCTTAATTGAATTTCATGTCGACCTTTCCAATAGCCATTAACATAAAAATCAATCGAGTAAACCCCTTCCCTTAATTCATTTTCATTAAAATGGGTAAGATCGATACTTTCCTGGCTGCCTACAATAAAACCACTATTGAACTCATATATTTCATCTGAACTTTGCTCTTCAGCATGAGCCTCACTGGTTACAACCAATATAGGTATAATCGACAATGTGAAAAAGATAGTTTTATTTTTTTTAAATCGCATATTCATCCTTGCATCCGATCATTTCACTTTTATTTTTGCTGGAACCTCTGCACCATAATCATTGATATTATTGATTATTATATTATCTCCTGGATTTACGACTCCATTAATCTTGATAGTTTGAGATTCTCCCGGTGCTAACATAAATGCTTCGGTATTAAGTGTTGTCTTTTCGTCATTGATAGCAGTGATTGTAATAAAAAAGGGAGTGGGGTTTTTAACTTGGATATTTTGTTTACCTGCAAAAATCTGTAACTGTTCAGGAGCTAACTCTCTACTACCCAAATTTTTCGGACGATACATAAATTTAAAGCGAGAGCGGATTGCTAGTTGCAGCATATTTTGCTCAGCGTTTTTTTCTGATTTTGTAATTGGTGGAATATCCAATAAATTCAGCCAATATAAAGTCTCCTTATCTGTCGACAATAATGTTCTATCAACCAATTTTATTCGAATTGTTTGCCCGCCACTTGCAGAGATTTTTGATATTGGCGGTGTTATTTGAAAAGGAGTTTTAATTGTTTCAGGAAGGGCCTTTGGGTCACCTTCATCAAGCCAAACTTGAGCAACCGCAGGTCTATTTGCTGTATTATTTAGCTGGACCGTAATTTCTTTGTCATTTTCAGCGTAAATAAACCGAGTACCATTAACAATAATATTATTGGCAAAAGAAAAGTGACAAACAAATAACAAAAAAACATTTAATAAACTCAGTACTTTCATTTTCACCTCTTTTAAAGGCGGTAGTAAAACTACCGCTTGTTATAACAAAAATGCAAAAATTACTTATACGTTATTTCATAAGTTGCATAGCTATTAACTAAACCCGTTGTCACAATCGCAGGGTTTGGTGCCGAATAACCAATAAAATAAGTAAATCGAGCACCATCTTTAATCGATGTTAAGTCTGTAACAACTTTTGCTTGATTTGGATCACCAGGGATAATTTTAGTGCTGGATAAAGAAGAATCACCTTTTGTTGCTAACACAAGCTGGATATTTTTAGCTCCTGTTGACTCTGTATTTGCTAAATACCCTTCAGCTCCTGTAGGCGGATTCTGTAATATATTACCGCCATTCCAATATACACCAATTCGTTTCATATCTAATTTAACATCAACGTCTGCACGTGTTGATGTTGCTGTTTGAGTACAGTTTGTTACATCAATAACAAATGATTTTGGTTTTAAATATGTCAAAGCTGCGGCTGCTTTCACTTCTTTAATTGAAACTGGCGCTAAATATACGCTAGCGTTACTTCCTTGACCATCAACTGAAATAGTACAAGAAATATCAGTGACTTTACCAAAGAAATTCACCTGACCACCACCAACAGTATCTGTTGCGGCAAATGAATTTAATGAAAAGCAACTTGTTGTAATCATCGCAGCTAATAATAGTTTTTTCATGATATGTTCCTCTAATTAAAGAGCAGTATTTACATTAGACTTTAATTAAACAAACTGAAGTAGGGTGTTTAATTATTAATAAATGTTAGCAAATGTTTCTTCATTAATACTTTGAAAACTAATACTAGATATTACTTCATGATAAAAAACCAGATTTAAAATAACCAGCGTCTGGATGACATTAATCATAATACATAAAATTACATCAAATAAAATGTTTTATTTGATATTTAATATTTATTTAATAGAATTAAAAAAATAACCAGAATAAACATAAAGATAAAAACTTAATTATTTAAGAAAATTAAATAGCAGAGAAAAACCCAGACAATAAATACACTAAAAACGGGTATAAGTTTAATATATCATTTAAGTTTTTATACATATAAAACACGTATATATACTTTATATTTAAAATAAGAATAAAGGGAATTTAAAATGCGTAGAATTACTATAAATTTAAGTATTAATAAGCATAACGCCGTATAATATTAAAACTATAAGGCGTTATAGAAAAAAGGAGTGTCTATAATTAGTTAGAATGGAATTGATGCTTTCAAATAAATTTGTGAACCTTCAGGTCGGTTTCTAACTTCAAAATCTTTTTCCCATTTTGCAGTAAATAACCACCCCTGAGGGTTTGCATAACGAATCGAAGGCCCTACTGAGTATGCGCGAGCTTTGCCTTGAGCTGAATTCGGGCCGCTATCATCAGTCATTTGCAAAAATGCATAGCCACCAATACCTGCCACCCAACCATTTCCAAACCCCCACCCTAGTGCATAATCAGCGTGAAATGCTTGCCCTGAGCGGGTTTTCGTATCGTTATTACGGAAGTTAAAGTCATACATCATTTTCAAATCTGCATTTACACCAACAGGCGGTATATAACTGATTGCCCAAACCGGTTGCAGCGCCCAATAATTTTTACCTAAACTTGATGGGTCTGTCTTGCTGTATTTACCTGTTGGGGCATACGCATCTAGCCCAACCACATAGTGTAAATCCGCCGATGGATGAAACCCTAATGCAGGGCCAAATGTGACATCGCCGAGACCCCGACTGGTCTCTTTTTGGCCTGCCGCTTTTGCGGTTACATCTAGCAATGGCACAATGGTATGGAAAGCCAGATCACCACCGAAAACTTTTTGATCAGTCACCCAAATAAAACGCGGTGCCAATACGTTAACATTCACACTAAAACCTGGAACCGGTATTTTATCCCCTTTATTATCACGAACGCTGTCATAATGTGCATTTCCCCCATACATCAGTACATGTACCCCTTGCGGTGGCAGTGCCCCTGACATAAAGTTTTCTAGCCCATCGGGATATACCCCTAAACCGCCACCTTCAGTGGCAATCGCACCAAACGAAAGTACGCTGAGACACGAACCTGCTACAAGCTTACTGATTGTTATTTTTTTCATCATATTTCCTGCCATAGTGGGTTGTCTTACTGTGTGTGCTTTACCTGTTATGTCGCAAATCCTTTGTCGATTTATTATGTCCTGCGTTTGACTGCTAATTTTTGGGCAACAAGGTAACCTGAACCGCCACCCAAACCGGGGCCGGGGTGCGTTGAAGCGCCAATATGAAAAAGGTTTTTGACTGCAGTTTGATGTGTTTTTGTCTGGCCAGTCGCTGCGAAAGGCCGCAACCAGAAGAACTGATCGGGGGAGCACGTCCCTGAATAAGGATCGCCACCAACAAGGTTACAGTTGTAGTTTTCTAAGTCAGCGGGAGAGATTGCCTTACGTCCCACTATCAAATGAGAAAAGCCAGGCATTACCAGCTCTAAACGCTGTTGAATTCGATCGGCAACAGCCTCTCGCACTTGCTCATTCCAACGTCCATCATCGGGTATTGAAATTTCACCAGCAGAATCCCCTTTTAAGACTCGAGGTAACTCTTGCATCTGGATCCATAAGATCCACCCACCATCGGGGGCTCGACCGGGATCAAGTGCAGTAGGTTGGCCAATACCAAATGTCGGTTTATCGGGTAAATAACCATTATTTGCCTGTGTCACCGACAAACACACCTGCTCCATGCTTTCAGTGAAATGCACCAGTGGTACATTTAACAGCTCAGGATTGCACCAAGGGGGAGGGGCGCTTAAAGCAAAATGAATTTGCATACCTGCACGCCCATAACGGTAACCTCTCGCTTTTTCCCTCACTTGTGGCGAAATATTTTCGAGTAATGAACCATACAACTGTGTTGGGGTAACGTTACAAACTACGCTTTCAGAGGCTACAATGACTTGCCCATTCACCTTCACACCTGTTGCCCGTTGGTTTTTCCCCTCACCTGTGGTGATGATTTTTTCAACGTGCATACCCGTTTTTAACTGACCGCCGTGCGCTTCAATAACCTTTGCAAACGCTTCCACGATACGAGCGCTACCGCCTTTCACCACAGGCATGCCACCAGCGACCACCGCGGCAAAAGTCAATTTGCCAATTAATGCAGAACTGGCTTCATCCGGCCCAAGTCCGGTATGTAATACCCATGGCGCCATCAAAGCTCGGCTAAAATCGTGCTGTAATTCACGTTCTGACCAACGGCGAAAGCTTTCTATTCCAGCTTTTGCAAAATCAAGCAAGCCATCGACCCCACGTTTTCGCCATTCTGAAAATAATAATTTCAGCATATTGGCGCTGTATGGGTTTTGTCCCAATAGGCCAAATGTGAGCGCTGCATCTTGTGTAAATAGTTGTTCCGCCATCTTACGAAATGCAAGGCCATCCCCCGGAGCCAACTGGTCGAGCTGCTTGGCCGCTTCAGAAATATCGCGTTTTAGCGCTATTGATTGGCCATCGGGTTGCACTAGACCCGTTGAATAATCACATTGTGCAAATTCTAATCCATACTGCTTTAAATAGGGTTCGAGCTCTTGGTAGCCAGGGCTACCAACAAATAAGGAGTACCAACAAGAAAGGAGATCGTGGGTATAGCCCTCAAATAAATTTTCAGTGCGAATGCAGCCCCCTAAGCGATCATTTCGCTCAAGAACGAGGACTGATTTCCCACGTACTGCCAACAAGGCAGCACACATCAAGGAGTTCATCCCACTGCCCACCACAATGACCTGAGGGGTTGAGTTTGTTGTCATACCTCACCCCACAAGTGCGAGTACACGTAATGGGCTGCCTGAGCCACCTTCAATTTTAAGTGGCGCAGCAACAATCACGACACCAGTCGCAGGCAGTTTGTCGAGGTTCGTCAAACATTGCAGGCCATATTTATTGTGACCATGCATTAAAGTATGGCAAGGGTAAGGAACCGGCCAACTATATGACTGCCCTGCATCTGTATTTATAGTTTCAACACCAAACCCTTTAACATCACGCTGGTGAATAAGCCATTCTACCGCTTCTTGAGATGGCCCCGGCGTGTGCGCACCATCTTCACGCATACTGACATAGGCAACTGGGTCATTCGCCTTTTTCGACCAATCAGTTCTAAAAAGTACCCAAGCGGCTTTAGGAATTGTGCCGTGCTTTTCTTCCCACTTTTGCAGAAACTCGACAGTTAATACCCAGTCAGGGTTTTGAGCCACTTCCGCACTGGCATCTACCACAACAGCTGGCGCTACAAAGTTTTCCACTGGAATGGTGTCCACCGTATTATTGATTTCGTCTTTACCGCTAATCCAATGAATTGGCGCATCAAAATGCGTCCCGGTATGTTCTCCGCAACTAAAATTATTCCAATACCATGCAGGGCCGTTATCATCGTAGCGAGAAATCTGTTCCATGCTAAATGACCAGACTTGCCCGAACTGTTCAGGCAATTGCAGAGCTGGAAATGAAGGCGATAACGTTTGTGTCAGGTCAATAACTTGAATGTTCCCTTCCTGCAATTGTGTTGCGAATGTCATTAATACTTGCTGGTTCATAGTCTCTTCCTCACTTAAGGCGCGTCATGTAATGCAGTAAAACTACCGCCATGGAACACTAGTGGCTTACCCGTTTCACTGCCGATACGGCGAACATGCCCCACCATCAATAAGTGGTCGCCAATCGTGTCTTGTTTATGGTTTTCACATACCAATGTCGCTATCGCTCCGTGCAATGCGGGAATACCTTCTGGTGTAAGGTGAATCGCCACATCTTCAAATTTATTTTCGATACGCGGGTTCGCAAAACGCATTGCAAGTTCTTGGTGCCCGTGACCTAAGATATTGATAGTGAAATGAGAGCAATCACGAAATACGGATAAGTTTGGTGAATGGTTCACTAAGCTCCATAACACTAGCGGTGGGTCAAGTGATAGCGATGCAAACGAGTTGATAGTCAACCCAACATCACGGCCATCTGCAGTTCGAGTGGTAACAATCGCAACCCCTGTTGGATAGCACCCCAGCAGATTACGCAATATTTTTGATTCAAATTCGGTATCGCCCCATTCCCTATCACACATGAGTGTATCCTCTGCAATCATAGACATACTGATATCCCCCATTAAGCTCGAGCTTCTTCCATCATTTGCGATTGAATATAGGCCTCACAGGCAGCCCCATCTTTCCACCAAGGGAATAATACGGGCGGGTAATTAAAGGCATTGGCGATGGTGTGTGCTAAGGATGGCAACTGCTGGGCTGCATCTAATAAGTGTAAAATATGGGGCTCAGGAGGGGCGAGTAAGGAATTGGTCCATTCCACAACATGGCGGCCATACTTCCAGAACTGCTCAAATGTGTCATTCATCCACTCGGCAGTGTAAGGCTTATCACCATGGGCTAAAATAGCGTCATAATAGACTTTACAAGCCTTGGTGGCATTATTTGAACCTTGCCCCGTTAGTGGGTCATTAGTTACTAATGCATCTCCTAGACCAAACACAATGTTGCCTGATGGTAGAGTTAACACCGGTTTTCTCACTGTTGGTGCAAATCTTCCGGCTAAAATGCCATTATCATCAGTTAACTCAACATGATGACAACGCTCTGCTTCCCAAGGTAAATAGGTATTGAGAATTTTTTTACTGTAAGCCAAATGTTCCTGTGGAGTACGTGCGTCATTCCACTGATCCATCGGCCCGCCGGGGATCCCTTCAAACACCATAATGTGGCAATCACCGCTATTCGTCAGTGATGGGAATACAAAATACTCACCAACACCGGGGATCAAGTTGAAAGAAACTTGTGAGAACTCTGGCGTTGGTAACATGCCATGCACATAAGTCAATGCCAAGGCACGTTGTGGTTTGTCATAAGGTGAGCGGCTAGCATCGCGCTCAAGCAGTTTAACAATTTCCCCTTTTCCACCCGCTAACACGACTAAATCATGCGTTTGCGCTAAGCGTTCCAGTTCTGCGACACCAACATCTTCAATACGTAAATTACCGCCACGAGCAGCAAATAACTCCATCCAGTAAGGCATTTTGATACGTTGGTCGACCGCTTGGGCATAATTATCGAGGCGCGAACGCCAAGAAATCACTTTTTCCCCTGCTTTTTCGGGATGAGGAACGGTAAAACCAATGCCTTCAACTGGAGGGCACTGTTCTTCCCAAAAATTAATCCCTAAATCACGTTCAAATTGCAGTGAAATATCGAACATGCACTGGCTCGACATCACTCGGCCATTTTTAACGTCATCTGGAGTGCGGTTTGTTGCAACCGTGACTTCATAACCTTTATTGAGTAGGCCTAAAGCTAATGGCATACCCGCTTGACCACCACCGACGATAGCAATACGACGCATAGTATTTTCCTCTACAAAATAGTTAAAGTGGTGTCTTACTGTGCAAGACGGGGAATTGCGGGTTTAGCCTGTTCAGGCCCCATAGCGGAATAACCGCCATCGACAGCGTAATCTGCACCTGTAACAAAACTGGCCAAATCAGATAGCAGGAACGCGACAACTTGAGCGACTTCTTCCGGGTCACCGACGCGTTTTAATAAGTGGTAATCAGCGGCAACACGGTCTGTTTTTTGACGGTCACCCCCCGTGATTTCATCCATAACTCGGGACCAAGTCCACCCCGGAGAAACGGAATTCACACGAATTCCTTCAGCCGCATAATCCATTGCTTGGCTACGAGTTACCTCCAACATAGTGGCTTTAGAGGCGGGATAGAGCCAGCGGCCTGTTTGGGCGACAGAAGAAGAAATACTGGTAAAATTGACGATGGCGCCTTTGCCTGATTTTGCGAAATGCACTTTGGCAAACTGCGCTGCCATCACCGCACTCACCACATTGATATTCAACGCAGTAAGCCAATCCTGCCTTGTAGATAACTGGCCTTCATCAAGATAAGTGGCTGCCAGATTAACTAAAAAATCGAGTTGGCCATATTTTTGCGCAACACGATCAATGCCTTGTTTAAGTTGTTGGTCGTCAGTGATATCGACAGGAAGAAAATCAATATTGGGCTCACTTTGAGCTACCTTTTCACCATTCAAGGTATCAATATCAAAAATCGTGACTTTAACGCCGTAGTCACTTAATACCTTCGCAACGGTTGCACCAATTTTGGTCGCTCCCCCAGTCACAATGGCAATCTTATTATTCAAGCCTTTCATCTTTGCTACCCTCTTTTCTTCTCACTTAGTTACAATGAGTTCACAAAAAATTAACATAACGAATAGTTACGCAAATATGTTGGAAAGGGGTAGCCGATGGACGCAAAAAATATCCACTATGTGCGGTAATTTAAATAGCAAGGTGATGATATAAATCGTTAAATAGCCACTTTCAGCAGTGGCTATCCAAATAATGAAAAGTATGATTAATCGCAGAAATTAATAAAGTAACTCATGGACGCTCTAAAATACGGGCTCCGGGTCCTCTCCTACCAAGTACATCATCAGGGTTACGCAACGGGCAGTCACTGAGTGATAAGCAACCACAACCAATACAGTTATCCAATTCATTACGTAAACGAGTCAATTGCCGAATACGCTTATCTAAAGACTTACGCCACTGTGTCGACATCTCCTTCCATTGCTCTGAAGTTAGTGCGCTATTTGCAGGGAAACGCCCTAATGCCTCTTGAATTTCATGTAATGGGATCCCCGTACTTTGTGCAACTTTAATAATGGCGATATAACGAAGGACAACAGAATGAAATCGTCGCTGATTCCCTTGAGTGCGAGTACTTTGAATTAGCCCCTTTGATTCATAAAAATGGACTGTGGAGACAGGCACTCCAGCGCGTTTTGCCACCTCACCCACCGTTAATGCCCGCGTAAAATCAATTTTTCTCCCCTCATTTTTCTGAGGTTTTATCGTTTTTGTGTCTTTGTCCGCCATTTTAGCTCACCTTTGCTTGACCTCAACTTAACTTAAGGTTTTATAGTGCGACCCTGCTAGTTTGTCAATTGAGGTTATTTTTTAAAGGGGATAGGTTTATGCCATCGGTGATTACCAAAATGTTAGAAAGCAATAGCTTATGGCTTATTGCTCGCTTACTAATCTTGGTTTTATTTATTTCATCTGGTTTAGCCAAAGTTTTTGATTATGAAAATAGTCTGGCTGAAATGCGTGCTGCAGGTCTTCACCCAGATTGGTTTTTCAATATTGCTTCTGCTGCTGTCATGTTAGTTGGCTCCGTTCTTGTGCTATTTAATCGTCTTTTATGGCTTGGTACTGGGGCATTAGCCGTGTTTTTGTTCCTCACTATTGTGGTTGTCCACACCTTTTGGAGCTACACGGGAGAACAAGCTCAAATCGCGATGTTTTGGGCTGTTGAACATATCGCCGTTATTGGGGGCTTAATCGCTATCGCCATTGCAGGGCATTTTAGAGGTCTTTATTTCGCGCTAAAAGCGCAGAAATAGAAGGAAAATTTAATGAATAAAAAAACAATAATGACACTTTGTTCCGTTTTAGTTGCTGTTGGGGCGGGTAGCGCGATTTATTCGACCTATGCCCAAAATGAAGAAGACGAACAAGCAGCCTACCAGTATCCCCCCGTAAAAGTGGCGTTGGCACCTGTTAGCTTAGATACCGCACCTCGCACTTTTTACGGTGTGGGTGAATTAGAAGCTGGCAGCCAAGTCTTAGTCGCGGCAGAAACCAATGGCCGTATTACGAAAATTGCATTTGAATCTGGCCAACAAGTCAAAAAAGGCCAATTATTAGTGCAACTCAATGATGCTGTTGAACAAGCTGATTTATCACGCTACCAAGCACAGTTGCGTAATGCGGCTCGCTTATACGAAAGAACCCGTTCATTATCTGCGCAACATTTAGTGGCAGAGGCTCAAGTAGATAGCACGCGTGCTGAACGTGATATTGCCCAAGGCCTGATCCGCCAAACCCAAGCATTGATTGCGCAAAAAACAATCCGCGCCCCGTTCGATGGGACAATTGGTATTCGCCAAGTTCATGAAGGACAATATTTAACCCCCGGTGAAGCCATTGCCAGCTTGGTGGATACCCAAACCTTAAAGCTCAATTTCTCTTTAGATGAACAGGCCTCACCGGAACTGCATCAAGGACAAATTGTTGATATTACTGTGGATGCTTATCCCAATAAAACATTCCCAGCCCGTATTACGGCCATTGACCCACTCATCGGTAAGTCACGCACTATCGCCCTGCAAGCCACTCTAGAAAATAGTGATGGCACATTAAAAGCCGGGATGTACGCCAATGTGAATGTGGTTCGCCAAGCCAGTAATGAAGTCATTACGATCCCAGAAACCGCTGTTACATATACCGCCTATGGCGATACCGTGTTTATTACACAAGGTGAAGGGGATGCGATGACCGTCAAGCGCGTATCTGTGAAAACAGGGCAACGTTGGGATGGCAAAATTGAGATAGAGCATGGCTTGAGTGCTAACGATAAAGTCGTCACCTCTGGGCAATTACGCTTAAATGACGGCTCTGCTGTCACCCCAGTTGCTCAAGATACATTGTCTGAACCTATCGCTAACATGGCTCAAGGTTCATAAGGAAGGCGCAATGAAATTTACTGATATTTTTGTTCGCCGGCCTGTTCTGGCCCTCGTAGTCAGTGCGCTGATTGTGTTAATTGGTTTATTTGCGTTGAGTAAGTTGCCTATTCGCCAATATCCACAGCTAGAAAGCTCGACGATCACCATTGCTACGCAATACCCTGGCGCATCGGCTAAATTGATGCAAGGTTTTGTGACGCAACCCATCGCACAAGCGGTTTCCTCAGTGGAAGGCGTCGATTATCTGTCCTCTTCTTCAGTACAAGGAAGCAGCCTTGTCACGGTACGAATGGAACTTAACCGAGACTCAACCCAAGCCCTTGCGCAAGTCATGGCGAAGGTGAACCAAGTTCGTTATAAATTACCGAAAGAAGCTTATGACCCTGTGATTGAGCTTTCCTCTGGGGAATCCACTGCGGTTGCTTATATCGGTTTTTCCAGTACCAATTTATCCATTCCAGCCCTGACAGACTATATTTCTCGCGTTATTGAACCAATGTATTCCTCAATTGACGGTGTCGCTAAAGTTCAAGTCTTTGGTGGCCAACAGTTAGCAATGCGTTTATGGCTGGATGCCGATAAATTAGCCGGCCGGGGGCTAACTGCGGCAGATGTTGCGCAAGCGGTTCGCCAAAACAACTACCAAGCAGCTCCCGGTAAAGTCAAAGGCGAGTTCGTAATTTCTAATGTTTATGTCAATACCGACCTCACTAATGTCGATGAGTTTCGTGATTTAGTGATCCGCAATGACGGTAACGGGTTAGTACGTTTAAAAGATGTGGGAACCATTGAATTAGGAGCCGCTTCCACAGAAACCAGCGGTTTAATGAATGGTGAACCCGCAATTTACCTTGGTTTATTTGCCACACCAACCGGTAACCCACTGGTAATCGTTGACGGCATGAATCAATTAATGCCAGACATCACCAAAACATTACCTCCCGGTGTTAAAGTCGAAATGGCATTTGAAACTTCGCGCTTTATTAAAGCGTCTATTGACCAAGTTATTAACACCTTAGTTGAAGCGTTACTGATTGTTATTGCCGTTATTTACCTGTGTTTAGGGTCAATTCGCAGCGTGATCATCCCAATTTTAGCTATTCCCCTATCAATGTTAGGTGCCGCAGCCTTGATGATGGCATTTGGGTTTAGTATTAACTTACTCACGTTACTCGCCATGGTATTAGCGATTGGTCTCGTCGTCGATGATGCTATCGTGGTGGTTGAAAACGTCCATCGCCATATTGAAGAAGGGAAATCACCGGTTTTAGCGGCTTTAATTGGCGCTCGTGAAGTGGCAGGTCCCGTTATCGCGATGACGATCACCTTGGCAGCGGTATATGCCCCAATAGGGCTAATGTCTGGGTTAACGGGTGCTTTATTTAAAGAATTTGCGCTCACGTTGGCTGGTGCGGTGATTGTTTCCGGTATTGTAGCGTTAACCCTCTCCCCTGTTATGAGTTCCTTCATGTTGAACTCAAAACAGAATGAAGGACGTATGGCGCGTATGGCAGAAACTTTCTTTTCTACCTTAGCCCACTACTATACCATTGTATTGAATTTCTCTTTGAAAAACCGTTGGTTAACAGGTGTTATTGCCATTGGTGTATTCATTAGTTTACCACTGCTTTATCAATCTGCTCCTCGTGAATTAGCCCCTGTAGAAGACCAATCTAGCGTATTAACCGCTATCAAATCGCCTCAGCACGCTAACCTCGAGTACGTAGAACGTTTTTCACGTAAATTACATGATGTTTTCATGGAGTTACCGGAAACAGAGAGTACTTGGATTATTAACGGAACCGATGGCCCTTCCGCCAGCTTTGGGGGAACTAACTTGACATCATGGGAGCAACGCGACCGCGTCGCGTCTGAGATCCAAGGCGACTTACAAGGGCGCGTTGGTGATGTCGAAGGGAACAGCATTTTCGTTTTCCAATTGCCCGCATTACCCGGTTCAACCGGTGGCTTACCAATCCAAATGGTTCTCAGAAGCCCGCAGGATTATTCGGTACTCTACAAAACCATGGAAGAGATCAAGCAACAAGCACGTGAAAGTGGCCTGTTTATGGTGGTAGATAGTGATCTTGACTACAACAACCCAGTAGTAGAAATCCGCATCAACCGTTCAAAAGCGAATAGCTTAGGCATTCGTATGCAAGATGTCGGTGAATCGCTGACCTTATTAGTGGGAGAAAACTATATTAACCGCTTTGGGATGGATGGCCGTTCCTATGATGTGATCCCGCAAAGTATCCGTAGCCAACGCCTGACACCGGAAGCCCTTTCTCGCCATTATGTAAAATCGGAAGCGGGAACGATGATCCCACTCTCAACCGTGGTCGATATCAACACCCAAGTGGAGCCAAATAAACTCACACAATTTAATCAGCAAAATGCTGCAATTTTCCAAGCAATACCAGCTCCTGGCGTCACGTTAGGCCAAGCTGTTGCCTACTTAGACGAGATAGCCAATGAGCTACCCGCCGGTTTTAGCCATGACTGGCAATCCGATTCGCGCCAATATAAACAAGAAGGAAACACCCTCGCCTTTGCCTTTATGGCGGCGCTCATCATTATTTACTTAGTCTTAGCCGCGCAGTATGAAAGTTTAGTCGACCCATTGATTATCTTGATTACTGTTCCACTTTCAATTTGTGGTGCGTTAATTCCATTGGCACTTGGCTATGCGACATTGAATATTTACACCCAAATCGGCTTAGTCACATTGATTGGCTTAATCAGTAAACATGGGATATTGATGGTTGAATTTGCCAATGAATTACAAACCAATGAAGGATTAGACAGGCGACATGCCATTCTCAAAGCGGCACAAATTCGTTTACGCCCAATATTAATGACAACCGCAGCAATGGTGATAGGTTTAGTTCCACTACTCTTCGCCACTGGAGCGGGAGCGAATAGCCGCTTTGGTTTAGGCTTAGTAATAGTCACCGGGATGTTAGTTGGCACACTATTTACCCTGTTTGTTTTACCGACCATTTATACCTTACTCGCCCGTAATCACAGTGCAACCGCGCTAACACCAAGGCGCTATGAGCTTGCCGAAGCGAATCGCCTAATCAAAGAAACTGAGGAGACGTCCCAATGAGAAATACGTTAACTAGCCGTCATCAACGTAACAACCGTACAATCGACGAAGTGGAAGTGAATGCGATGAGCAATAGCATGGCGATGCTATTAATTTATCATGGTCTCCCCGCGGGTCTGGGAAAACCCCATTCCACCTCAAACTCGAACACCTTAAATAAGCCTACGCGCTAAATGTAAATAGCCGCCAAACCTAAATGGAATGGCGGCTATTATCAAACAACATCCCAACCTACTATCGCTATTGGCCTTCATAAAAGGCTAAAACAAGATTACCTTCCCGAATAATAATTGGGTTGCCGGGTAATGCGTCCAACAATTCACGTTGGGAATTTTCTACGACAACCGCCACATCTTTATAATGATAATTTTTTAATAAATCAGGTAGCTGTTTTAAGCTATAAAACCGATTAGCGGCATCTGGGTATTTTAACCCGTAGCCTAACTCCCCAGTTTGGTGAAGCATCGTAATATCACTGCGTTTAAGTACCCATGCTAATGCCGTACCTAACCCGACATTATTGGTTAACAGTATAGGTTTATCCGCTAACTGACGATGATACTTCGCAATCACCTCTTGCGGTGTATTATTACTGGCAATACGCGATGGGATGATATGACCCACCGTTAAACTAATTGCCACCGTACACATTGCAGCTAAATACCAAAACCGTTGTTTGAAAGAGACCAAGGCAACCAATAACCAAAAAATAAACGCGCCCGCGGCTAACCATAACTTCCCACTTTCATCGGCCTGAAACACGCTCAATTTAGGGTAATAAGCAGAAGCAATAATTCCCCCAGCAATAACGAAACCTATCAATGAGTTAATCAATGCATTCAAACGAATAGGCCGTGTTTTTTTCTCCGTAAGTATTTTTTCAATGTAGGCAGCCATAAGAACCGCAATTGGTGCAATACATGGCAAAATATAGGTCAGTAATTTCCCTTTAGTAATACTGAAGAAAACAAATGGCACAATAAACCACAATAGAAAATAAATATGTAACCCTTTTTGTTGCCATGCATGGCGTAGCGCACCAAAAAGGTAACCTAACCAAGGTAATACCGCGGCGAGCAAAATAGGAATATAAAACCAAAATGGGGATTTATTTTGCGCATTATTCGCCATAAAACGTTGAATATGCTCAACCCAGAAGAAATAATTCCAGAAATCAGGCTCACGGCTGGCAATAACAAAAGCCCAAGGCAAGCACACGACAAAAGCAGTAAATAGCGAGACAAATGAAAAAATAAACACTTCTTTGAATTGCTTAAAGTAAATAGCGGCAACCGAACAAACAAGCACAGGCAGCACTAACACAAGAAAGCCTTTTGTTAATACCCCTAACCCACAAGCTACCCCCATCATGATAAAAGCGAGCAATTGATGAGAGAAGGATTTTGTTGTTAACCCCCATTGGAAAAAGAAAATTACCATTGTGATAAATGCTGTCACGATGGGGTCAAGAATATTGTAGGTGCCGATAGTAAAAACCATCAACATGGAAAGATAAATAAACACCGCATTGAAAGCGAGCCGTGAGTTTTTCCAAGCCATTTTGGCACTGAGGTAAACAAATAGCCCACTGACTAATGTGCTAAATACCACGCCAAGGCGAACCGAAACGTTGTTTTCACCAAATAACATTTGGAAAATAGCCCCGACCCAATAACCAAAAATAGGTTTTTCAAAATAGCGGATATCTAAAAGTTCAGGAACGCTCCAATTATAACTAATAATCAATTCCCGGCTAATTTCTGCATACCGTAGTTCATCTGGTTGCCACAATAACCTACCGTTTAACGGTAAAAAATAGGTTACTAGAACAAAACCAAATAACAGACACCATTTTAGGTAGGCAACTTTATTGTTTGCCATAATCATCTCATCTCAACCATTCTTGTTATTGATATTTAATAATTTTATTTCATCTGAACAAACATACTCTTTTTATGTAGCTATTATCGTTATGCCAATTAAACCCCATTTAAACAAGTCAAAAGTTGATTGGTATAAATATCGCTGTATATAAACAATTAATAAATGGAAACTCCATTTTATCGATAAAGAGATAAGAATTGCAGATTAAGACTAAATATATAAAGAATAGTTCAGTCTTTAAAAATAAGGTAAACATTAATGTGTTCTTAATATTAACCATTAATACAGAAACGTGTACCGCGGTCTATAAACAACAAAACCGGTCAGGGCATTCACCATAACCGGTTATTATTCATACCAAATAGTTCTATTTAGCCGCGACGAGTGCTTGTTCAAGGTCGGCTAGAATATCATCGATATGCTCTATCCCAATTGATAAGCGGATCATGTCTCGGGAAACCCCTGCTTGTGCTAACTCTGCATCATTAAGTTGACGATGCGTCGTTGATGCAGGGTGGCAAGCGAGTGATTTAGCATCACCAATATTCACCAACCGCACAATCAGTTTCAAAGCATCAATAAAGCGCGCCCCCGCTTCTTGTCCACCTTTAATACCGAACGACATAATACTGGCTGGTTTACCGTTCATATATTTTTGCGCCAAACCATGTTCAGGGTTACTCGGTAGCCCTGCATATTTTACCCACTCTACTTGTGGATGATTTTCGAGGTAGTTCGCCACTTTTAGCGCATTTTCGGTATGCCTATCCATTCTTAGCGCGAGGGTTTCTAAACCTTGTAAAATCAGGAATGCATTAAACGGTGATAATGCAGCACCCGTTCCGCGCAATGGCGCAACACGGCAACGAGCAATAAAGGCCGCTGCGCCAAAATGTTCGGTATAACTGACGCCATGATAAGCCACATCCGGCTCTATCAATAACGAAAAGCGATTCGGGTATTTTGTCCATGGGAACTTACCTGAATCAATAACCATTCCACCAAGTGATGTGCCGTGACCACCGATATATTTGGTCAATGAATGAACCACGATATCTGCGCCATGTTCAAATGGACGACATAAATACGGTGTCGCCACCGTGTTATCGACAATCAAAGGAATACCATGGCGGTGCGCAACTTCAGCGAGTGCTGCAATATCAACAATAAAGCCCGCAGGGTTTGAAATCGACTCACAAAAAATAGCCCGCGTCTTATCATCAATCAGCGCATCAAATGCAGCGAGATCGTCATGCTCCGCAAACCGTGTTTCAATGCCTAAGCGCGGCAGAGCATGGGCAAATAAGTTATAGGTTCCACCATACAATTTAGCGACAGAAACAATGTTGTCCCCTGCTTGTGCGATAGTTTGAATCGCATAAGTAATTGCCGCCATACCGGAAGCAACAGCTAAACCAGCGACACCACCTTCAAGCGCAGCAACACGTTGCTCTAGAACATCATTCGTTGGGTTCATAATTCGCGTGTAAATATTACCCGCGACTTTTAAATCAAAGAGATCGGCACCGTGCTGAGTATCGTCAAAAGCATAAGAGGTGGTTTGGTAGATTGGCACGGCAACGGACTTAGTGGTAGGGTCAGGAGAGTAACCGGCGTGAATCGATAATGTTTCTAATTTCATTAGTTATCCTTGTTACGACGCACTGGAATAGGTACAGCCAGAGGTAGTGATTACGTTATTATGATGCTGTGATAACCTTAGATATTACCTAAGCCGCTACACCGAGCAACTACTTGCACTTGAAATTATTTCACATTGATAGATGTGGTGAGGGTGATTATCACACTCTTCAGCTTAAAAATTAGTTATATCAATGTCTATCCTTATAACCTATTTCATATTGATATAAAAAAAGCCACAACCTTTACAGGTCATGGCTCTGCGTCTTATAAAACTTTATTTATAATTATAGAAAAGCACCATAAATAACTGAAGTAATAGAAGCTAGCCCACAAATAAAGGTGAATATTTGGGCAGGCTTTGACGTACTGTATTTCTTCATTGCAGGAACAATATTCATCGACACAACAGGTAGAATGAATAGGATAGCGGCAATCATTGGTGCCCCCATCGTTTCAATCATGCCTAAAATACTTGGGTTACGAATAGTCACAATCCAGGTTGTAATCACAATAAACAACATGGATGCCATTTCAATTTTCTTCACAGAGAAAGAAGAACGAGATTTAATCAACCCAACTAAACCTTCGTGAGCCCCTAAGAAGTGACCAAAGTAACTCGATACAATCGCAGCAAAAGCAACAATTGGCCCTAAATAAGACAAGATTGGCGATGGATTGATATTCGCGATATGTGATAACACACTGATATTTTGTTCTTTCGCAACGGCAAGCTCTGCTGGGCTTAGTGATAACACCACAGAGAAAACGAAAAACATCACAAAGCCTGTCAGCATTAATGCAGCACCACCCGTGATCATATCTGTTTTCACAATAGCATTATTACCAAACTGCTGACGTTGGTCTTTAGTAAATTGACTGATGATTGGGCTATGGTTAAATGAGAATACGATTAGTGGGATCGCCATCCAAACAACCACAGGCATTGCACTCCAATCAGGAGCCACCTCTAACATTGACGTATTCCATTCAGGAATTAAATATAATGATAAAGCTAATAAAATGAACACCAGAGGGTAAACCATTAGAGAAGTAAGCTTTAACATAAGCTCACGACCAAACACCACCCCAGCAGTCATTGCAGCAATCAGGACCCCAGACAGCAACCATCGTGGCAGTGGTTCTATTTCGAGTTGATTTACCAAGAACGAATCAACGGTATTTGTGATACCTACACCGTAAATCAATACGATAGGGTAAATAGCGAAGAAATAAGCGAATGTAATAATATTTGCGCCTACTTTACCAAAGTGCTCTTCTACCGTATCTGTAATATCAGCATTTGGATTTTTTGAAGATAAAACAAAGCGTGCTAGCCCTTTATGAGCTAACCAAATCATTGGAGTTGCAATTATTGCCAATATTACTAATGGCCAAAACCCCCCGGCCCCTGCTTTAATTGGTAGAAATAAAACACCAGCCCCCACTGCGGTACCGAATAAAGAAAGTACCCAAGTAAAATCCTTATAGGTCCACTTACTAACAGGTTTATCTGCTGTATCTACTGTTTTTTCAATTGTGCTCATCTTGTGTTCTTCATCATTAACGTTATTAAAATAAGATGTGCAGATTTTGCATTAAATAAGCAACAGTGCCTAATTTAATTACGCTATTTTTTTCAACTTTTTGGCGTAGATCTCGTTAATAACGTAAAAAAAATAAATACCACGTAATTATTCTGTGAATAAATAATTTCGCAATTAATTAAAAAAGTAAATTTTAGATATAAAGTATTTAATTTTTAATTTGAAAAATGGCTGAGCCATTTGCTCAGCCATTTTTTTACCTGAAAAACTGAAGTTTTATAGGTAGACTGGAACTAATATTTCTGTCGCAATCACCACCACAACCAATCCAACTAATACTGGAATTGACGTTCTTTTTACCACTTCAAAAGGAGAGATTTTTGCCATACCAGATACAGCCACGACCACACCTGATACAGGCGATAAAGTCCGTCCTAAGTTAGAGGCTTGCAACATTGGGATCACTAAATAAGCAGGATTGACGCCCATTTGTTTTGCTAAATGAGGGATTAGCTCAACAAACGCATAGAACGGTGCATTCCCCGAGCCCGTTGTCATCGCAGCTAACATCGTAATCACGACCAAGGCAATCATCATCACAATTGCACCTGAACCAAATGATTGTGCGAGGTCAATTAGCCCTTTGATGAAACCAATGGTGCTTAAACCCTGAGCAAAGACCCCAGCGGCGACTAACAACATCACAACCGTTGCAAATGCATCGGCCATTCCTCTATAACAAACTTCTAAACCACCATAGACGTGTTTAGCGCTGAAGCTGCGTAAGAACTCAATGACTGCCGCTAAAATAATGCAGCCAACAATAATAGTTACAATATGCAATTCAGGCGCCCATTTACCATCAAACACTAAAACACCGATAATTGGCGTAAAAGGTAAGATAGCGTAAAAAGCAGGTGCGTGTGTTTTGATTTCATTGACGTCTAACATTTCTGTTTTGACATTCTCTTTTCTGTCTAAATAACGTTGCCAGAAGAAGTGTGCAATTGACATTGCCACAATTGCCGCAATAGAAATCGGTAAGGTTGTTTTAAACGCAAAATCAATTAATGGCATTTCAGCTGCTTTTGCCGCCAAAATAACGTCACCGGATGTTGGCGCTAAAATAATTGCCGCTGGCGATGCACAAATTGCCGCTGCTGCACCACGACTGATCCCAACATTCACCATGACAGGGAATAACGTCGCCATCAGTAATACACCAAGGCCTGTCGCAGAGGAAACCGCTAACGACATCAAGCATGCCACAATATAAGCGGCAACCATCAACAAATAGGGGGAGTTGATCATTTTTAATGGCTTAGAAGCAATTTTTACCACAACATCATTTGCCCCAATGTGAGTCATATAAGATGCAAACCCACATAACACCATGATCATCATACCAAGGTCGCCACCTCGGCTCATTAATAGGAATTTTATGTATTCCAGAATATCTGTTACGCGCCACCCCGTCGTCGGAACAGAACCTGGTAAAATACTTTTGCCCATAATCGCAGTAATGATCAGAAGTAAAATACCCCCTGTCATTAGCACACCCGTTGCGGAATATCCTTTTATGATATAACGCCCAACTCCAATGGCGACAATAACGCCGATTAAGAGCTCAATCATTTATTTCTCCTGCCTGTCTTATTTTGTAATTATAAAAAATCACTCTGCCTAATCATTAAGCAAAATTCACTGACTATGATCATATCAACAGATGATTTTTAATATAGAAATACGTTAAAACACAAGAGGAATAAATAAAAAATCTTTTTTAGGCGGCAGTTTACAGTCGATATCCCCATATATTAATAAAGAATAGGAAGATCAGCTTAGTTTAGCTATGTCATGTTTTTCACATTAAGGAGGGAAATTGATTAACTAAATAACTCATAAATCATATCACCAAAAAAACCGCGATATTGCAGATAACGAATTTGCTTACTTTTTTCTTTAAAGTCTTTAGGAATACTATCCCCAAATTTCTTACTGCGTACCAGTGCGGCCTTTTCAAACCAATCTACATCTATAGTGGCAAAATGTTTTTCCACAATCGTTTCAGTAAAACCTTTCTGTCGCATTTCTTGTTTTATCCGCAATGGCCCATATCCCTTGCGCAGATAACCTTGCATTAATAGCCCTGCGACACGGTCGTCATCAAGAAAATGTTGCTCACTTAATCTTTCAAGCACCAATTCAATTAAAGGCTCATCAATAATACCTTCATTTTTCTCATACATACGCCGTTTCATACGCGCAAATAGCTCAGCTTTCCCATAATCACGGCGGGAAAGCATAAACAAGGCATATTGGTAAAGCTCGGTTTCATTCATGGCGTTAAACTTTCATCATTAAATTGGGCGCATTGCGCGCCCAGTCTAACATAAACCTTTGTACTCTAGCTTGAATAAGTATGTGATTCGGCTGGCGGAGCTCAGTCAACACCCATGCGGTTTGAATCGTGACGCGTATATACTCTAAATAATTCAAGTTGCATGTAGGCGACAAACGAAGACAGACCGATGAGCATACATAAGTATGTGATTCGGCTGGCTGAGCGCAGTCAACACCCATGCAGCTTGAAGTATGACGAGTATGACGCGTTAGTGAACTTGAGCACCACTCAACAATTTATATATCGTATCAGGAGTATAACTGCCATCTTGGAAATAAATTGTCCAATCCGTAATATCGTCGCGCGTTAATGGATAAACTTCCCCTTCTTGCATATTTTTCACATAAAAAGGATGGTTAATTAAACGCCCTTCAAACTGGTCACCATTCCAAGAAACGGGTTCAAACCACATATGTTCATGACCATCGAAGTCTTCTTCTGCGTCATGATAGCCAATACCGCATTTCACCAAAAAGCGCCATTCTGAATCTTCAGCTTCCTCGTTTTTACCGAGGAATTTGGCAAAGAAACCTTTCTTCTGAGCCACTGGCTTTGGCCCGTAGTTATCTAACATATGCGTGAAATATTCCCAACGTAATTTGGCTTTACGGGACATATCAGCGGTTTCTTCATCTGTACGCATAAACATCATCGCGTTTTGGTCTTCAAAGCCTTCAAAGAAACTTTCTAATACAGGGTTTTCTTGTGTCACACGGAACAACATCGCGGATGGGTGCTGATGAGATTCATCTCTATCATGCCAATCTCCCATAAAGCGCTCTGATGACGCATCTCCAAACTCGAAATTCATCTCTTCAAGTGGCTTCAAGTCATCAATTGGCGTTGATTTACCCACGTGCAACAGACCTTCTTCGAACGGTACTGCAACTAAATACTCATAGCCTGCTTGAGTTTGACCAATAAAAATAGGTTCATTAAACACGATTTTTCCGTGAGTAATACTGTTATTTACGAAGCTCCAAAACAGTTCGGGAATACCATAATAAGAAGCGATCGGGTGAGGTATAATAATTTCCGCTTCAGATAAACCACAGCGAGCCAAACCGTGCGTATGGAACCAATACATGGTCGGGGCGCGCTCTTCTTCTGGCTTGTCTTCATTATCTTCTTGGTCATAAATGGCATGAACAACATACAAAGAATCAATACTTGGCATTAAGTCATCAATGAGTTGGAAATTAAGCCACTCACGAGTAAACACTTTCCCTGCGGCAGAAATATCCAGGCCCAGTAATAAATCGGGTACCAAGATTTGAATGACCTTCAGCTGCTGAAGGTAATTAACCAATGGTTGCCCTTGAAATAAGCACTCAACAATCACCGCTTGAGGGGCTGCGCTTGCCTCTGCGTACAGTTCGGGGCTGATTGGGTCAGTGGCAAAATAAGGGTTGATAGTATATTCCGGGTCGCTATCCACTAAAGCGATATAAAAACGTAATTCTTCTTCATCTTTTTTGCAGCTAAAGAAAAAGCCGCCGTCCTCTGGAATATAATCTATTTCACCATCAGTAAAATACGTTTGCTCTTCTAAACGCTGCTCAAGTAATAAAGACGTCAGCTCAGAGCCTGGGACAGCAACCATCATTGATGCTTCTTTTTCGCCCTCACCTGCTGCGGTATCAAGGTAATATTGTTTATTATTCATTTTCAGACCTATTAATAAGTGACTCTGGCGAGGATATCAGCTTATATTCATTAAGAATATTGTGATTATTCTTAACAAACAGAGATTGTGATTTGATCCTTCATATTGTAACTAAGTTAATAAATAATCATTATTCGACAATCAGTTATTCTACTTTTCATACTGTATTGACTGAGGCACAATAATGCTCTTTCTTTAGTTTGCTTTAAATTGATAAAGCAAAAAGTTCTATTTCAATAAAGGTAATTCAAATATGGCTGATTTAACCAAAGCACAAAAAGAATATGTCGATGACCTCGCAATGCAACGTGTTTTCGATATGAACAGCGATGAAGTGTTGGTCAACGCCTTAGAACAAAAAATTCACCAAATGGAAGACCATTTGAAAGCCTATTTTCATGAGCGTGTTAAGTTTCATCAGCAAACTAAAAAATAGCCTTTTCCCCGCTCAGTGCCGATGCTGTTCATGATATCGGCACCTGTTTTGCCCCTTTTGAGCGGCTATTCTTAAATAAACAATAAACGCATATTTATTTGGTTCTATTTATCAACAAAAAAGCATTAAGCGCCATCTAAAAATGGGCCTCTAATGATAGAATTATCATCATCACTGTACGACTAATAACAATTTATCTATTACACTTCTTTTTTGTCCAAATATTGAGCCAATTTTATGAAACGCATTCAATTCAGTACTGCACTGATCCTTTCTTCTATTATGAGCATGTCTGTGAGCTTTGCTGATAGCGATCGCCCATTATTTTCAGTCTCTGTAAGTGAATCTGGAGTACCCCAAAATAACAGCGAAGGCGGCATTACTCGTTCTTCTACCTCAGAGTCACGAGTACTGCCGATTTGGGGCGATGAAGCCCGTGCTCGAGGGTATGATTTACCGGAACCATTTGGGGCAAGTTATGGTTATATGAATATGCGCCAAGATATTGTGGTGGATAGAATCGGGTTTATTATGCCTAAAAACCCAGATACCGCAGCTGCGCTGAGTATTGATGCTGGCCACACACGACAAAAAAGTGAAACTCACACTCTAAAGATAGACTCTTGGATTTTTCCTTTTTTAAATGTTTACGGCTTATATGGCCACACTAAAGGTAAATCACATACTACATTAAATGGTGGTAGTTTAGGTGGCTTATCCTTAGATTTTTTACTTAAAGATCAACCTTTCGATTTAGATTTTAAAGGGAAAACTTATGGTGCTGGTTTTACTTTAGCCGGAGGTTATAACGACTTTTTCACAACATTAGATTTAAACTACACCAAAACCAACCTTGATGTTTTAGATGGTGACATTAAAGCTTTAATAATTTCCCCTCGTATTGGTTATCAATTCACTTTTGATCCACTAATTGATGGGCAAGGTGATACAAAAATTCAAATTTGGACTGGTGCCATGTACCAAGATATCACCCAACGTTTTAAAGGGAATGTAAATAAACTTGATTTACCTCCTGCATTTCAAGGTTTTATTAATGCCCTAGATGATCCAGGCATGAAATTCGATGTAAAACAACACCTTGCTCATAAATGGAATAATACTGTCGGTGCTCGTGTCGAATTTACGCGTAATTTTAATGTGCTCACTGAATTCGGTTTTAATAACCGTAATACCTTCTTTGTGTCTGGAGAATTCCGTTTTTAATGTGGCATTCGGCAATTATTCAAAGGCTGGCCTTGCTCAGCCTTTTTATTATTTTTCCCGCTAAAGCTGATTTCCTTCCCGATCGCCAGCAAATCGATGGCTGGCTAAACGATCTCGGGGGGGAAAATAGCTTTGATGAAAGTAAAACTGTTGATTGGGGCATATTGCCAGGGCCATTTTATACCCCCGAAATGGGCATTGGTATTGGTACCGCTCTGGTTGGTTTATATCGAATAGATAAAGAAGATAAACAAACCCAGCCATCGTCTATTGGCTTAAGCGGTTTTGCGTCGTCTACAGGTGCATTTGGCTTAAATTTTACCAATTATAATTTTATTGATAACGACCAGTGGAGATTATTTATTTCCGGCACAATTAACAATATTCCCACTTATTATTGGGGTAAGGGATATTCTGCAGGGAAAAACGATCACAATAAAGAAAAGTACCATTCCCAAGAGTTCCAAATAACCCCAAGAGCCTTATACCAACTGGCTGATTCTACTTATGTTGGGCTCGGTTGGAACTTTTCGTCAATCAACGCCAGCGATCCTGATGATGGCGCCAAACACTATTTCTCCAATTCAATTGGGGGTCGCTCGGTATTAAATTCAGGCATCAGTGCATATTACAGTTATGATACTCGTGATTTTTTGCCTAATGCCTACCAAGGACAAGCTTTCGAAGTGGTTTATACCTATTTTGCCCCAAATCTAGGGAGTGACACTCGTTTTCAAACCACCCAATTGCAATATGCGTACTATCATCAGTTAGCCGAAGAGACTGTTATTGCGTTCGACAATTATGCAAGGTTTTCAAGCGGAAATGTGCCGTGGAACCAGCTATCATTACTCGGTAATGGTAACCGTATGCGCGGGTATTACGAAGGCCGCTATCGTGATAACAATATATTCACCAGCCAAATTGAGCTTCGCCATAAACTCGATTGGCGCCATGGTATTGTGGGTTGGTTAGGAACAGGAACCATGAGTGATACGGCGTCCGAATTAGGCCAAGGGCATTGGTTACCTACCGTAGGTGTAGGCTATCGTTTTGAATTTAAACCAAGAATGAATGTCCGTTTGGATTTAGGTGTCGGCCGCAACAGTACAGGGATCTATTTTCAGGTTGGGGAGGCATTCTAATGTCCAAATGGGTTACACCAATAGGGATTGCGCTTTTATTAGCCGCCTGCCAAAACCATGACAAACTAGAATTGCCCACTATTGAGCCAGTCGTTACCCCTTATACCGTTGAGGAGGCCTCACAAGCTTGGCCTGTTATTGCTTCTTTAGCCCCTCCACAAGGTTTACGGGCTTGCTGCGCTTTCGGCTACAACTTGCAAGCTGAACTATGGGGACTACCTGTCCCGTTTTACACTATCGATAATATCGTTGAAGCAGATAGCCTCGGTGAACATCATTATAATGACAGCTTTTTAGGTGCCTCTGCGGCATTAATGGGGCTCAGTAATGAAAAAATAGGCTTACTCTATACGGATAAAAGCGGGTTTATTGATATTTCCCATGTCAGAGATACTGCAGATTATACTTTTTACTTATTTAGCCAAATTTATCCACGCCTTGGTCAACAATGGTCGCTATCTCTTAGTGAGGAGCTAGCGGATAGACAAATACATTTCAGCGCATTTGAACCGCCACAATCTGCTGAGCAGCGCTATACCCTTAGTGCCTATTTAGCCGCAAAATTAGCTTTTCAACTCGCTGTATGGCATGAAATTGCGCAGTGGTATGGTTACCAATCTGTACCAGGATTTTCTGAAGGGATTTCCGCATTTTCCCCTGAAGACCTGTACTCCAATTTACTCGGTTCTCGTCTGGCCTTAACCCTGATACTACAAGGCCGAGCTGGCTCTTTAGCCACTTACTCTCAATCAATGGAAAAGATTCTTCCACTGGCTCTTCACCAGCTAGGCAGCAAAGATAGAAAAACCACACGGAAAACATTTGATAGCGTTGATGGTTTGTGGTGGAACAGTTACCGTAGAGTACCGGAGAAATTTCTTGTTTTAACAAGAGATTACCATACAAATGACCAACGTTATCCTTTGATGCCCCCACAAATTATGCCATCTGAAGGTTTACTTTTAACCTTGCCCGAACGCTACCTCAAATATGATTTGTCATTACTCGCGCAACTGCGCTTGCTCCCTACTGACAATATGAAGCAACTTCCCAAGCCTGTCTCTTATTGGACGGTGGCAGATTTTCCAAAGTTGGCGGAAGATGCGAAGCAACAAGATTTACTGCAACAAGTTTTAAAGCCTTAATCAGCAGATTTGTGATATTCATGTAAACCGCTTTATCGGACTTTGTCCTGTCATTACCGCACTTAGAATTTTAAGTTAAATGTCACTTTTTACTCATTTGCAGATAATAATGTTATTTCACTTTTACCGCCTCGATAGACTTTAATAAAACGATGAAGATCTCATTTTGGTTAAAAAATAGACATTCAATCGCTTATTTTTCAGACAAAATAACCCTATAATAACTGAATGAATAGTATGAATTTCAATCAAATTTAACTTAAGTTAACGCTAAGCGCCACGAGAATAAACAGTTTAATTTATCATTCATCACATGAAAATATACCAATAGAAACATTCAACCATGCAAAAACAGCAAGATCATAATAATTGAAAAAAGTCTACAAAATAATACAGAAATTTCCCTAATGTCACCCGGATAAATGTAGCTCGTAAAAAATTAATCTGCTAATATTCGCTCGAATTTTGTTCAGAGATACTTAGGAGAAGCAAATGCCCTCTCGAACGATGAGGACAAACGCCGTCTTCGCTTTCTTATTTTTACTTTTATTTTCGAGCCTGAGTATGGGCTCCACCAGTACCAGCACAATGCTCAATAAAGAGTATACTAATAAAACTGTGCAGCAGAATGTAAGTCAGGCTAAAACCTCACTCCCTGATTTACGTAAATACCCTTCTGGTACGCCTCGAAAGAAAGCATTTTTGAAAACGGTTGTCCCTGTTATAGAAAAAGTGAATAAGCAGATTATGGCTGAACGTACTTGGTTGTTATCAGTACGAGCTAACAAGAAGTGGAGCGCCCAAGAGTTGCGCCGTCTTGAACAAATCTGTAATAGCTATGGTATGAAATGTAGTAATCCAAAACGTTTAAATTGGAACAAACTATTGAGTCGAGTCGACATCATGCCAACACACTTAGTTGCAACACAAGCAGCAACAGAGTCTGGTTGGGGTACATCACAACTCGCTCTGCAAAACGGTAACTTATTTGGTATGCGCTGCGGTAGTGGCTGCCAGACCAAACAAGGAAAGATTAAAGGCTATTCTACATATTCTTCTGTAGAAGATACCGTTACTGCTTATATGAAAAACATGAATACCCATAACGCTTATGAATCTCTACGAACTTCACGAGCAAAGCAGCGTTTATCAAAAGATGAGCTGGATACGAAAAAGCTAATCAATGATATGAAGGGGTACTCAGAGTTAGGTTCAACCTATAACCGCTATTTACAAGAGATGTACGCGAGTAATGAAGAATTGATTACACAAGCTCAACAAAGAGCAGCCACTCGCATTTAATGTTGTATCACCAGGTACAAGACATGAAAAATCCACTTAACTAAGTGGATTTTTTTTATCCCTCACAAACAGCATTGAACTTATTTTACTCATTCAACCAATTCAGTTTTTTAGATTTACTCTATTGCTCTAAATAGTTCGAGTGGTGGCGAGGCGGCAAGAGAGGATATCCCTAGGAGCATACATAAGTATGTGACTAGGGTAGCTGAACGTAGCCAACAAAGTCACCGCTCGAAATATGACGAGCAATATGACAAGCAATATTCTGATTGCATAGAAAAAGAGATCAAATATCATATACCCTAACCTTCTAACAAAATAATTAACATCTTTGAGTCTAATATGAATTTCTTCTCTTTTGAGTTTCTTGGCTCTTTCTTGATTTTTTTTCTTATTTATTGGGGTTGTCAGCCCAGTGCAAAGTTACAAAATGGCTTATTAATCACTGCTAGCTATTTTTTTGTTTATTCATTTAGCCCTGACTTTGCTTATATCTTATTTAGCTACACACTGATTATTTATTTGCTTACCAATGTGGCAACTAATTGGCTTTCGAGTAGATGGATATACGGTATTCTTACCGCGGTCATTGTTGGATTCTTTACCACCTTTAAATATTATTCATTCTTCCAAGAGACCATTCAGCAAACTCTCGATAAATTTGGTTTTAGTGTTGGTCTTCCTATATTGGAAATACTCGCACCACTTGGGCTGTCCTTTTATGTATTCCACTCGGTTAGCTATACAGTATCGGTTTGTCGCAAAGAAATTCCTAAAGCCGATTTCTTTGATGTAACACTGTATCTTGCATTTTTTCCGAGCATCGTCGCAGGGCCAATCAACCGCGCAAAGAACTTTCTTCCCCAAATACAAGCGGAAAGCCGTGAGATTTTAGATCCTCGAAAAGCCATATTGCTTATTTCATTAGCACTAGTGAAATTGTTTTTATTTAGCTCATACTTGTCTGAAAATTTTGTCAACCCAGTCTTTGACGCTCCCGTGGGTTACAGTGCGGGGGAGATCCTAGTAGCAACCTATGCCTATGCTTGGAATATTTACTTTAACTTCTCAGGTTATACCAATCTGGTGACGGGCATCGCGTTATTATTAGGATTTAGAGTCCCTGTTAACTTTAATGCGCCTTATTTAGCTGCAAATTTAAAAGAGTTTTGGGCCCGTTGGCATATCAGCTTATCGACCTTTATTCGCGACTATGTTTATATTCCTCTTGGCGGTAACCGTAAAGGTTTTAGCCGTATGAACACCAATGTATTCCTTGCGATGGTCATTTCAGGATTATGGCACGGCGCAGCAATGACATTTGTCGTTTGGGGAGCCATTCATGGACTAGGAATTGTGCTACTCAATCTTAAGAGTTTATGCATGGAAAAACTAGGGTGGACCCAAGTAATCCCCAATAAGACATTATCAGTTTGGGTATCACGAATTATAACTTTCCATTTCGTTTGTTTTGCGTGGATTTTCTTCCGTAGTGCCTCATTTGATGATGCACTGTTAATGGTCAATCAAATCATTGCCCCTGGTTTTATCGCTTCTATTAATGCAAGCTTAGGGTTATTAGTCGCGTTTTGGCTACTGTTGATTGCCTACCCTTATTTTGTACAAGGCTACCATTATGTGGCCAAAAAATACCAAACCATTCCTTGGTATTATTATCCTATTCCGCTCGCGATTATTCTAACCATTATGTTTATGCTTTCTCCTTCAGGTATGCCGGGGTTTATTTATGCTAACTTCTGAGTTTAAAAATACCCTAATCAAAGTTGGACAGATTTTATTTATTGTCCTAATTGCTGGCCTATTATTAATTTGGTTGAATCAAAGCTCGCTAGAACGATTTTGGCAACAGAAATATCACCAAGATACCCCATGGGCGAAAATGGCAGGTAATCCTATCTGGGATTATGGCGCTTACTTACATGATGGCGCGCTTGAGGCAGGAAGCCTATTCACTTACTACGCATCAGGACAAAAAGCGCAGGAAGACAAACAGGCCGCGGCGCTCGCACTGGCCAATAAAGATAAAAAACTCAATTTCCCCAAAGAGTTTCAAATTGGTCTTCACTTCGTAAATGGCTACATTTATCCGGCTGAAAGCTTATCGGTTACCTTCCCTGAACGGCTGAAACGACCACAAGCTTGGGAGAAAAACCAGAAAATTAGCTTTGGCGGTTTCACAATCAAGAAAGATCAGCCAATCGTGGCAAAACATATTGCCAATATCGAAAAAGGCCAACAAGTTCTGTTTGCGGGGGACTCCATGATGCAAGGCGTCGCTCCACATGTTAAAAACATGCTCTTGAAAAAATATAATATCGATAGCATTAATCTAAGTAAGCAAAGCACAGGGCTAGCATATCCACGCTTTTTTAATTGGCCCCAAACCATTGCCAAGGCATTGAATGATAACCCCAACATTAAGGTTTTAGTGGTTTTTTTAGGGCCTAACGACCCTTGGGACATGCCACCACAAACGGGTTATAAATACGTCAAATTTAAAAGTGAAGATTGGGAAAAAGTGTACCGTGAGCGGATTAGTGATATAATATCGACCGCTCGCCAGCACAATGTTGATGTTATTTGGGTTGGCCCACCTAATATGCGTAAAAATACGCTCTCCGATGGTATGAAATTCTTAAGTAGCCTCTATCAATCTGAAATTGAGGATAACGGTGAAATTTACTTTTCGGTCAATGACGTCTTTAAATATCAAGGCGATACCTATTCTGACTATATCGGTGATGCAAGCAGTACCATTAAATTGCGAAGTGGTGACGGGATCCATTTCAGCGGAAAAGGCCAACAACTGATTGCTGAAAAAGTATTCTCACTCATTCATTTCGAAGAAGAGGAAGAAAAGGAACCTCATGAAACTGAACAAACTGTGTCAAGCTAAGTCCAAAATATTAGCGGGTAGCGTGATTGCGCTTTTGTCGCTGGGATTATTGTCTTGCCAGAACACATCAGACAAAACTCGCACAACTAGCTTGCCTAAAAACCAGCCTGCGGTTGCACAAGGGCAGCTGGTCAATAACGCAGAGCCTAATTTGCCACAGTTGGCGAATAAGTTACGCCAAGGCAACCAGCAAGTACACATTGTCCAAATTGGCGACTCACACACCGCTGCTGACTTTTTCAGCGGCAATTTAAGAACATTATTTCAGCAACGCTATGGGGATGCAGGCCCAGGTTTCATTCCACCTATATCAGTGCCGGGGCAACGAACAGCAACCATTAACCGCACGAGCGAGAAGAAAGAGTGGTCGCTGGCTTCAAGTCGTAAAGATGAACGCTTTGATTACCCACTTGGTGGGCTAATCGCTGAGCCGCAAGCAGCCAACAGTAAAGTGGTGCTCAAGCCTTTACAGCCAGCGCTAGGGGCTTATCAGTTACAAACTCTATACCAAAGCACAGGTGATTCACAAATGCGTGTTGCTCCTGCTGTTTCCCCCAATGTTGCATTGCCAACCACAGGCAACCAGTGGGTATTTTCGTCCCCTGTCAATACCCAACTTCCGGCTCAGGTTACTGTTAATAAAGGTAATGGGTTAAAAATTGGCGGGTGGTTAGTGCGTTCGCAAAAACCAGGAGTCATGCTTTCAGCTCTTGGGCTCAATGGTGCAACATTGAGTATGACAGATAAATGGCAGCCACAATGGAGCGAAACCTTAGCGCAAATGTCCCCTGATATGGTGATTTTAGCCTATGGTACCAATGAGGCTTTTAACGATACGTTAGATTTAGCCGCTTACGAGCAAAATTTGCGCGCTAAAATTCGCTTAATTCGCCAACAAATGCCAAATAGCGTTATTTTACTTATCGGCCCGAATGATTCACTTAAATTTAATGATGCGGCGAGTTGCCAAGCTCAAATGCCAGTGAATTTAACGAGTGTGATTCAAATTCAAAAGGCGGTGGCCGCTCAGGAAAATACGCTATTTTGGGACTGGCAAGCCTTTATGGGAGGCCCTTGTTCAATTCGTACATGGGCAGCACAAGATTTAGCACGACCTGACAATGTGCATCTCTCCGTCGAGGGTTATAAGAAGAGTGCACAAGGGCTATATAATCAGTTAAGCCAAGTATTAAATTAATTACGGACTTAACACACAATGAGGCAGAGGTATTTTCAATATCCTCTGCCTTTTGATTTGTGACTATTTTTAATATTTAGCGCCTGAGCTTTGCCATTTCACTTTGGCTTTTTTCTTACTTATCTTTTTGTCACCCTAGAAATTCAATTCCAACATTAAAGTTAAAATAATTATTTCAAATAAAAACAATACATTAAGAACACTAAGTTTGGAATAGTACGGACTAATTGCGAATTTATTGCTCCCTCTAAAAAATATAAAAAATCGTGACCATTAATTAAATCAATATACCCCACATAAAATTAGTATCCCTACGTTCCTTTTAGTAAATCACATCGCTGTACGTTGAAGTTTATTAAGTAAGGAGGTAATAACAAATCGTTTTTCAGCTTATCCAAGCACATGGTTTGTTGTTAAAAATATGGAAACCGTGAACAATTCTTTGACACAACCAGAATAATTTTACGGTAGCAATCGTAGGTAATATTTATTTAGGTTCAAAAAATGTCGACTAATTTCTGTGTAAAATCGTTTCATTCTTATATTGAAAACCTATCCAATAAAATAAAAAATAGCTTTTATCTAACTCACTCTCTACTGTTTAAAGTGAGCTCAGGTGAAATTGAAATGCGGATAGAAGAAGGCCAATGGCAAAAGCTGACAACATCAGATATCTGTTTGCTTCCTAAAGGATCTTCAATTGAGATAATTAATCGTGATAGTCACAACCCGCTGGCTGCAGATGTACTTCCCATGACCTCAGATATGTTAAAATCCTTTTACCAACAACATGCTGCATTATTTGTTGATAAGAAAATTGTTAATAAGAAAAAAACTCCCTCAATAAGTCAAATTTGCTGTACTAGCTTACAAGAAAACCCGATTATTGAAGATGTATTTCACGCTGCAATTAAAGAAGTTAATGCCCCTTCCAGCCATAATGTTATTCATATTCATTTAAGTTTTATTCTGTCCTTTTTTTTATTAGTGAATGAATTTACCTCTACACTATATGCATCAATCAATATCTCGATAAAAGACAAAGTGTATGACTTAATTTTTCATAGCGCTGGAAAACAGTGCCATACCCTAGATACTATTGCGAAAAAGCTCCATATGAGTTCCTCAACCCTTAAACGAAGACTTGCCAGTGAATATACGAGTTTTTCCAAAATTAGCTTAATGTCCCGAATGAATAAAGCGATGATATTATCGAGAACAGAGAATATGCCGATGACGCGTATTGCTCAAGAAGTCGGCTATGATGATGTTCCTTATTTTTTACTGGCATTTAAAAGTTTTCATTCCCAGCCAAATCTCACCTACCCTCTGTTTTAATACGCGATATCCCTTTTAATCATCTTCTATAAATACTTGAGCCTCACCATTTTCATGGTAGGGCTCTTATTTAACTAAAAATAGTGATTATCAATATCTATTGGTATCAACGTAGAATCTATTGGAGGAATATCAACCTGAGTCACTTCGCTGTTATCTACTAGTTTTGGGGTTACGGTCGCATCGGGTAAATCGGAATAAATAGTAATACGACTTTTAACCTGTGCCTGATTTCCTGCCTGATCATATACATTGACTTCATAGTCATAAATGCCATCTTTTAAGGGGCTATTCATAGAGATTTCCCATTGGCCCACTTCATTTGATTTTTGCTTATAGGTTTGATTATCAATAGTCAAAAATACCATGGTGTCCGCCTCTGTTACACCACTGAACTTTGGCGTGTTGATACTGGTGATCTCATCCTGTTTATCCGCTGTATTCGTTGAGTCATCTAAGTTCCCACTCAATTCAGGTGCCTTAGTATCAATGATGACTTTCCCTGTCTTTTCCGCGCTATGGCCTACTTTATCCTTTACCTTAATAAGATAATCATAGGAACCATCGTTCAGAGCTTCTGTTACAGGAATTGTCCATACTCCTTTTTCATTGGCGCTCTCTTGGTACGTTTTTTGATTGAT
This sequence comes from Providencia sp. PROV076, assembly GCF_028483405.1. NCBI lineage: Bacteria > Pseudomonadati > Pseudomonadota > Gammaproteobacteria > Enterobacterales > Morganellaceae > Providencia > Providencia sp. PROV076. Next base: position 62,582 of record NZ_JAMPRR010000011.1, on the reverse strand, counting down.
AGTGAACTCAACCAATGCATTCGGTTCTGTTACTCCACTGAATGTTGGGTTATTATGGTTAGTCACGGCATCATTTAATAGACCGGAGTCAGTCATCACATCTAGGCTGCATTCCGTAATTTCAGGGGGTGTCGCGTCAACGGTCACTGTTCCGGTTAAACGTTGTACTCCTATGTTACCCGCAATATCAATTGCCTCAATTAGATAGTTATAATCAGCGTCTTTAAGTGAATGAGGTAAAGTAAACGCCCACTCACCACCTTCATTCACCTTAATATCTTTATAAACCTGTTGGCCAATCGTTAGCCGTACATAAGTTTCAGGCTCTGCAATTCCTGCAAAAGTCAGGACAGAAACATCGGTTAAAATATCCTGTTGAGTGGTAAAGCTTACAGGGTCCACAACACCACCAAGAAGGTAGTCAGGCGCTAATGTATCAATCACCAATTGCCCTGAAACTTGGCCTTTAATCCCCTGAATCTTATCATTTGCAAAAATCACATAGTCATGAAGACCATCACTCAATTCAATATCAACAGGGAGCGTCCATTCGCCTTTCTCATTGGCGATAGTTCCAAAAGTTGAAGAGACTTTGTTATCAAAAACCAATCGAATTTCCGCATTTGGTTCAGTAATTCCGCTAAATGTCGGCGTATTTACATTTGTGTGGTTATCGTCCTGAATCCCCGAATCTGAATCTGATGTTAACCCTCCCGCCGCTAAAGCGATGGTTTTTACTGTAAAATCGCCCAATATGGGTTGCAAACTAATTTGGCCCAAAATGTCTCGGGCTTCGATTTCATAAGAGTAAGCCCCCTCAGCAAGTGCCTCTGTATCAGATAATTTAATTTGCCAGTTACCATCGTGACCCGCAGTTGTATGATAAGTCTTTCCATTTATCGTCAAGCGTACTTCCGAATTAACTTTGGTTGTTCCACTAAATGTTGGTTGGCTAACATGGATAATACCTCCACTCGATAGCGGATCATCTAATTCCGCAGTTAATTCAGGAGGAGAGATGTCATAGACTAAATCAAACTCAAACTGCGTTTCACGATTAACTAAATCCTTTGCTGTAACTGATAATTTAATATTTTCACCATCCTGAATACCGACAGGGACGATGTCATTGGGTAATTGTATTTGCCAAATCCCCTGATTATTTGCTTTTGCCGCACCCAGTATTTTTCCATTTATGTCTTTGATGGTAACTAGGCTTGCGACACTCGTCGTCCCCGTGAGTGTTAAGTCATTTTGGTTGAAAAGTAATTTACCGTCCTTTTCAGAAATTAATTGTTTATCATTCACACCAAATTCAATACTTGGAGCGGTCTTACCGGACTCGTCACTGAGCACTTTAATAACCACTTCATGCTCTGTTTTATTTCCAGCAATATCAAATGCAGTTATCTTTGCTACATGCTCACCGTCAGGTAAGGCGAGCTCATTAGCAAACACCGTTTTAGAACCATTATATTTAGTTTGTAGCTTATTATGTCGAGTGGTTTTCCCATTCACGTTTATTAGGTAATAATCCATGTTTCCACGATAAGTGAAAACCAGTTTAGGATTGGTTACATTCGCAACTTGCGTACCTGCATGAAATTGCTTATCAACAAAACCAAAGCCATTAAACACCGGTTCTGTAGTGAGGATATTGAGTGTTGTTTGCCCTACTGAAACTGTACCGTCATCTTGGATAAAGCTAATATGGTAGGCTCCATCCCCTTTAATAGGAACTTCGAAACGCCACTCTCCCTTATCATTTGCTTGTATAGGATAATTATGGCCATTTACTTTCGCTGAAATCGTACCACCGGCTGTTATTTGTCCTTTATAAACGGGTTTTTTATGATTGGTATAGTGGTTACCGATTTCACCTGAATCCGTATCGGGGTCAAGGTAAAATTTAAAGTCACTGATTATTACGGAAGAAGAAAACTCCCTTACCGAGCCATAAACGTCTTTAAATGTAAGAGTATAGGGGACTTCCCCTAGAGGGAGTTGAATATCTGCTGGAACCTTAAAATCCCAATTTTTTCGACCATTAGTCAAATTAACCGAATACGTTTTACCACATATCAGTATAGTTCCACTAAGCTCATCTCTATCCGACGATCCTGAAATCACGCCCTGTAACTTCGGTGAACGACTTGAACTCAATGAGTTATCAATTTCCCCCGTGCTACTCGACTCTGCCGCCACTTCAAATGTTACATTTAAAACACTGTCCTTTATTTGAATACCTTTTTTTTCAATCACCTTTTCTGCCTTCAACCCAGCAGGGGACGTGGCAACTAATGACATATTATCAAGGTCATAACGGTAGTTAACTTGAAGAAGACCTGAAGGCAAGCTAAAAGACCAATTCCCATCTTTATCAATGTCAGTAATGGAAAAAACATGCTCATCTGTATTACTCAATCTAAATTTAAATTGTAAACTTGAACCAGGGGTTACCTTGCCTGTAAAAGTTGCCTCTAAGTCATTAGTCGATTTATCATCATGGAATTTACCTTTCGTCCAAGGTGAAGCCAGAGCAGCATCGGTTATCTCTGGGGGATTAGCATTAATTACTAGTGTATCTATTTTTTCAAATTGATTATCTGCCGCATCCGTAACAGTAAGTTTATAATCACCAACAAAGTTTTTCGGTAATTCATTGGGAAGCTTTAAGTTCCATACTCCATTATTATCGGTTGTTGTCGAAACCGACTCATTGTTTAATTGCAATATAACTTTACACCCCGGCTCCCCTCTTCCCGTAAATACAGGGTTGCGATGTGCGGTAATAAAATTTCCTTTGGTTCCTGTATCCGTTTCTGCACTTAATTCAATCGTGGATACAGGGGCGGTGGTATCAATAAATATATTTCCAGAAACATCCGTTGTTTGTCCATTTACCGGGTGCTCAGCCGTCACAAGGTACTGGCTATTTCCTTCCTCGAGTTCTTTAACGTTAAGTTCCCAGTTTCCTGTCACTTTATCTGCCACAGCCGGAAAACTTTCATTCCCGATTACCAGTGTAATTTTAGCCCCTGGAGTCGCAATCCCAGTAAACTTAGGCGCTTTGATATTGGTGATATAATCACCTTTATTTCCACTATCACATGCCGCGTCTAATGTGACTATAAGCGCCGGAAGCTCCGCATTCCCACCCTCTAATGATGGGGGCAGGTACGTAAAGCTCTGACTAATGGTATTTTGATTACCCGCGGTATCTTCTGCGACAACCTTATAGTGGTTATCCTTACCGACATTCGCATCGGCATCAAAAATCAGAGACCATTTTCCTTGGTGATCCGCATAAACTATTTTAGTTTGTCCTTTAAATTCCGCAGTGATTTTACTTTCAGGATCCGATGTGCCACTGATTTGAGGGCGTTTTAGGTAAGTTATTAAAGCATTCGAATTCTCTTGGCTTGCAGGATCTAAGCCTGCGGTCAGGGTAATATGGCTATCTACAGTGAATTGCCCTTTAGACGTCCCGACATTTCCAATGATATCGGTCACTTTCACCTGATAATCATACACACCGTCTTGCTTCACTGCGGGTAGTGGTATTTGCCAATACCCGTCTTTATCCGCAGTAGCGCTGTACCCCTGCCCCGCAAACTGGACCACGACCGTTGATTGCGGTTTGGTTTCGCCTTCCAATATTACGACTTTTTGTTGGGTGATATTGTCACCTTTGATACCTGAATCACAACTCTCGGTCAAATTCGCTTGCGCAACAGGTGGCGTGGTATCTACCCATACTGTCTCGCTGATTTTTTCACTATTTCCTGCAATATCGGTAACAAGCACTTTGAGTGGGTAACTTCCCGACGTGACTAATGAGGTGGCCATAAATGACCAAGCACCCTGTTCATCGGCCACCGTTGAGTAATTTTGTCCGCTCAAAGAAATCTCTATCTTTGCATGGGGCTCAGATTGCCCTGACAGGGTGGGAGTCAATTGGTTAGTGACAAAATCAGACTGATTATTAAGTTGCAAAATTGTCGGCTGCAATGTGGTTTTGATCTGCACGGACTCAGTAACTATAGTGGTGTTGCCTGCCACATCCATTACCGCTACTTCGTAATGATAGGTACCGTCGGCTAATGCTTTTTGAGCCGCCACGGCCCAATCCCCATGGCTGTCAGCAAAGGTTTTTAACTGCTGCCCATCAATCGTCAACTCAATACGGCTACCCACTTCTGCTTTGCCAGTAAAGTGTGGACGCGTCTCTTTGGTGATATTATCACCGATATTGCCACTATCAGACTGCGCTTCAAGGTAAACAGATAAGCGATCAACCTTAGTATCTACGGTGAACTGCCCTTCAGACGCCCCAATGTTTCCGAGGGTGTCTATCACTTTCACGTGGAAATCATATACACCATCTTGCTTCACTGCAGGTAATGGTACTTGCCAGTGCCCGTCTTTATCCGCAATAACGCTATATTCCTGCCCCGCAAACTGGACCACGACCGTCGATTGCGGTTTGGTTTCGCCTTCCAATATTACAGCTTCTTGTTGGGTGATATTGTCACCTTTGACACCCGAATCGCAGCTCTCTCTGAGCTTAGCTTGTGCAGGGGGTGGAGTGGTGTCTACTAATAGGCTTTGGATAAATATGCCCTGATTCCCTACACTGTCTGTGACCTTAACCTTTAATACATATGAGCCATCCGTTAGATTATTATTGATGGTGAGTGACCAATCACCTTGCGCATTAGCTTTGGTGAAGTACTCTTTTTCAGCGACCTTAACGACGATACTGGCATTAGGATCTGTTTTCCCCGTAAGCGTTGGCGTCACTTTATTGGTCAAAAAAACTGCCGAGTTATCAAGCAGTACGCTTGCATCGGGCAGGGAGGTTTTAATAGTCACGGTCTCAGTGATGGTTTTTTGATTACCCGCTGCATCCACTGCAGTGACTTGATAGTCAGATACCCCATCAGCCAATGGTTTCTCGACAGTAATTCGCCACCCACCTTTATCATCAGCAACTGTCGATAAAATTTGTCCTGCAATTGTTAGCGTGACTGAACTACCGGCTTCGGCTTTCCCAGCAAAAGTAGGAACCTGATTATTCGTTTGTCTCCCACCCAATGTTTCGATATCCGAATGCCCATCAAGGCTAACAGAGAGGTTATCAAGCTGAGTGTCCACTTCAAATTGACCATTCACCGTCACTGGCTTACCGCCAACGGAAGAAGCCACTAATGAATATTCATATATTTTATCGTCTAACGGTTCTATGATTTTTAATAACCACTTCCCGTCTTTATCTGCGGTGATCGGATATTTTTTATCATTAATCGTCAGATAAGCCTGACTATCAGGAGAAACAAACCCAGTAAATGTCGGTGTATTAATATGGGTAATATTATCGCCCTTTTTCCCTGAGTCAGACTCTTCGCTTAGTTTCCCCTGAATAAAAACCTGTGTTATCGGTTTATCTATTTGGGAAGCTGCGGGTGGCTTATTTGCAGACTGAGTAGATGATGACGAGGAGCTTATTGGCATAGCCACAGGTGCGGGTGGCGGAGAAAAACTTAAGTCATTATCTTCTACCGGTGCTTTCTCTGATTTGTTTTTCTGATTTAGCTGTTTTTTCACTTCTGTAAGCTTTGTTAAAGACGAGCTTAGTAATGCTTCCTTTTCGTCTTTTTCAGAAGACAAAGTCTGAAGCGTCTTTTCTAGTTGCTGATTTTTTTGATTTAACTCCGCTAGTTTTTTGTTGAAACTTTGCTCATCGTCTTGCCGATTACCATCTTGCTGTTCCTCACCTTCTATTTGCTCACTATTATTTTTTGAGGCTTGGTTATCAGTATATTCGACGATATCACTCGTTAATTGCTCTTTGATATAAACGGCATCGGCTCCCACGTTTAAGGTTATTGATGATAGGATTTCATCTTGTGAAATAATCGTTCCTTGCTCAGTCAATAATGTCATGTTTCCTAAGATAACTTCAGACAACCCATTTTTAATGTTCTCAATAGAACCATCGGGTTTAGTTACAATTAAATCAAACCCTTGAACTTTAAACTTTTGAATTTCTATGCTTTTTAATTTATCGGTGATAGTTTTATCGGTCATATTCTATGTCATTATATTAATAAATGGATTTATCAGCTAATACTCACGCGCTGCCGTCAATAAAAACAATTATATCCATTTAATTAAAAATAAAACGTCATTTAATATAATGTGGTCTGACAATCTTTTTTTTTGAGCTCAAATTCAAGTGAGTTCATTTCAATAGCGATTATAATAAAAGAATGAATTAACAAAGATGTTTCTAAAATGAAAGAATAAAATAATGGAAGAAGATGATGATAACTCTGATGAAGAACTAGCCCCAATGGTTGATGGGTTAAGTGGAACACTATGCATAATTATTTTAGTTTCTATGGTGTTTATTTTTAGTGGTATGAAAGCCGCAGAAACCCATATCAATTATGGCCAGTTAAACTTTGAAAAAATAAAGATGGATATACCAAACAAACGTCTTTTCTTTAAAGGTGGCATTCATTTATCAAACAATGAAATTTCTTTAATAAAGAAAGAAATCATTAAAAACGAGAGTAATAAAATCATTATCAGTGGTTACATTAATGATAAGGTCAGCCACAGTAAAGAAAAAAACACCTATAACCTTCTTTATATGGCATCACTAATTAAGAATATGGGAATTAATAAAGAGATTGTTCTAAAACAAGGGACAAGTGAACATTGCCCAGGTTGGAACTCATGTATTTATTGGGGTTACAAATAACATGTATTATATTGGATTATTTTTTTATGCAGCAACGTTTATCGCTTGTTTTTTATTACAATCGGTACGTGAAATGGTTCAGCAATGTCTATTGCTTGCTCCTGAAATCAGCTACACCATGATTGGGATTTATATTTATCCTTTAATTATATTTTTATTTCACCGAGTATTTAATAAAAACAAACAAAGCAACTATACATTGCTTTCAAACCAAACTAAATTATCTGCATCCGTCACTGTATCATTAGGGTTAATCGGAACATTTATTGGGTTAACAGGGATGATCACCGCGATCTCAGCATCGCTTGGGGGAGAAGGTGATATCTCAGAAAAAATGAATGCCATGATTTCATCCATTTCAATGGCACTTAATTCAATGTCTTTTGCATTCTTAACCTCCATTCTGGGAGTGTCTATTTCAGTTTTATTGTTAGTTAGTTTGAATTTCTTTCACTTCTTTTATCAAAAAGAAAATAAAAAAACTAAACAACAACTATCTAAAAACGACTCAGAAGAACTTAATCACATTCAAGAAACCCTGAATTCATTACAGGAAGTAAATATCAGTATAGCGCAAAAAATGGTTTCCGTGACTGAAAGCAATGAACTTGCGACTGATATTTCTTCATACCTTCAGGCCTTATCCACCACTGCACAAGATCACTTAGCAGTTTTACAATCAATAAAAGAAGCTGATGACGACTGGAAAAGAAAATTAGCGGTCTACTTATTAGAAGAAAAAATAAATAAAAGAAATGAAAATGAAAAAATATCAGAAGAAATTTTAAAAATAGATCAAACTACACAATGGCTAAAAGAAAACACCATTGAGAGCAGAAAAAAATTATTAACATTACTATCAATGGAGTAAAAAACGTGCGCCTCATCACCTTTGGTTTTTTATTAACACTATTATCACCATCTTATAGCTTGGCTAGCCAAGATGTAGAAAATTTCCAAGCCTTTATTAACCGAGTATTAGAAAATTCCAATCCGGTTCAAATAAAGTCATTAGAATTAGAAGCTGAAAAGCTCAGAGCAAAGCAAACAAACTATTATTATCTACCAAAAATATCAGCATCAGGAAAAATAAAAAGCCATGATGGCAGTACCAGCAGTAATATTACTGCCAGTTCATTAGTCTATGATACGACGCTAACTCATAAATTTAACGAAAAAAATTTAAAATTAAAAATATCAACGCTCTCACTAAACAAAGAAAAAGAAGAGCTTTACACCTCAACAACTAATAACTTAATTGGCATCTATTATCTCAATGAGTTAACAAAAACGACAGATGATTTAAATAAAAACGCTAAAAATATTTTCAAACTTATTACCCACCGCTATAAAAGTGGTATAGCGAAATACAGCGATGTTGAACAAGCGTCCTTATTGATGCAGAGGATTGAAACAGAGCTACAGAATATAGAAAAAGAAATTGAACAATATAAGTCAAATATTGAGCTTTTATCGGGGATCACCTTTCCATCTAAAGGCGTACAGGTTCCCAAAAACTTACTAAAAAAATTGCAAAAAACTATTATTGATAGTGAAAACGCGCAACAAAATAGCGAATATAACTTGCTCCGCATGCAAGCTGATGCAATGAAGGAAAATGCTTATCAACAAAACCCATTCTTGAATGTTAATGTTATCGCCGAAGAACGATTTGTTGACCAAGTTCGAAGTCGTAACGAGTCTTACATGGGAATGGAGGTAAAACTAAATATCTTTGACCTTGATAAAATACTGAATGAAAAATCTCAGCTAAAACTGTATGAAGCAACAAAGGGAAAGGCTGATTATAAATATAAAGAATCAACCGCTAAAATTAAAAATTTAAAATTAATTGCTAATTCAAATGCGACTGAACTTGCAGGGTTACATGCACAACGTAAGACCATGCGTTCGATAGTTAAGAGCCAACAAAGGGAATATGAAATATCACAGTCTTCTTTCTATGAAATGGTTAACACATTATTTGATATGTTAACAATGGAAAGGCGCATAGCTGAACTAATGATTGCTGATATGAAAAACAAAATGGAATACATACAATTAACAGGGAAGTTAGCTGAAATTGAAACGTTATCTAAATAAACTGAACCAAATCCCTAAAAAATTAAAAATATTCCTAGGTATCACATCATTGTTCATCGGATATATTTTATTAGCTGAAATAGAAATATCCTCTCCTGGAGAGGGTATCATCTCAGGGGTCTCCAATCGGCTAGAAATAGTAAGTCCTGCATCTGGATTTATTAATCAATTCGCGATTAAAACCGGCGATAAGGTAGAGAAAGATCAGATTTTATTTTCCTATACGAATCTAGATGCGTTTCATCAAGAAAAAACCTTAACCAACCTCGTTACTTTTGCTAATGAACGCATTGATGAATTAGAAGAAAATAAAAAGCTATTAAATAAAATCCTTGATGGAAGCATAAGTACAGAATCTGAATATTTTTTCTTTGCAAAGGGCTTACAGAGTCAAACGTTAAGTGCTTATAGAGAGCTTTATGGTCACGTTCTCTTACGCATGGAGATAAGCAACTTAAGAGATAAATATATCTCACAAGTTAAAGAGTCTAGTGAATTAGAGAATCAGATTAACATATTGAAAAAAAGGACTTATTATTAAAGAATGCAAGAGCTCCTGAAATTGAAAAACTCAATAATAATGCTGAAATTAGCCGTACCACCGCATTGATGACATCAGGTGAATTAAATGCTCAAGGGCTATTGCGAGAAATCTCACTGCTAGAAAAGAAATATACTGCACGGCTTATCGGTGAAATCCAAGAAAATGAAACTCTACTTAATCGGCTAAAAAAAGAGAAATTAGAAAACAGCGGCCAGATGGAATTACTTCGCAATAAAATAAGAGCAAATAGCGTACTATCGCCAGCAGATGGGGTTGTATTAAGTATCGAAAAAGATTTAGAAAAAGGCTCTTACGTTGAAGCCTCAAATTTAGTCATGGTAATTAAAAAACAGCAGAATACACGGGTCATTGAAGGTAAAGTATTAGCGAAATATCGTCCTTTTATAACGCAACAGTTGCCAGCAAAAATTGTGGTGAACTCCCCTGGATTTAAAAAAATCATTAACGGAAAAGTCACAAAAATCAGTGCTGACTCCTTTAGTGATAGGGAACGAGCCAACCAAGAGCGCTATTATTCCGTACAAATTACACCGGAACAAAATACTGTGCTCCTTCCAGAGCATGATGGCCTACCGGTGATGCTCTATATCTCGAGTAAAGAGATTTCAGTGCTTCATTATTTAACCGCATTAATTAGCGATAACATTACATTTAACGTTTGGTGACCTATGTTAGGTTTTATTTCTGCATTATCTGCTGCTGTAGCAACCATGACATTACTTATGGCCGTACTTTTAGCAAATGTGTTATCAAGTACGATGGCCGCTGAAGAAAATAAAGGTAAAGCAGCATTGATAGGAATTGATAACAGCAACACTGAAGCTTCTGCATCTATAAATACCGATAGTAATAATGGCAATGGCAAGAACATCATGAAGTCGTTAATATTTAGCCATGACACCATCAAATTCATTAACCATAAAAAGGTTAAATCTATTGATATCTATTGCAGTTATGGAAATAACATCTCTTTTGATGTAGCAATGACCTACACCATTTATAACACCGTATTAATTAAGAAAAGCACGCCTAATGTACACATTAAAGCATTGAAACCTATTGAAGATAATCAAGGTGTTAACGCTTGCTTCCTGAAGAGTGAAGAAAATGAAAGAAAGTAGTTTCCATGATGTCATTAACCAATATTTTAAGATATTAGGGGAGTCATTTATCTCTCCCGCCCTATCGTATGATAATAAATATATATTAAATAATATAAATGAATTTATTAATAATGATTTTTTCACTTATCAATATGTTTCCATTTCTGATTTTAGTGAAAAAAATCTGCCCGCTCTCTTCATTATGGAAATAGAAAATGGAAAGTACATTATCATTAAAAATCATAAGGGCCAGCTAACCAACCTCACAACTGACACCACAATAACGCACCAACTAATTGAAAGTAAAAACTTATTTTCATTCTCTGCGAGTGAAAACACATTGAATGAAGAGAGTATATACACATCACTAATTAAGTTAACCCCAAAATCCAGTTTATTTTCATTACCTTTAATTGTATTTGCACTGTTATTACCTTTATATTCAAATCTTTTTAACTCACGATTAGTTTACAGTGAGTCCATAAGCTCAATCTTATATATTAGTTTTATTTTCATTGTTGTTATTGGCTTAGAGTTCTTTATTAAACACATTATTCATGAACAGAATATAAAAAAAACAAAGCTTAACATCAGCATTTTTAATCGTTACTTTGTTAATTTATTAAAGCAGTCTAGTTGTAAAAGTGCCTCGATTAAAGTGAGAACTGCCGAAGCATCGATTTTACAGGTATGGGAAATCAAACCACAAATTATTTATGATATCGGTTTAGCCATTTTATTTTCATTTTGTATTTTTGGCATGCTAGGTTTTTATTCATTATTGCTATTAAGCTATTACGCTGGGCTTATCTTTTTATGTCTACATGTCCGCTTCCTTTCCTACAAAAATATGCTTCGAGCGAATACCTTAAACTATGAAAAATCAGCCATGTACTACTCGTTAGAACAGAAAAAACATGAGCTGTATTTCGCCAGAGATAACCACTTTAAGCAGTACATCAGTACAAAAACCAATGAAGATGAAAAAATAAAATTAAAACTGAATGAGGCGAACCACCATTGGATGGAAATCATCAAAGTAAATACGTTTCTATCCATGATTATCATGTACGTGGCTAGCTATTTAGCTATTGGTGAAGGGAGTTTAAGTTTGGCCTCCGTTATCGCTGTAATGATCATTAATGGCCGACTTTCAGGTGCAATTACAAGTGCAATTAATCGCTTATTTATGGTGAAAACACATCTATTTCATATCAAATCCAGTATTGATCAGCTAAAAAACAATCCACTTATCCATTTCAAAGTAGATGGCATAGCAACAGATTCGATAAAGCATTTTAGTGCAAAAAATCTTAGCGTTAATATTAATGGTAAAACCATTATTAACCAGCTCAATATTGAAGCCAAACCCGGTGATGTTATCGGTATTACTGGTATTTCAGGGGTAGGAAAGACATCTTTAATGAAAGCATTATGTGGGACTTCGGAATACTCTTCAGGGGATATTACAATCAATAGTATTGGAATTGATGAAATTTCCCAATCCTTTTTAACAGAAAAAATTGCCTACCATAATGGTATTTCAACATTTATTCATGGCAGCATACGTGACAATTTTAATTTCTACGGTGTTTTCGATAACAATACGATTGTTCGCCTGACCAAATTATGTTGCCCAACCTTACTGATTAGCAAAGAAACCTTAGACGACACACTCGTCACCGACATCGCTGCCTCTACAGGGGAAAAACAAAAGTTACAGCTCGTTCTTGCACTGATAAAACAACCTGAAATGATATTCTTAGACGAATCAACATCATTTATGGCGACCTCTGATGCGCTCTCATTTTTACAATTAATAAAACAAGAGTTTGAATTAGATAAATCAATTATTTTCTTTTCTACTCACGACTTAGGGCTGACCTCATTTTTTACGAAGCATATTGCGCTATCACCGGGCCATGTTAAACACATTAACGCCCCACAACCCCACAATGAAATTATCATTCCTAAAATTAGCTTAAGCTAAACAAAAACGCCCACTTGATTGTGGGCGCTTTGATTACCTTTTTATGAAGCACATTACAAGAACATAAAGAACACCATGCCGACAATTGCCCCTGTCGTACCAAGGATAGTTTCCATTACCGTCCACGTTTTTAGCGTTTGTGCTTCAGTTGCACCAGTAAATTTCCCATATAGCCAGAAGCCAGAGTCATTCACATGGCTTAAGATTAATGACCCACCAGAAATACAGATAGCTAAAGCTGCCAATTGTGCGCCTGAGTAGCCTAACTCACTAATAACAGGTAACACTAAACCTACAGCAGTTAAACATGCAACGGTTGCTGACCCTTGAATAACACGTACCGCACCTGCTAATACAAAACAAGCAACCGCAATAGGTAAACCTGCACCAATTAAAGAGTCACCTAGCGCGGGGCCGACACCTGAGTCCACCAAAATTTGTTTGAATACGCCACCAGCACCGGTCACAAGTAGAATGATCCCAGCAGGTTGGATCGCAGCAGAACAAATCGCCATGACTTTTTCTTTATCCATACCATAACGGAAGCCTAGGCCATAAATCGCCAGTAAACACGCTAACAATAAGGCAGTAAAAGGGTGACCGATAAACTCTAACCAATGCTCAAGAGTGGTTCCTTTTTCAACTAAATGAGTCCCGATTGTTTTTAAACCCACTAATACCAATGGGAAAAGCACTAAACACAAGCTAAATCCAAAGCTTGGCATTTTGCCATGTTCTGTATTTGGCGCTTGATAATCCGCGGGAATATCAATATGAACAAAGTTACTGATAAATTTGCCAAATAAAGGGCCTGCCAAAATCATGCCAGGGATAGCAGCACACAGGCCAATTAAAATCATCCAGCCATAATCCGCGCCCATTTGTGATGCAACCAACATCGGTGTTGGTCCCGGTAATAAGAACGCTGCCGCGGCGGCAACACCAGCAAATAGAGGGATAGCAAGGCGGACAACGTTATGGCCAGTACGGTTTGCAACTGCAAACACCACGCCAATTAACAAGACAATAGCCACATCAAAGAAAAGCGGTAGCGCACAAATCAACCCTGCGACACCCACTGCATAGTGAGCATTCTTTTCACCGAACAGATTAAGTAGCTTATTCGCTATTTGGTCTAACGCACCTGTTTCATGTAAAATTTTACCGAACATTGCCCCAAGCGCCACCACAATAGCAAGGAAACCTAAGGTTCCCGCCATACCTTTTTGCATGGTTTCAGTGATCTGTTGTACTGGCATGCCGGAGAATAAACCCGCGCCAATAGAAACGATCATTAGCGCGACAAATGCGTGTAAACGAGCATACATCACTAAAAAGAGCAGTAAAACGACAGAGCCAACCGCCGTTAGCACGAGCGTTAACGTGCTTAATGTTTCTGGGGTATTCATTAGTTATCTCCAGCGACAATCTTACGAATAGTAGAACACGTATTTTCAATCACGTTCTCTAAGGATGGTCGAATATCAACAACCTGCACATCAGGTTCATCCGCACCAGGTTCTTGTAAAGCATCAAATTGCGATTTCAGCATTTCAGGCTTAAAGAAATGCCCTTTACGTGCTTTCAATCTATCTTCAATAACAACCGCATCACCTTTTAGGTAAATAAAATAGAGGTTATGGTTCCCCTCTCTTAAGATATCGCGATAGCTTTTTTTCAGTGCGGAGCTAACCACCAGCGATACCTTATTGGTTCTTTGCATTGCAAAAATGGCATTATTTAATGCGACTAACCAAGGTTTACGGTCGTCATCATTTAATGCGTGACCCGATGCCATTTTTAAAATATTTGATTTAGGGTGAAGAAAGTCACCATCAAGGAAGGCAGCTTGTAGTTGCTGTGCAACACCGGTAGCAACAGCAGACTTACCACTACCCGATACCCCCATTAGTACAAATGTATAGTTTTGTTTTTGGGTATCATTCATAGGAAACTCCTCAGATATTCACTATTGTCCTGGCTTTAGTTAAAAACCGGCATTTGTTACCGGTAACAAGTTACGGGTAACATTATCATCAGTGCGGATTTATTTGGCAATCAAATTGGTGAAGAAGAGAACAGATCTGTGATGATACTCTCAATCTGACTTCAGAAGAGGCAGGTGAAGAACAAAGCAAAACTCGCAATGCAATATAGAAACAAAAGACAAAAAGTATATTTAAACTTTATTGCTCGTCTTAAAACATTCCTCTAAATAATTCGTGTTGTCGCTAGGCGCCAAGCGAGTCAAGCCCTAGGAGCATACATAAGTATGTGACTAGGGTTGGCGAGTACAGGCAACAACGCGACAGCGCGAAGGATGACGAGGAATAATTAGATACTTTCGCCAGTAAGGACAGAAAACCCCACATCAAAATGCGTATCCGTTAGCTTCTTACCAGACATTCTCGCCAACAAGACTTCTGCCGCCTTACGCCCCATTTGGTCCCTTGGCGTCAAAATACTCGCCAGTTTTGGCGTCATCACTTGCCCTACATCATGGCCGTGGAAACCTGAAATAGCGAGATCTTGTGGAATTTGAATACCTAAACGTTGGCATTCAAAAATAGCCCCTATTGCTAAGTCATCATTGGTACAAAATAAGCCGTCAGTATCTGGATACTTATCACGGCAATCGTGCAACAATTGAGCGCCTAACGAATACGATGAGCTAGCCTGTGTCATCACATTACGTGGTTCAAGATTGGCATCGAGCATGGCCTGCTCATAACCTTTCAGGCGGATAAAAGTACGCTCATCATGCCTTGCGCCTAAATACACAACCTTACGGCAGCCGCGCTCAATCATCGCCCGAGTCATTTGGCGGGACGCTTCAAAGTTATCAATACCCACTGCAATATCTAGGCAAGGAGAAACGCTATCCATAATTTCAACCACAGGGATCCCCGCAGTTTTAAGCATACGCAGCGTTCTCTCTGTATGGGTTCGTTCAGCTAAAATCACACCATCAATATTATAAGAAAGTAACGAAGTCAGCCGCTCCTCTTCTTTTTCGGGCAAATAGCCATAGTGAGCGAGCATGGTTTGGTAGCCATGGCGGTCTGTCACGGCTTCAATTCCACGGATCACTTCGGCGAAAACTTGGTTAGTTAATGAAGGAAGCAACACCCCGATGGCATGGCTGGTTGCATTCGATAAAATATCGGGAGCTTTATTCGGAATATACCCGGAAGCCTCCACCGCCTGAGCAATTTTATCACGCAGAGCTTCTGAAACCTGCTCTGGGTTTCGTAAAAAACGGCTCACCGTCATTTTCGTGACGCCAACTTGGTCGGCAACATCCTGCAAAGAAGGTCTTCTTTTCTTCATAAGTCCAAAGTCATATTCAATTCGTTAACGATAACAATGTTCTGCTATCCATCAATAGATAGCAATCTTTGTTACTGATTTACATCACATAAACGTTGATTTTTCTTAACCAACCCACTTTTGTAGTTGACTCTCTATCATGACTCCGCTAATTTTCGCGCTATATAATTATTATCATAACGAATAGATGAAATTAGACTATGGCTATCAATCGTAGACAGTTTCTTAAATCCAGTGCCGTCCTCACTGCTTTTTACTGCTTACCAAGCTTCGCACAAACTCGCCCAGAAGTTGAAGCCGCGATATTCGGTAAACTCCCAACACCCAAGGATATTCATCGCGTCATCAGCTCGGGGCCCCCTTCCGATTTACTGATGTTTGCCTTAGCCCCAGAAAAAATGGTGGGTTTCGCCTCTATTTCATTGAAAAAAGGGCAAACGGGCCTTTTTGCACCACAATGGCTTGAATTACCGGTTTATGGCCGCTTGGCAGGCCGTGGTAGTACCCTTTCCCTTGAACAACTGTTGTCTTATAACCCTGACTTAATTATTGACACAGGAAACATTGATGAAACTTATCGCTCACAAGCAGAAAAAGTCGCCAAACAAACCCATGTTCCTTATTTGTTAATCGCAGGTGGCCTAAAAGACTCACCGCAGCAACTAATGCAACTGGGTGAAATCTTAGGGGTTTTACCACAAGTACAACAATTGAGCCAACTTGCTCAACGCTATATTGATGATGCTGCCTTATTTGCTCATCAAAACCAACAGAAATCACTGAGTTTTTACCTCGCGAGAGGGGCAAAAGGTTTAGAAACTGGCGCTAAAGGCTCAATTCATACTGAAGCGATTGAAATGCTAGGCTTACGCAATGTAGTGGATATCCCTAATTTTCATGGCCTTACTACGGTTTCTATGGAGCAGCTCTACCAATGGAACCCTGACATCATTATAACGCAATATGACGAAGCCATTGAACTGATGACAAGTTCTGCATTATGGCAAGGGCTTGATGCTATTGCTAATCGCAAATTACTTGTATTTAGTGGCATGCCATTTGGTTGGTTAGATGGGCCTCCAGGCGTTAACCGCCTACTAGGAATGAGGCGGCTACAAAGCCATTTTGATAAAAACATTGCCATGAATATTAAACATGATATTGCTGAGTTTTTTACTCGTTTCTACCATTCATCATTAACGACACAGCAAATTGATTTGCTCATGGAAAAGTCATGAATGATGTTTTGAACAAAAAGGGAAAATTCCTTTTATTGGTCATCATATTACTGATTAGCTTTGTTATTGCGTTAACAAGTGGTAAGTACTCACTTACACTTAATGAACTTTATCGACTATTTGCCAGCCAATTATCATCTCACAGTGAATTGAGTAACCCACGCCATGAAACCGTTTTCTGGCAAATACGCTTTCCACGCACATTAGCCGCTATTATTATTGGCGGAGGGCTAGCGATTGCAGGCGCAGCTTACCAAGGAATGTTTCGTAACCCACTAGTTTCGCCTGATATTTTAGGTGTTTCTGCTGGTGCGGGCGTGGGAGCTGTCATTGGTATTTTCTTCGGCCAATCTTTGTTTTACATTCAATTAAGTGCATTTATTGGTGGGCTAATTACCGTGACTTTAGTGTGTTTTATTGCCCGCCTAGCACGGCAACATGACCCTATTTTATCTTTGGTTCTTGTCGGTGTCGCTATCAGTGCGTTATGTGGTTCCGCCATCTCCTTAATGAAGATCCTTGCAGACCCCTACACCCAGTTGCCTTCCATCACTTTTTGGTTATTAGGTGGATTGTCATCGATTACCCAAGCAGACTTAGTGTCAGTATTACCACTGATGATTATCGGTATTATTCCACTATTATTATTGCGCTGGCGTATGAATTTACTCAGCTTATCGGATGAAGAAGCCAAAAGCCTTGGGATCAATGTCAGTTTAACCCGCGCTGTTTTCATTGTTTGTGCCACATTACTTACAGCAAGCGCGGTGTCAATCGCAGGAATTATTGGTTGGGTGGGGTTAATTGTTCCACACATCACTAGAATGATAGTGGGTGCTAACTTTCGCTATCAGCTCCCGGCATCACTGGCAATTGGTGCCATCTTATTGCTAGTTACTGACACCTTAGCACGGACTATTGCTGCAATTGAATTACCAATAGGCATTTTAACCTCCGCAATTGGCGCCCCCTTCTTTCTGGCTATCTTATTGCAGACAAGGCGGGTGAAATGAGCATTCTGTCTTTGCAAAAGGTCGCAATTGGTTATCATGGCACTGCCATCATTGATGGTATTAACCTTTCATTACCTAAGGGGGAGATTAGTTGCTTGTTAGGCGCAAATGGCTGCGGTAAAACCACCTTGATGAAAACATTACTGGGGTTATTACCCGCAATTAAAGGTGAGATCCTACTCAATGGGCAAGACATTCAAGGTCTTAAACCCCGCGAAATAGCCAAAACTGTCGCTTATGTTCCCCAAGCCCATGATACCCCCTTTACTTTCACTGTACTTGATATGGTGATGATGGGTTTAACACCCCATATTTCAATATTTTCAGTCCCTAAAGAGGCCGAAAAAAACTTAGCATATCAACAACTAAAGCATCTGGGCATTTCACACTTAGCAACACGTCTATACAGCACACTTAGTGGCGGAGAGAAACAATTAGTATTGATAGCAAGGGCTTTAATACAAAAACCATTACTTCTAATTATGGATGAGCCGGCCGCTAGCCTTGATTTTGGTAACCAAATTCGCTTACTTGAGCAAATCGAAAAGCTTAAATCCCATGGTATGACGATATTGATGTCAACCCATCATCCACAGCATGCCGCAGCTATCGCTGATAACGTCATTTTGCTTGATAAGCACCACAAAGCGAGGCAAGGGTTATCCAAATGTATGTTAACACTTACTAACTTGGCAGCACTTTATAATGTGGATGAGCGCAGCATTCAAGCTCACTTCCAGCTTCCATCAACGTTTTCTTGTTAAGGTCAGGGATCATGTTAATCAATCAAATCGATTTTTCAAAAATGTACCAACAGCACATGCAACAGGCACAACGTAGCCGCAAAGAACCAGAGCATTGGGATAAAAAAGCACAACAAATGGCACAAAACTGTGCTAATCCTCATGACCCATACTTAGTACGGTTTCGCGAACTAATGGATTTAACAGGTGCTGAAACCTTACTTGATGTCGGTTGCGGCCCCGGTTCCATAAGCCTTTGCCTAGCGAATGAATTTAAAGATGTGATTGGAATTGATTATAGCCGTGGCATGCTCGAAATGGCTGAACTACGGGCTAAAGAGCTCGCTATCCCACATGCACGCTTTGAACAGCTCGCATGGGAAGATGATTGGCGTTCATTGCCAAAAGTGGATATTTCTGTGGCATCGCGTTCAACGCTGGTTGATGATTTAAAAGCTGCTTTATTGAAACTTAATAACCAAACAAAATTACGGGTGTACACAACCCATACCGTCAACCCAACATTTATTGATGAGAAAATAATTCGCAAAATAGGCCGTGAAGTTGTTCGTTTACCTACCTATATTTATGCAGTGAATATTTTGCATCAAATGGGTATTAATGCGCGTGTTGATTTCATTAAAAACCCCAATAAAGGTGGATTTGATAGCTTTGAGGCTTTCGCTGATAGTGTCAATTGGTCCCTTAAAAATATCACGCCAGAAGAAACCTCGGTCTTACGTCAATACTATGATGAACAAACCGCTTTAGGCAAAACAGTCCCTTATCCTTCCAGAGATTGGGCGATGGTATCTTGGGATGTGGTAGATGAATCGGAACTGACGTTATGATTTACGTGCCCGATGCATTGATCGACCAACTACTGCTAGATGACATCCAATATGGGGACCTCACTACACGGGCACTTGGCCTACAATCCCAACTGGGTGTCATGACCTTTGCATCCAAATTTGGCGGCTGTGTCAGTGGAATAGCTATCGCCAGACGCATGTTAGAAAAACTCGGTATCACTTGCGAGTGCCACTGCCAAGATGGCCAACAGGTTGAACCACAAAGTATTTTAATTCGTGCGACTGGGCCTATTGAAGCCTTACATCAAGGCTGGAAAGCGGTGCAAAACGTGCTTGAATGGTGTGGAGGTGTAAGTCACTACACCCAGCAAATGGTCAGTATTTTGCGTCAATATCAACCGGATGGGCAGCTTGCTTGCACCCGAAAAACCATTCCACAGACAAAGCCCCTTGCCTTAACTGCGATTTTGGCTGGGGGCGCTATTATTCATCGTGCAGGCAGTGCAGAAAGTATCCTACTGTTCACCAATCATCGCCAATGTCTTGAAAAACCAGATGATTGGGCGGGCCATATTAAAACACTACGCCAAGCCGCTCCTGAAAAAATGATTATTGTTGAGGCTGATGACTACGAGCAAGCCATTCTCGCCATCAATGCGCAAGCCGATATTATTCAGCTGGATAAATTGCCCATTGAGCAAATTCAGCGACTACAAGAACTCGCCAAGCAACAAAGCCGGCCTTGTCGACTATCCATTGCTGGTGGAATTAATTTAAAAACAATAGAAACATTCGCACAAACAGGGGTGCCATTATTGGTTACGTCAGCCCCTTACTACGCAGCACCACGAGATATCAAAGTGAAGATTTTTAAGCAGTAACCAAAGAAGTTAGCGTCAAAAAAAACCATTTGCAAAAACAGCCTACCCCGTAGGCTGCATCCACTTATGGTTAATGACGCACATCGTTATATAAAAAATAATATATCGTTATTTATGAAACTGGAAAGAGATAATGAAAATAAAACAAATTACCTATTTAGTCGGGATGGCTTTATTCACAGCACAAGGATACGCCGCCTCACCTAACACTGAAAAAAATACCGATGTGATATCCGTTTGGAGTACCCCACTTGCGGCTGATGCAAACATCATCACAGAGAGTCAAATGAAACAGTTGAATAAAACCAACGTCGCACAGGCGCTGAGCACAATACCAGGAGTTTCCATTCAAAAGTCAGGTAACCGCAATGAAACCCAAGTCAATGTACGTGGTTTTGATAGCCGCCAAGTGCCTATTTTCTTTGATGGTATTCCAACCTACGTACCTTACGACGGCACATTAGACCTCGGGCGCTTTATGACTAGCGAGCTGGCCAGTGTTGAGTTATCGACTGGCTATACCTCTCTATTACAAGGCCCAAACCTAATGGGCGGAGCTATTAACCTAACCACCGCCACGCCTAAAAAACCCTTTGAAGCCAATATTAGTTTGAATCAAGGTTTTGCTCGCGGTGCCGATAATGCCCACAATATCAGTGCGCGCTTAGGTGGACGTAATGATCTAGGCTTTATCCAAGTGAGTGGCAGCCAATATAAACAACGTTTTATGGGAATACCGGGGTCTGAAAATAACAATCCATTAGCAGGAAATAATGGCCGTCGCCCGAATTCAGCTACTGACGACAAGCGCATGATGGTGAAAGTGGGCTGGACACCTCGTGAAGCCGACGAATATGTCATTACCTATCTCAAACAAGATGGAGATAAAAATAGCCCCCCGAGTGTGACAAATACCAAGCCTCAAATATGGCAATGGCCAGCTTATGACAAAGAAAGTTTTTATTTCAATGGCACAACCCAAATAACCAATGATATCGCGTTACAGAGCCGTCTGTACCACGACACATTTAAGAATACCCTTCATCAATATAAGTCTATCAAAGATTATGAAAAAGGTATCTATAACTACAGCCGTTATGACGACTACAGCAACGGGGCTGATATGCGTGTTGACTTCACCGTGCGTGAATTAGATATGCTGTCATTTGCTGCCCACTGGAAAGAAGATGTTCACCGTGCGCGTGCAAAAAGAGATGTCCCATTCGACCGTTATAAAGACAATACCTATTCTATTGCTACAGAATATCAATGGGTTGCCATGGATAACCTTGATATTATCGGGGGTATCGGCTATGACTGGCGCAAGAGTGCTGACGGCAAACGCTATGACTATAAATCAGGGGATTTTGAGAAATACGATGGTAACAGCCAACATGCCTTCAACTGGGAAGTGATGGCTCGCTACCACTTAGAAAATGAAGATACAGTACAATTCTCGATATCAGAAAGAAGTCGTTTCCCAACGCAAAAAGAGCGCTATACCAAAGAAAAAATGAAAAGTGACGACACTTTCGTCATTAACCCACATATCGATACAGAACGGGCACTTACCTATGATTTGACTTACAAGGGACATATCTCACCCACTTGGTCATATACTTCAAGTCTCTATTATAACCATGTCTCTGATGCCATTATGGCGCATCGTGTTGGCACAAATAAGAATGGAGGCTATATACTCGAAAATCGTAATAGCGGAAAAGTCGATTACTTTGGCATTGATTTAGGCACCACGGGTCAAATTACGGATTGGATGGAAGCCGGTTTAAGCTACGGCTATATTCATGCGGATCCAAAACATTACAGTGTAAAACACGTCACCGAATTACCGACTCATAAAGCCTTTGCTTGGGTGAAATTTACCCCTTATGAGCCATTCAGTATCACAGTAACAGAAGAAGCCAGAAGTTGGGCCTTCAACTATGTTGATACCGATAGCAAAGTACGTGGCTATGCTAAAACTGACCTGCGCTTAGATTATGATTTTGGCCAAGGTGTTTCTGTTAACACCTCAGTGAACAACTTATTCGATAAATCATATGAATATACTAATGGCTATATTGAAGAAGGCCGTAACTATTGGCTAGGTATTGAATATAAATATTAATCATTAATATATTAGGCAGAGAATTAAGTTCTTTGCCTAATATTTATTATATAGACTTAAATTAGTTAACATTGAAATAATTAAGTAATAACACTTAAGATATTTCCTATAAAAAAATGTATTTCTACATGAACTGATTTATATAGATTATTATATCTTTTTAACTACAAATGTGATTAACCCACCACCATTAAGGCTTTAAATATACCATTAAATAGTTTTTAATAACATTTAAGCTGTCAATTCAATAAATTTGCTAATTCATTACAAAAAAGCTCACCTCACAATACTTGCAGTTAATTGATTCCGTATTTAGACTATAAGCATAATAATAAAAGTCAAAACAACATACTTTATCCAAAATTAATTCCCTTAATTTAAATTTCCTATTAGTCATTTTAATTAGAGAGAGCAAACAGTATTTATGATCGAAATGCATGATTATACTATTGATGAAAAATATATTTTCGAGCAGAAAACAAGTTTAATATACCTAAAATATGATCGAAATCAAAATATTGAATTATCTAAGCCTGCGGCAAGGTTATTCAATGAAATCATTTTATTAAATTTAAAAAAAGGAATTGCAACGCGAGATGAACTCTTAACTAGTGTATGGGAGGAATATGGGCTGGTTGGTTCTAATAATAATTTAAATACTTATATTAGTGAAATAAGAAAAAAACTTGAACAAATTGGTATCGACCCTAAATCGATCGTTACCGTACCTAAAAAAGGCTTTCGACTCGATAATCATATATCTATACATGAAAATATAGAAACTGAAGATAGTAATGTGAAGGAAGATGTTATTTATCTCAATGATAAATATGATTATATTGAAAACCCAGAATATTTCCCTCAGCCAATTGATAGCCAATTAACGACCCAGCCCCCGCTCATCACTACTATTGATGAACCATCATCCCCTATTGATGAAACGAAAAATAACCATATTTATAATATGGATATTAATGAAGCCTTATCGCTTCAACACCGGAAGGATGAGGTAATAGAAAAAAGTGGTAAAAAACCCTTAAAGATATTATTCCTAGCTATTTCAACGTTTACAATATGTTATTTAATCTATTTATTTATTCAGCACCCAATGGATAATCCAAATCCAATCAATAATTATCTGACTGTAAGTACAAATGAAAACTGTGTAATACAAACACCGGTTGATATGGTCGGTAAAATTTCCAGCGATAATATTGCTACCGTAAATAAAAAGCTGAATAAATACAACATCCCATGTGATGAGCCAAAAAGAATTATTCTTTTATCGGATTTAAATAAATCCTACTCTATCGACAAAAACATATCTATTAGTATTTGCAAAGAAATCAATAAAAAATTTGATTGTATCTCAATCAATGATCAGAGGATTTAAATGAAAAAATATATTTTAACTTCACTGTTTTTAATTGCAACTGCATCAACTGCATCACTGATGATCAAAAAAAGTAGCCATGATGTCCAAATTTGCCATTCCGAAATATTATGGATTAAAGATAATAATACTCAAGATGGCCTGAGTTTAAAATCAAAAGTTAATGTCCAACTTTCTGCACGCCAACAAGGGCGAATGAATATGTATGGTTACTTAAAAGATAATAGTCAGATTTACCGACTAGATAGAGCTCTTTACTTTGATTATCAAGATGTTGACCATAAAGGTAACTATGCCGTCACCTTTACTTCATCATCTGTAACCAATTCAGATAATATACCAGAGAAATTATTTTCTAACTTTATTCAATTAGAAGAAGACAAAATAAAATATTATGTCAACATTACTAAAATGGAAGACAATATTTATATTATCAAAGATGAATCCTATTCCGCTTTTACTTGCCAAGTTCAATAAAAAAAAGCCTACCAACAATTACGTTTAAGTAGGCAAAACCGTCAACATGGGAAATGACGAATCCAAATATCTATTTAAATCATGGAATAGTTAAAACGAGGGTAATGCGACCACTAAATTTTCCCGGTGCAACAGCGCCATTAGTTTTTAAGGTTGACGCCACCTGCACAGGCCATACTTGATTTGCTCTTACTGACTGAACCACCCCTTTTGCTGCCGACTGATTATTTAATGTAACATGGGACTGCAATTCTCCATTCGGACGCAGATAAACATTATCTTGCTGCAAGTTTGAAGAAACCTTCACACTCATATCTTTATTACATTGAATATAAAATAACCCCGTCTCTACATCGCCATTGAGTTCATCCGCATTTAAAGGACCGTGATCTAATTCGAGAGAATTCGCATTACCAGTCGGAGAAGTAAAGTAACATTTTCCTGCTGGAGGAGGCGCTATCCCGCAAATTCCGCCTGGTAACATTTTACCTTGAGCTCCTTTTGATGTAGCTAGAAAGATCCCTACACATTCATCCGTTGTGATTGCTCCACTATGTTGACTACTCCCTGTTCGAGGAAAAGAAAGGCCACAAATCGCATTGGCATCTCTGATAATTGCGGCCATTGTCGTGTAAGTTGCAAAATTGACATCACACGACCAATCTGCACGAGAAGCTATCCCCCCAGTCTCTTTCCCTGAGTGTAGGTGATTAATCGTAAAATAACACCGTTTTGCCCCTTTACTGCCAAGTACGGATTGACATGGATTCCCTTCATAAGGAGAGTTTTCTTTCCAATATTCGATAACAAAATGATAAATATTTTCATGCTTCGATAGTGATTCAACTTCTTCCACATACGAAAAATAGGTTGAACCATAACTTCCCAAACCAAAGAACAAAAATGGTATGGCTAATAATAATTGCTGAATTCGTTTTCCCATTTCATATCTCTTTATATTCATTTCAATGTTTTGATATCAGTACCGGATAAGGTTCTGAGAATGAAATTACTCGTACTCAAATAAAAAAGTGGCTATTGCGGCAATCTGCCCTGTTTTAATTTGTTTATTGTTGATTGCTTCAGGGGTTGCCTTGAGAAAAGTATTAAATTTAAGTTCATTTTTCCCAGCTTGAATGATTGGTACTAGCGAAGAAAACTTATTCACTTTAATTTCTTCACCGCTAGCTAGCTCAATGCCAATCCCTAATCCAGGGTTGTGTTCCGTATCTGTTAATGCCAAATATCCTGACATTTGCCTATGTTCAGCTCCGGTAAACTTCACTTTCATTTTTTTCGCAATAGTTAAGTCGCAATTAGATAATACCAACGTTAACTCTCTGCGAGGCAACTCGTAAGTCGGGTCGTAAATATCTAATAACCGAATATCGCCAAAATCTACTTCCATCATTTTATTTTCCGGCAGAACAACACAAGGTGAATTCACCAGTGTCCCTTTCACTTTGACATTATTTTTAGCGGCAAAGACAATATTGCTACTTAAAAATGCCGTACTTATCAAAGTAAACAGTGTCCCTATTAATAGTGAGGTCGTATTTTTCATTATTGATACTCCACAACCATGGTGCCATTAGCAATAAAATCCCCCGTCTTTAGTTCATTATCGCCATTCCTGACTAATACGGCCCAAAGTACACCGGGAGAGCTAGGGTTAATAAGGTATTTCTTACCTAACTCCAATTCGGTATCCGCAAGCTGAAATTTTACTGCTAGATTATTAACTCCAGTATTTAACCCATTTATATCAAAATCACTTTTTATTCCATCTAACATCAGATACATAGACCAGTTATTTTTATTTTCACCACATTGGATCTGGTAATTAACTTGCCTTTTTTGGTCATTACCTTGGATTGATTTTATTGATACATTACCAAAATCAACTTCAATATCTTTACCATCATCAATATGACAAGGCGGTGGTGTAATTAAATTACCTTTAATATTAATCCCTGTTTCATAGTCTTTTGCGGTTGATGTAAAAGATAAAATGGCACTGAGGAACACCAAACCGATTATGTTATTAACAGTCTTCACATCTCAGCCCCTTATTGATACACCACTTTCAACGTTGCATTTGCCGTAAAACTTTTTGCGGGTAAATCTGTACCGCTTTTTTTCACTAATACGGCATACAATTTCAATGGATTTGCAAAGTTAAAAGCAAGTTTCTTTTTCAGCGGGAAATCGCTGGTGTCTGCTTTAAATAACACCGCAAGGTTATCAATATCCGTTTTTAATAGGCGCTGATCAAAACTTGCCGATATTCCCTCAATAAAAATGTTCAGTTTAGGTTGGACGCCATCTTTACACGTCACCGTGTAGTCAATGGGTGCTTTATAAACCTCATCTTGGACACGTGTTGTTAATACATCGCCAAAATCAATTTCTATTGTTTGCCCATTATTAATTGAACAAGGCTTTGATAGTACTTCTCCTTTAATATCAATGTATAGGAATCCTGAAAAACCAAATACACTCGATATCTGTAAAGTGAGCAATAACACAAATACCTTTGTTAATGTTTTAATAGACATCATGGCGTCAAACCTTATTTTCTTGGCAGCACTGAGCATTCAGCTGACTGACAGCTAAATTTCAAATCCATAGTTCCACCGAAGTCATTGAGATAAACCAAAGTTGGAGATGAACCTAAATCTCCAGTAACTTTGCCTAAACCCGCTTCACTAAATGGAGCAACCATTACAGGTTCAAAATTTTGAACTTCAGTATTGCCTTTTTTCAGTTTTGTAATGGATAAAAAGTAAGGTGACGGGTTTTTCACAATATAATTCGCCCCCTGTTTAAGAATTTTCATATCATTTTCTTGAGGGATCACTTCCATTCTATCTTTAATTACAATTGCTGCTGGGCGGTAAAAAAGCTTAATTTTTGTCTGTAATGCAATTTGCAATACATTCACTTTCTCACTACGTGGTGGAATCTCTCTCACATTTAAGTAGTAAACACTTTCCCTATCTTTAGGTAACTGCGCTACTGCAGGGATTGCCTGTATTTTAATTTGGCTTTTAGAATTAGCTTCAATACGATGCACCGGAGGAGTCACAATAAAAGGTGAATTTACTTTTTCATCTTTGTCATTTTCTATCCATGCCTGAGCTAAATACGGGCTAGTTAAATGTTCGTTAGTCAGTCCCATACCGACAGTTTTGTCTTGTTCATTATAAATAATACGAGTTCTATCTAGTGCAATCGCTGAATAAGCCGATTGTGCTAATAAAGAAAGACTTATCGCTGTTACAATTTGAACTTTATTTATAAATTTCATATTTTCACCGTTGACGTTAAAACATATTTATAATTATTTGCATGGTAATAACATTGTATGTTCCATGCCACTTTCTATTTTTTCAGGTAATTGAATGTGACAAGATGAATTATTTCCCCAAGTCACTTCAAGAACATCTGATGGGTTAATACCCGCTAAGTAAATAAATCCGTTATCTGAAACGATGCCAACTTCAACATTATTTTCATTTTTGACGGATGCACCAAATGGTGGATAACTATTATTTGCAAGATGAATTGTTCCCAATATTTTTTCACCCTGAATGACATTAAACTTCCGGTACCCAATAGCCCCTTCCGTTAATGTCGCATGCTGTGTCGATTGAACTGCTTCCGCATTATCTGGCACTCTATTTAAATCTATTCGAATATTATTGCGGTTATAATCCATAACACTGGTAATAACGGCTTTACCATATCGATTCGTGCGTATCGGCGTTACCCCTGTTTGCACAGGAATATCAGCAACACCACTCGTATCTAACAGTATCCTTGACCCACCATTGATTGAGGTATTACGGTGTAAAGCACCACCTTCTTGGGTCATGGTCAGTCCCCCTTTCAACTGCATTGAAAGAGTAGATTGATTATCTTGAATATAAGTTCCACTCAAATTAAGTTGTGCGGTATCACCATCATAGTTATACATACCTGATGTTGTTACCTTGTCTTTATCCCATGTACCCGCTGAAATAGAATAAGTACTACGTTCATTTATACGGTCATAATAGTTAACGTTATGACTGTTCGTATTTCCTGAATAAGAACCTGAGTAACTAATACTTGCTTGGTTATTATCCAATGGTACATTTAAATTTAGATAAACTCCGTCATCATCATTTTGGTCTGATTTTGTTTTGTAAGCTGTTAAGCTAAGACTTAAATTTTTTATTTTCCCCAAATCAAAATAATTAGAAACTGTTAGATTATATTGATCCGATGATGACCTATTCCAATAAGTTTGATGTGAGTAATTTAAATACATATTAGTATTATATTCAGGGAATGCAGTACCAAATATAATAGTATAAAGCTCTTTACCACTATCAACCGTACTTTCATTATAGCGACGGTCGATAAATTGGCTCATGCTCATATAATTTTTTTCAGAAAAACGATAGCCTGCGAATGTAATTTGGCTGTTAATATCATCAAATTGTTTGGAATAAGTGACGTTATATGAATTACCCGTCAAAGTTTGGTTATTTTCGGTTCTGCCCATTTCAGCACGAGAGATACTTAAGTTCCCTGACAATACGCCAAATGGTGCTAAATCACGCCCTAAACCAATCGCAATATTTTGATATTCTGATGAACCAAGCATACCACCATAAACGGTTGTATTATTAGTTACACCCCATGATAAGGAGCCCAAACTAAATGCAGGACCTTGAGTATCATGTTCATTTTTAGTCGGTTTACCAACGACAAACTGGTAAATCAGCTGACTCGGTCGAATCAATGTCCCTAAACGAGATGTTTCCACTTTATAGTTAGTCACACTACCATCTTGTTCTTGAATAGAAACATCTAACGTACCGCCACCAAAAGAGTTCACATCCTGAATACGAAATGGCCCAGGACTAACTTCTTTTTGATAAATAATACGGCCATCTTGCTTCACAATGACGGTCGCATTGGTTTTGGCAACCCCCGCAATTTCAGGTGCATAACCTTGTAAACGCGGTGGTAACATAGATTCATTGGTTTCTAAACTAGCACCAATATAACGAATACTGTCAAATAGCGTTGAAGACAGATATTGTTCACCAAACGTTAACCTTGAATTTAAAGAACGTATGGCGCGATACGCATATAACTGATTCCATGACCATGATTGGCCGCCTTTATTTAATTGGCCTTTTTGCGTTTGCCAATCACCTCTAAAACGCCAAGCACCAATATTTGTCCCCATTGTCCCTGTCGCTGTAATACCTGAATCCGTTCCTTTGTCACCCGTTTCTTTTTTAACAACCCGACCCGTCGCATTGTAGTCGATAAATGCACCTAGAATGCCATCATCCCAACGTGACGGAGGATCCCAATTTGGGTCTTCATATTCCATATAAGCTTGTGGGATACTGATTTCGACAATATTTTTTGCAAGATCACCTTGAGTCCGCATTTCTGGTACAGAACGAATATCTAAACATTTTCCATCAAGTAACCAAGTTACTTTATTACTCCATTCTGGCTTTAATCCTAGTTGCCCATATAACTCAGGTGTAATACAAGCTAATGATATTTTTTCATCATAATTAGGCGTAAAGAATATAATGGACTGCTCCATGGAAATTTTGACTTTATTTACAGCAATAGCTAAAGAGTAATTTCCAGGTGGAATATAATTAGCATGAGAAAACTTACTAAAATCGACATTTTCAGTGCTGTCTGCCTCTAAAAAATCAGTATTGAAATCAACTGCCTCCTCAGAAAATGCAATCATCGGCGTTAATATTAAAAGCATTAATTTTGTAATTAAATTGAGTTTCATGCTTTTCATTCAACTATGCCGCCTATCAGACTAAAAATGAAAAAGAAGGTAGAAACATATGGCGTCATTAATACGCCACATGTTTTTACTTAACTAAGCTTGAACTTATTGGTAAATAATTTTGAAGTTAGCAACAGTGTTAAAGCTACCTGTTGTTGCTTTCGCATCCGCTGCTTCGTTACCTTTAACGTATGCAGAGAAGTGCAGTGTAGTTTGTTTTCCATCACCAGCATTTAATGCGTATCCATCACCTGTACCTGGGAATGCTTTACCAAATTCAACAACTTTGTCAGCACCATTAGTGATTACAATACCGGCATTTTTAACTTTTCCACCTAAGCCAAGTAAGTCACCGGCAAAACCTTGGAAACCATTAATAGTTTGGCCAGTAAAGGTGATTTTTGCGTTTTTATACGTTTCTGTTGAACAGTTTTTCAATACGATATCGAAATCTCTGTTATCTGAACGATATTGGTTAGATGTCAGTTCATGTAATGCAATTTCACCAAACTCAACTAATTGTTTTAAGTTGTTTGCATCAATTGAACATGGAACATCGTTAATGAAACCAGTGAAGCGGACTTCACCTTGTGAACTTTCAACTGTTGGTGGCGTTACTGGATCTTCAGCCACTGCAACACCAGAAATTCCAACACCTAAACCTAAAGCCAGAGTTAACGCTAATTTATTCAGTTTCATAAACATTTCCTTTAAATGAGTAGGAAGTAGCTGCCTCTTTTCTGATTTTTATTGATAAGGAATCAATTTTATTTTTTTGATTACTTAACAGTGAAATTCTTCAGTCATCCAACATCATTAATTTCATTCAGATTAGAGGTGAATATATAAATAAGATCCCTTTCATCTATAATTTTTAAAATACCTAAAATTTTTAATTCTTTATTTTCTATTCAATATTAATTATTCCCATGAGGGGTAATTCGCTAAAATTGACATAGAAATAGAAAATGACTTTTTACACATGCCTTCCGATACTTTCTGATGTCAATTCTACATAACCGATATTTATTGTCAAAACCGACACATAATTAGAGTTAACAAAGAATAAATAACCAGTGAATTCAAAAGCAGCAAAATATAAAATCAAAACGCTATCAAAATATACATTTCAAATTTATTACTTAGAAAAACTTATATAAAACCCTCATTTTTCACTTACAAATATCTCAAAATATGTCAAATTACAGATAGATTTATATCGGAATTTAAATCTATATTTATCGACAAAGATAGATATTAAAACCAAGCAATAACAGAAAAACCGCAATTAAAATCCAAGCAAGACAGAAAAGAAGCGACAAAAAGAATATTGAAAAGTGAGGTTAAGATAAGTCTTAATTGAAATTGCATCAAATTGAAACGGAATATTTCAATTAATTGTTCGCAATGCGTTGCGCTTTTATCATGCATTTGTTTAATATTTGTTTCTATTTTTCCTGTTTAATTTTAAATATCATTTTTTATATTTTTTATTACCCTCATTTACTTTCTTTATTAATCAAAAAAATACTTAGCAAGGTTAAAATTTTTTGATGGTAATGCTTTCATTTCTTGATTCTCTATAGTTCAAGAAACTGTGATAAACTTGTGAACAGTAAACATTTGCATTTTTCAACGGGTGGGTCAGTAAAATGGAAAAGATGAGTGAAAAAAAAGTTCTTGCGATGGCTGAACATATTTGCCAGTCAAGAGGCGTCAGGTTGACACCACAAAGAGAAACGGTATTGCGCTTGATAGCACAACAACATGGTGCAATCAGCGCTTATGATTTACTCGACTTACTACGTGAAATTGAACCTCAAGCTAAACCCCCTACGGTTTATCGTGGCCTTGAATTTTTAATGGAGCAAGGTTTTATCCATAAAATTGAATCAACAAACAGCTATGTCGTCTGCCATCATTTTGATAACCCAAGCCATATCTCTGTTATGTTGATTTGCGACCATTGCGGAAGCGTAACGGAAAGTGACTGTACAACAATAGAAGCTGCCATTATTAATTTAGCCGACGAACACCAATTCCGCTTAAGACATACCGTGGTGGAAAACCATGGCTTATGCAGAAGTTGTGACGAAGTGAATAGCTGCCAAGATCACGAACATTGTCATCATAACCACGAACAACCTATAGCATCAAAAAAGAAATAAATTACTGTATTGCTAAATAGTTTGATGAATACAAAAGAGAGAAGAGAGAAGAGAAAAAATATAAGGAAGGAAACAAAACAGGCAGACCTCAAAATAAAGCAATGAAATCTGCCTGCAATAGTCATTCCCGGGTGTAACCTACCATGACAGCTGGCTACTAGCGGAAATTAATACCAATCACTGTTACGGATAACCCCAACAGCTAAACCTTCAATAGTGAAGTTTTGCTGACGTAAATCAACAACAATAGGTTCGAATTCTGGGTTTTCTGCTATTAATTCAACGCGGTTACCCTGTTGCTTAAAACGTTTAACCGTAACTTCATCTTCGATACGAGCGACAACAACTTGCCCGTTATGTACATTTTGCGTTTTATGTACAGCTAATAGATCGCCATCCATAATGCCAATATCTTTCATGGACATCCCGTTCACACGCAATAAAAAATCTGCATGTGGTTTAAACAGCTCCGGGTCAACTTGATAGTGGCTCTCAATATGTTCCTGCGCTAATAATGGTTCGCCAGCGGCAACACGCCCAATCAGAGGTAACCCCTGATCTTCGGTTTCTTCTTCAAGAAGCAGACGAATACCTCGGGATGCGCCTGAAACGATTTCAATAACCCCTTTACGTGCTAAGGCCTTTAAATGTTCTTCTGCCGCATTAGGCGAACGAAAACCAAGGCTTGCTGCTATCTCAGCACGTGTAGGTGGCATACCTGTCTGCGAAATGTGATCTCGCACCAGATCGTAAACCTGCTGTTGTCGAGCCGTCAGTGCTTTCATTCCGTTCCCCTGTTTGTTTATACAGTCAAGCTGTGAGTATATACAGGTAAATGAAGATTTGAAACAGTTAAATCGCGCAATTTAAGCATTTGTTATCGATTTACTCTCTTTTTGTCCGATTAAGTAACCAAACACCTTAACCAGAAAAATAACGCTGCCATAATACCAGCGCCCAAATGAACAGCGCTAAACCGATACTCACAAATACTGCAGCAGAACCAATATCTTTAGCTCTTCCTGAAAGTTCATGATACTCACTACCAATACGATCAACTACAGCCTCTACCGCGCTATTCAATAATTCGACTATTGCCACCAGCACAACTGAGCTCACTAACAAAATCCTATCTATATAGCTGATATCTAAATAAAATGCGATAAAAATTGCGATGATTGCTGCAACTGATTCCTGCCTAAATGCTGCCTCATTAACCCAAGCAGCTTTCAAACCTTTAAGGGAATATCCTGCCGCTTTAATCACTCGCGTGAACCCCTTAACTTGACTCGCCATATTTATTCCTTAAAAAATACAAACAATAATCGATTTTTACGGTCAAAGTGAATTGTCAGTAACAGATCTAACCAGGTATTTCTGGTATGATTGCACAGCATTGTTAACAAGAGGCTATAATCATTTATGTCACTATGGCGTAAAATATATTACAACACGTTGAATTTGCCACTTAAATTATTGGTAAAAAGTAAACTAATTCCTTCGGATCCCGTCACTGAGTTGCAGCTTGATGTCAACAGGCCAACTCTGTACGTATTACCTTATCATTCGAAGTCTGACCTCCTGACGCTACGGCATCAATGCTTAGCTATCGGTCTGCCAGACCCGCTAGTCGACAATGATATCAATGGAACGAAGCTTCCGGCTTACGTTTTTATCGATGATGGCCCACGTGTTTTTCGCTATTATTCACCGAATCCACGTAAGGATTCAGTAAAAACATTCCATGCTTATTTAGATTTGCACAAAAACAATCCAAATCTAGATATTCAAATGCTACCTGCATCCGTGATGTTTGGGCGTTCACCTGGGCGTGAAGGCCATACTCCAGCACCGCCACTGAAGCTGTTAAACGGTATCCAAAAGTTCTTTGCAGTTTTATGGTTAGGGCGTGACAGCTTTGTGCGTTTATCACCGATTGTCTCAATTGGGAAAATGGCACAAGACCACGGTACAGACACTATTATTGCCAACAAACTCGCTCGTGTCGCGCGTATTCACTATTCGCGCCAACGCTTAGCAGCAGTTGGGCCAAAACTTCCTGCACGTTATGAGCTGTTTAATAAGCTATTGACGTCAAAAGCGATTGAAAAAGCCGTTGAAGACGAAGCGCGCAGTAAAAAAATCCCACTCAAAAAAGCCCAGCAAAATGCCGTTGGGATGATGGAAGAAATTGCGGCCAATTTCTCTTATGAAGCCGTACGTTTAACCGATAGAGTTCTTAGTTGGACTTGGAACCGCCTTTATCAAGGTATCAATGTTCAGCACGCTGAACGGGTTCGCCAACTCGCACAAGACGGCCATGAAATCGTTTATGTCCCCTCTCACCGCAGCCATATGGACTACTTACTGCTCTCATATGTGCTATACCATCAAGGGCTAGTGCCGCCTCATATCGCAGCGGGGATCAATCTTAATTTCTGGCCAGCAGGGCCAATTTTCCGTCGCTTAGGGGCCTTTTTTATTCGCAGAACGTTTAAAGGAAACAAACTGTATTCGACTGTTTTCCGCGAATATTTAAGTGAACTGTTTGCACGTGGTTACTCCATCGAATACTTTGTGGAAGGTGGGCGCTCACGTACCGGTCGTTTATTACAACCGAAGACAGGTACTCTCTCAATGACATTGCAAGCGATGTTGCGCGGTGACTCACGCCCTATCACTATTGTTCCTATCTATATTGGGTATGAACATGTCATGGAAGTAGGAACTTACGCCAAAGAACTTCGTGGTGCAGAAAAAGAGAAAGAAGGCTTTTTCTCAATGGTTCGCGGGTTACGTAAATTGCGCAACTTAGGTCAAGGGTATGTTAACTTCGGTCAACCTATTTCTTTACCTCATTACCTCAATCAGCGTGTACCTGATTGGCGCGACTCTATCGATCCTATCGAACCACAAAGGCCGACCTGGTTAAACCCAACGGTCAGTTCGTTAGCTGATAACATTATGGTTAATATTAATAATGCAGCCGCAGCCAATGCGATTAACCTCTGTGCGACCGCATTGCTGGCATCTCGTCAACGCTCGCTCACTCGTGAGCAACTGATTGAACAAGTCGAATGTTACCTGCAATTATTACGCAACGTGCCATACACCGCAGATGCAACAACCCCAAATAAAACAGCAGAGCAATTGTTAGAACATGCTTTGCAAATGGATAAATTCGAAGTCGAAAAAGACAGCATGGGGGATATTATTATCCTTCCTCGTGAAAATGCCGTCTTAATGACCTATTACCGTAACAATATCCATCATTTATTGGTATTACCATCTCTAATAACTAGCATTGTGTTACACCATGAGCGCATTAGTCGCCAAGATATTCACTATCAAGTCGGTCAAATTTATCCGTTCTTAAAAGCAGAACTGTTTATGCGTTATAACAGTGATGAGCTACATGAAGCGGTAGATACGCTGATCGATGAACTGAATAACCAAAAACTAATTTGCTTAAGAGAAGACGATATTGTGGTGTTAAATCCTCGCCGTATTCGTCCATTACAGCTTTTAGCCGCTGGTGTACGTGAAACCTTGCAACGTTATGCAATCACATTATCATTACTCAACGCGAGCCCTGAAATCAGCCGTAATACGTTGGAAAAAGAAAGCCGTATCCTTGCGCAACGTCTTTCTGTCTTGCATGGTATTAACGCACCTGAATTCTTTGATAAAGCGGTATTCTCGACATTAGTCGATACCCTCAGAGAAGAAGGCTACATTGATAATAATGAAAATGATATTTTTGTTACCAATGCACAAAAACTGTATGCCGTTTTGGCCCGCTTGATGTCACCGGAAATCCGTTTGACCATTGAAAGTGTTAGCCAAGATGATGAGTTTTCTGAAGAAAAGCCGAGTGAAAGCGCGCAGTCTCAGGAACAAGAGAAAAGCTAATCGCGTTTTCTCAGCTCAATAAAACAAAAAAGTCATGTTAGAAATAACATGACCTTTTACTTTGGCTCAATAAAGGCAATTTAAAAATAACTGACAAGAATACCAATGAACAAAATTAAGCCAACAAAGTTATTATTCATAAAAGCTTTAAAGCAAGGCGCACGTTCACGATTAGCCATTAATTGCTGCTGATAGATAAATAGACCCGCTACGAGCACCAATGAAATATAATAAAGAGTACCTAAACCCGCCAGTGAGCCTATCACCAATAAGAAGCCAACCATCAGGAATTGCAGTACGCCAATAATCAGTTTGTCATACTGCCCGAATAAAATAGCGGTTGATTTCACACCAATTTTTAAATCATCATCACGGTCTACCATCGCATACTGAGTATCGTAGATCACAGACCAAATAATATTAACTAAAAACAGTAACCAACAAACAACAGGTAAAGTTTCGCCAACAGCAGAGAAAGACATTGGGATTGACCAACCAAAAGCCGCGCCTAATACCACTTGAGGTAAGTTACTGACCCTCTTAACAAAGGGATAAACCCATGCCAAGGCCAAACCGGCAACTGACAACCAAATAGTCATTGAATTGAGTGTTAAAACCAGCAGGAAAGAAAGGCCAACAAGGCTTGCAAACAATATTTTTGCTTCTTTTTCTGTCACGTCACCACTCGGGAGAGGGCGGTGTTTAGTCCGCTCTACGTGGCCATCAAAATGGCGGTCAGCAAAGTCATTAATGACACAGCCAGCGGCACGCATAAAAAATACGCCAGCAGTAAAGACAATTAAAAGATGTAAACTTGGCGTACCTTGAGCCGCAATCCATAATGCCCAATACGTCGGCCACAGTAGCAACAGTGAACCAATGGGTCTATCAATACGCATTAAACGGCTGTATGCATGCCATTTACTTAGCGTCATACTTCCCTCCACTTTGTCGTGCTCCTTTTCGAATTCCATCATACTTCAAATTGGGTATATTTTAATACCACCAAACTCTACAACTTACTGATTTATATTTGTTGGCATAGTGTCATTGCAGAGACCTGAAAATTCAAAATACTTAGGATAGTTAACGATATGCAGGTGATTCAGGTAAAAATATTTCTGTTAATAATAAGGGTTTATCCGATAACCTTAACCGAGAACAACGCACCCAACGATTTGCGCAAGAACCAATATGGATATAATCTCGAGTTAAACTATCACGGCTAAATAAATAACGTCCTAATGGCATTCTCCCAATATCTACCAATTGCTGGTCATCATCGGTCAGTGTCTCTTCAGGGATTACAGTTCGGCCCAGTAACCAAGGGATACCATCACCATACATGACGACTTCTCTGACCCAATAGCGCTGGCTTTTAGGTAAAGACTGCACTTCATCTGCACTCAGCTTATCTTGCGATACATAGCACTCTAAATAAGGTATCACGGTCACTTGCTGGCTATGCTGCTCAAAACGCTTTGTCATTGAGCCAAGCTCTAATAGCCAATCTAATATATTAGCAGGCACTATTTTATCGTTTTTATCGTTCTCCGCCAGCCAATGAATCGGCTGAGAAGTAAAAAGCGTTTCATCCATTACTTAAAATTCCACCATGGATAACATGGTTATGATTTACTGTATTTCTTACGCAATAGGATATCACGTTGTTTTACGACAAGGTTAAAGTTAGCTAACAATTTATATAAAAAGTCACATTTTCAACACAAAATGTAAAAATATAGTGAAAAATATTTTAATTACTAGCGAGTTATCGATAATAATAAAATTTATTAACATCATAATAAATTTTATTTAATTGCTTGAAAAACGAACAATTTAACAATGGTTTGTTGAACAATATAAGGCAGGAACTCCCTACCTTATATTGAAGTATTTAAATAATACGTTGTTAACTTATCGCCAAGCTTTATAGCTGTTAATCAGACCATTGGTCGAACTATCATGGCTACTCACCGTATCACTATTTTCTAATTCAGGCAGAATACGGCTTGCGAGCTGTTTGCCTAATTCCACACCCCATTGGTCGAAAGTGAAAATGTTTAAAATCGCCCCTTGGGTGAAAATTTTGTGCTCATACATCGCAATCAATGCACCTAACGAATAAGGTGTGATTGATTTCAATAAGATGGAGTTAGTTGGGCGGTTACCTTCAAACACCTTATAAGGCGCAACATATTCCATATCTGCGACATTCTTCCCTTGCTCAGCAAACTCGGCATCAACCACTTCACGAGTTTTACCAAATGCTAATGCTTCCGTTTGCGCAAAGAAATTAGATAATAGTTTTTCGTGATGATCCCCTAACGGGTTATGGGTTACCGCAGGTGCGATAAAATCACATGGGATCATCTTCGTTCCTTGGTGGATCAACTGATAAAACGCATGTTGACCATTGGTTCCCGGCTCCCCCCAAATAATCGGGCCTGTTTGATAAGTAACAGGTTTTCCATCACGATCAATATATTTACCGTTCGATTCCATATTGCCTTGTTGGAAGTAAGCGGCAAAACGATGCATGTATTGGTCGTATGGCAGAATCGCTTCAGTTTCCGCTTCAAAAAAATTGTTGTACCAAATGCCAATCAAACCTAACAACACAGGAATATTCTTTTCTAGCGGCGTTTGGGTAAAATGTTTATCCATCGCATGGGCACCGTTCAATAATTGAACGAAATTATCAAAGCCGACCGATAAAATAATGGATAAACCAATCGCTGACCATAATGAATAACGGCCACCAACCCAATCCCAAAATTCAAACATATTGTTGGTATCAATACCAAACTTCGCGACTTCTTCGCCATTTGTGGAAAGTGCCACAAAATGCTTAGCCACTTGGCTTTCATCTTTTGCCGCAGCCAAGAACCAATCGCGAGCAGAATGCGCATTAGTCATGGTTTCTTGGGTTGTAAAGGTTTTTGACGCAATTAAAAACAGGGTTGTTTCTGGGTTCAGCTTTTTCAGTGTTTCCGCAATTTGCGTACCATCCACGTTCGATACAAAGTGCATGTTTAGGTGGTTCTTGTATGGACGCAGTGCTTCTGTCACCATGAATGGACCAAGGTCTGAACCACCAATACCGATGTTCACCACATCCGTAATCGCTTTACCGGTATAACCTTTCCAATCACCACTAATAATGCGCTGGCTAAATTGCTGCATTTTATCCAATACCGCGTTCACTTCTGGCATGACATCTTTGCCATCAACATAAATAGGCGTGTTATCACGGTTACGCAAAGCGGTATGTAGTACTGCACGGTCTTCAGTACGGTTAATTTTCTCACCTTGGAACATACTGTTAATAGCGCTTTCTAGCTCTGTTTCTTTTGCTAAAGCCAATAAATGTTCCAATGTTTCTTGAGTAATTCTATTTTTGGAGAAATCCACTAAGATTTGACCATCGAACGTCGCCGAAAAATGAGTAAAGCGGTCTTTATCCTGTGCAAACAAATCACGCATATGGACATTTTTCATTTGCGCAAAATGTTGCTCTAGCGCCCGCCATGCAGCCGTTTGGCTTGGATTAATACTTCTCATGGATAACACTCTCCAAATAATTTTAAATAGAAATAGATTGTACCCCGTCACGAAAACGAGACTTATCGGTTTTCTGCGTTATATTGATATTCCCCAATTCTGCCGCACTTTTCCAGACTTAATTGTCCCTTTTATTGAAATACGCACTTTCTAGACCAATGAGCATACAAAAGTATGAGATTCAGCTAGCTGAACGCTAATCAACACCCATACAGCTTGAAGTATGGCGAGTATATACCCTAAATAATTCAAGTTGCATGTAGGCGACAAGCGAAGATAGACCGATGAGCATACAAAAGTATGTGATTCAGCTAGCTGAACGCTAGTCAACACCATACAGCTGAAGTATGGCGAGTATATACTCTAAATAATTCAAGTTGCATGTAGGCGGCAAGCGAAGATAGACCGATGAGCATACAAAAGTATGTGATTCGGTTATCTGAGCGCAGTCAACACCCATGCAGCTTGAAGTATGACGAGTATGACGGGTACATTGAGAAAAGCGATAATAAATTACCTATCATTAGAATTACTGATTTCCTTCGATTCCTGATTGACGCCATCCTATTTACCCGATAAATCTATATAAAGATTAGGTTTAACCAAAGGGATTGACACCATGAATATCGCAGCGTCTTCAGCAGACAACCATCCGTATGTTATCGCCAAATTTGGCGGTACCAGCGTCGCTAACTTTGAAGCAATGAATAACAGCGCCAATATCGTACTTTCCAACCCAAATGTACGAGTTGTGGTACTTTCAGCTTCTGCTGGCATTACCAATTTATTAATCGAACTGGCCGAAGGCTGCGACGCAGATAAACGCAATGAACTGCTGAAAAAAGTGAAGGATATTCAATACGCAATTATTGATAACCTACAAACTGCTGATGTTATTCGTGAAGAAATCAATCGCTTACTCGATAATATTGCTCATTTAGCTGATTCGGCTGCTTTAGCCACTTCTGACGCATTAACGGATGAAATGGTGAGTCACGGCGAATTAATGTCAACCTTGCTATTTGTTGAAGTACTGCGCCAACGCAACGCTAACTCCCAATGGTTTGATGTACGCAAAGTGATGAGAACGAATGACAGCTTTGGCCGTGCTGAACCAGAACTTGCTCAGCTAAAAGCATTATCAGAGCAGCAACTCATGCCACGCCTTGCCGAGTCAGTTGTGATCACCCAAGGATTTATTGGCCGTGATGAAAAAGGCCGTACAACAACTCTTGGTCGTGGTGGAAGTGACTACACCGCTGCCCTGTTAGCCGAGGTTCTTAATTTATCACGTGTCGATATTTGGACTGATGTTCCTGGAATTTACACCACTGACCCTCGCGTCGTACCGAGTGCCCAACGCATTGATGAAATTGCTTTCGATGAAGCGGCTGAAATGGCGACCTTTGGCGCAAAAATTTTGCATCCTGCGACACTCCTTCCTGCAGTGCGCGCAGGGATCCCTGTTTTTGTTGGTTCAAGTAAAGCGCCCGAAGCTGGCGGCACCATTGTGTGTGATAAAACCACTAATCCGCCGCAATTTAGGGCATTAGCACTGCGCCGTAAACAAACGCTACTCACCTTGCACAGCCTAAAAATGCTGCACGCACGCGGTTTCTTAGCGGAAATTTTCACCATTTTACTGCGCCACAATATTTCAGTGGATTTAATTACCACTTCAGAAGTCAGTGTGGCACTAACCTTAGACACAACAGGCTCAACAGGAACTAACGGTAGTTTACTCACCAATGCGCTAATGACTGAGTTATCCGCATTATGTCGTGTCGAAGTGGAAGAGGATTTAGCGCTCGTCGCAATCATTGGTAATGAGCTATCGCAAGTGAATGGCCTAGGAAGGCAAATTTTTGGCGCACTTGAGTCATTCAATATTCGCATGATCAGCTATGGCGCAAGTAGCCACAATATTTGTTTATTGGTCCCCGGAAATGATGCTGAAGAGATTGTTCGTACCTTGCACAGTAATTTATTTGAATAGTGTGGAAGTTTGATCAAAATACCAGAAGGCGATCGTGACGATCGCCTTCTATATTATGCAGTTAATCCCCTCCAGCCTGTTTGCTGGGTTGTGTAACATTGCTGGTGTATTGCAGCATCTTGCCCGTCACACCGTTATTCTGTTTTAAAAGCGCCAAGTTCCCTTTTGCAGTTTCATTACCGAGTTCTACCGCTCGTTCAAACCACATTACCGAACGGAAAATATTTTTTTCACCGCCCTCGCCTCGTGCATACATCACCGCAAGGTTATTTTGAGCATCGCTATTCTTTTTAAATGCCGCTTTTTCCAGCAATTGCCGTGCTCTGTGTGTGTTTTTCGCCACACCTGTTCCCGTTAAATAAAAGATAGCTAACTGGTTTTGAGCCTCAATGCTATTTTCTTGAGCAATCAGCAACCAACTCAAAATGTCATTCACATCAACATTTTTCAGTTCTCCAGACACATACAGTTCTGCTAACTTAATTTGAGCCTCTTTACCATCACTGTTGGCAAGTGATATATACCACTCAACAGCCTTTTTGGGGTCTTTTTTAACCCCGCCTAACCCTTTTTCATAGAATTCAGCTACCTTCATTCCTGCATCTTGGGATTCATTTTGTGCAGCACGTTCATACCAGATAAAGGCTTCAGCAAGGTCTTTGCCAACGCCATTGCCTTGTTCATAGGCTTTCGCAATCGCCAATTGAGCCGCAATATTGTTCTGTTGCGCCGCGCGTTTATACCAGTACATTGCTTGGTAGCTATTTTTTTCTATTGCGCTATGGCCTTCTTGATAAAAGTCCCCCATATTTACTTGCGCTGTTGCAGAGCCCATATTGGCGGCTTGGCGATATAAGTAAATCGCCATTTCATCATCCAGTTCTACGCCTTCACCATTTTCATACATCACCGCTAAGTTATTCACTGCGGCTGCAATATTATTGCCCGCACTTCTTTCATACCACTCACGCGCCTTTTGGTAGTCAATACCACCACCTAAACCATCATGATAAAATAGCCCCATGGCAAACTGTGCGTTAGCGTGTTCTTGCTCTGCGGCTTCTGCATACCATGCTTTCGCTTGCTTTAAATTTTGCTCAACACCAATACCATGTTCATATAAGTAACCCATCGCATATTGGCAATAAGCATCGCCTTTTTCGGCACCTCGGCGATACCACTTTTCCGCTTGTTGGTATTTTTCCTGATTTTGCAGCAACATCCCTAAATAATAGTCTCCATCCGTATTATCTCGGTCAGCCACTTTTTTAAACCAGCGGTAAGCCTCTTTCTCATTGACCGCTA
This sequence comes from Providencia sp. PROV076, assembly GCF_028483405.1. Classification (NCBI taxonomy): domain Bacteria; kingdom Pseudomonadati; phylum Pseudomonadota; class Gammaproteobacteria; order Enterobacterales; family Morganellaceae; genus Providencia; species Providencia sp. PROV076. The sequence goes on along the minus strand of NZ_JAMPRR010000011.1, from coordinate 19,268 downwards.
GAAATTCAGTCCCATCCATATAAGCAAGCCCAACATCTACCATCGCCTCTTCATCACCAGCATTCGCTAGCTTTAATTTGGCTTTGAACTCATCAGGCATAGGCGTACTTTTAGGCTGTGCCTGTAGCGTATCCGGTTTATTTTTCGTCGAAGGCGCTTCAACGATATTGCCAGCTTGCGCAAGGGAAATACCGCTAACATAGAAAACTAACAGAAAAGAACGTAATTTCATCACCATGACCCATTTATTGGCGTTATGTCATTAACATATCATTCCAATAAAAAATTCATAAGGGATGTTGGCTGAAAAAGTAGAATTACAAAGGAATTATTCAGAAAACGGAGGAGACGCCAGTTTCTTGCTGAAACTTTTGTCTCCTTAATAAGCTACAGTTCTTAATTAACGCGGTAACCACCGTGTTTGCTGGCAAATAAATTAAATTTACCCCACTCAATTAGCAGGGCTTCCAATGTGCGATAGCTAATCTTACACAGCTCAGAGATCTGAGAAACCACAAAGTGGTTTTCGCTCACCAGCTCTGGTGAAAAGACTTCGGCAATCCATTCACACTCTTTCGTAGTCACCAGCCAACCATCATTGGTCGAAAATTTATGCACGGGTACCATACCGTCTTTAGGGCTTTCTTGGGATAACAGCTTATTTTCATCGAGTTGGGCTTGATGAAAAGCCGTGATTTCTTCCTCTGAAGGGATAGGCTCCACCGCTAAATTTTCTTCTAAAAACAGATAAATCTCTTCTGCTCTCGCAGGCGTTAGCTCGCTTCTTAACCAAATCTGATTAAAACAATGCTCACCCAGTGAATCATCGGTATCAAGCTTGTCCATGATCTGTAACACACTCATCATGGCACTCACCGCATCTTCACTCATCATAAAGGTTTCAGGCGCCGCGCTGTTTTGGATCTGATAAGGAAAAACTGCCGAGCGTGGCAGTTCTTCTTCAATAATAAATTCATAGCTCATCATTGGACCCCTCTAATGTATTACCTATAAGATGGTGCCGAATACATGAAAAATCAATATATTGATCTTGTTTTAATCTTCAGGATCATAAGCTAAGTTTGGCGCTAACCAACGTTCTAACTCTGTCACTGACATCCCTTTGCGTTTTGCGTAATCCTCAATTTGGTCTTTTTGTAGCTGAGCTACCGCAAAATATTTACTTTCTGGATGACTAAAATACCAGCCTGACACTGAGGCGCCTGGCCACATCGCATAAGAACTGGTGAGCTGCATACCAATTTTTGCTTCCACATCAAGTAACTGCCAAATTTTTGCCTTTTCTGTATGCTCAGGGCAAGCCGGGTACCCCGGTGCAGGACGGGTTCCTTGGTAATTTTCACGAATAAGCTCTTCATTACTCAAGTTTTCATCAGCCGCATAACCCCAATAACGCATACGGACTTGTTGGTGTAGATATTCAGCAAACGCTTCCGCTAGTCTATCCGCCAGCGCTTTAACCATGATTTTATTATAATCATCATGCTGTTGTTCATATTCATCAGCAAGCGCATCTTCTTCTAAGCCCCCAGTCACAGCGAAAGCCCCAATATAGTCAGCTTTACCGCTATCCTTTGGCGCGACAAAGTCAGATAAACAATAGTTTGGAAATTCCGTTTTTAAGGTTTGTTGGCGTAAATTCAGCCCCATCACTTGCACCTGGTTTCGCGACTCATCGGTATAAATTTCCACATCATCCCCAACCCGGTTTGCAGGGAATAAGCCAAAAATACCTTTTGGTGTTAATAAGCCGTCTTTATCTAGCTTATCTAACATATTATTAGCGTCTTTCAATAGCTTACGAGCTTCAGAACCCACCACTTCATCTTCTAAAATTCGCGGATATTTACCTGCTAAAGACCATGTCATAAAAAATGGCGTCCAGTCTATATAGCCTCTCAAGGTTGAAATAGGTGCTGTGACTTCTTGAATACCAAGGAATTTTGGTACCGGAGGTTGGTAATTTTGCCAATCAATCTTCACTGCATTCGCTCGCGCCACATCCAATGCTACAGGGGGGGTTTTTGGCCTTCTACGGCCATGTTGCTGACGAACGGTTTCATATTCACGGCGAGTTCGCGCCACAAAATCTGCTTTTTGTGTTTCTGATAATAATGCAGCCACCACTCCCACGGTGCGTGAAGCATTTTGCACATAAGTCGTTGGCCCACTATAGTTCTGCTCAATTTTTACAGCGGTATGTGCTTTTGATGTTGTTGCTCCACCTATCAATAATGGCAAGGTAAACCCTTGTCTTTCCATCTCTTTTGCCACATGCACCATTTCATCAAGCGATGGCGTGATCAACCCAGACAAACCAATGATATCAACGTTCTCTTCACGTGCTGTTTTTAGAATAGTTTCACACGGAACCATCACACCTAAGTCAATGATTTCATAGTTATTACATTGCAATACAACCCCAACAATATTTTTACCAATATCATGAACATCGCCTTTTACGGTAGCGAGCAAGATTTTTCCTGCACTACTACCTGATTGCTTAAGCTCTTGAATATAGGGTTCTAAATAGGCTACAGCTTGTTTCATCACCCGAGCAGATTTCACCACTTGAGGTAAGAACATTTTGCCTTCCCCAAATAGGTCACCAACCACATTCATACCGTTCATTAAAGGGCCTTCAATCACTTCGATTGGGCTGGAAGCACGTTGGCGAGTTTCTTCCGTATCTTCAATGATAAATTCGGTAATCCCTTTCACTAGTGCATACTCAAGGCGCTTTTCCACTTCCCAACTACGCCATTCCGCTTGTTGAACTTGTTGCTCTCCAGCCCCTGCTCCACGGTATTTTTCCGCCAGCTCAAGTAAGCGTTCTGTGCTGTCATCACGGCGGTTTAAAATCACATCTTCAACAGCATCTTTTAATTCCGCGGGTAAATCATCATAGATAGCAAGCTGCCCTGCATTAACGATCCCCATATCCATTCCATTACGAATGGCGTAATACAAGAAAACAGCATGAATTGCTTCACGGACAGGGTCGTTCCCTCTAAATGAAAAGGAGACGTTGGAAACCCCACCAGAAATCATCGCATGAGGTAACTGAGCCTTGATATCCTTACAGACTTCAATAAAATCAACTGCATAGTTATTATGCTCTTCGATTCCGGTGGCTACGGCAAAAATATTCGGGTCAAAAATGATATCTTCAGGTGGGAAGCCCACCTCTTCGGTAAGGATCTGATAAGCACGGCGGCAAATTTCAATTTTCCGCTCACGTGTATCTGCTTGGCCAACTTCATCAAATGCCATAACGACCACGGCAGCGCCATATTTACGCAATAATTTAGCGTGTTCAATAAACGCCTCAACCCCCTCTTTCATTGAGATTGAGTTAACTATCCCCTTACCTTGTATACACTTAAGCCCCGCCTCGATCACTTCCCATTTTGAGGAGTCAATCATAATCGGCACGCGTGCAATATCTGGCTCGCCAGCAATTAGATTCAAGAAACGTACCATCGCTGCAAGGGAGTCCAGCATTCCTTCATCCATATTGATGTCGATGATTTGTGCACCATTTTCAACTTGCTGACGCGCTACATCTAAGGCTTCTTGGTAATTTTCTTCTTTAATCAGCCGCTTAAATTTTGCCGAACCAGTCACGTTGGTTCTTTCCCCAACGTTCACAAATAATGATTTTTCGCCAATATTTAGTGGTTCTAAACCGGATAAGCGGCATTCAACAGGGAGTGACGGTAATTGACGTGGCGTGATGCCTTTTACTGCTTCTGCCATTTTTTTGATATGTAATGGCGTCGTTCCACAACATCCACCAACAATATTCAAGAACCCTGCGGTTGCCCATTCATGAATTTGTTCAGCCATATTTTGTGCATCAAGGTCATACTCTCCAAACGCATTTGGTAGCCCCGCATTAGGGTGCGCGCTAACATAACATTCAGCAATCCTTGATAATTCAGAAATGTACTGACGAAGTTCATCAGGGCCTAATGCACAGTTCAAGCCAAATGATATCGGCTGCGCATGGCGCAATGAGTTATAAAATGCTTCTGTTGTTTGTCCTGATAATGTACGGCCAGAGGCATCCGTGATCGTACCCGAGATCATAATTGGCAGAGAAACACCCAAAGCTTCCAGTTCGGTTTCTACCGCAAAGATCGCGGCTTTCGCATTCAATGTGTCAAAAATGGTTTCGATCATGATCAGATCCACACCGCCTTTCACTAAGGATCGTGTAGATTCGCGATAAGCTTCAACGAGTTGTTCAAAGGTAATATTGCGATAAGCCGGATCATTTACATCAGGAGAAATAGACGCGGTACGGTTTGTCGGGCCTAATACGCCAGCGACATAACGCGGCTTTTCAGGGGTTCTACGTGTCCACTCGTCGGCACATTCACGGGCAAGGCGCGCAGCAACTTCGTTAATTTCAGCGGAAAGCGATTCCATTTTATAATCAGCCATCGCAATGGATGTTGAGTTAAAGGTATTGGTTTCAACAATATCCGCCCCAGCTTCAAAATATTGAAAATGAATATCACGAATGATATCTGGTTGAGTTAAGACTAATAGGTCGTTATTTCCCTTTAGATCACTCGGCCAATCCGCAAATCGTTCACCGCGAAACTGGGCTTCCGACAACTTATGTTGTTGGATCATTGTTCCCATTGCACCATCTAATACCAATATACGTTTTTTTAATTCTTGTTCTAATTGATTAACTTTTGCGGACACTGCACTGCCCTCCTGAAATGGAACACTGAGAAATAAGTCAAATTTTTACTTTTAACATCCTATCACAACTTCTCATGCGAAAATTCGCTGTTATGATGAGAGTTTTTCAAGGTTGCACAAGAGCACACTTTTCACTGATCCGATGAGTATTTTCAGGTGAAATAGTTCATAATAGAAGCAAAATGACAGTCAGGAGAGACTTAATGGCAACGGCACCAATTACTAAGAAACTTAAAAAAGCAAAAGGGCCGGCGAGTGGCGCAGCTGCAGCAGGACAAGTACAGTCATTAAGTCGTGGCTTAACACTGTTGGAATATATTTCCGAATCAACAGGGGGGATCGCCCTCACAGACCTTGCGATGCAAGCTGGCTTACCAAACTCAACAACACACCGCCTATTAATGACATTAGAACAACATGGTTTTGTTCGTCAAACGGGTGATTTAGGCCTATGGGTTATTGCTTCTCATGCTTTTATCATTGGTAGTAGCTTCTTAGAAAGTCGCAATTTATTAGCCCTTGTTCACCCGATACTGCGCCGCTTAATGGATGAATCAGGGGAAACCGTCAACTTAGCGATCCTAGACCATACCGAGTACGATGCCGTTATTGTTGACCAAGTACAATGTAATGCGCTAATGAGAATGTCAGCACCGATCGGTGGAAAACTGCCATTACACGCCTCGGGGGCAGGTAAAGCATTCATTGCTAACTTACCGGAAGATAAACTAGTTCCACTTTTAAGCCGTAAAGGTTTACATGCTTATACGCCTTATACATTAACTAACCCATCAGCCTTAAAAGAGAATTTACAACAGGCTAAAAAACAAGGCTTTTCTTATGATGACGAAGAGCATGCTTTAGGGTTACGCTGTATTGGAGCTTGTATTTATGATGAGCACAAAGACGCTTTTGCAGCCATTTCTATTTCAGGCCCATTATCTCGAATCACCGATGACCGCATTACTGAATTAGGCGCCATGGTTATCAAAGCTGCAAAAGAAATAAGCCATGAATATGGCGCAAACCGCTAACCAAACAGTAAAAGTGAAATACGAAACAACTTGTATTTCACTTTGAATCAACCTAATAGAGCATTTTCACTTCCTGCTAGTCGCCTTGCTGATTTGTCGAAACATTAGGCAACTGCGAGGTCTTCTCAAATAACTTAAATTTTTGCATATCACGATACTTTTCAATGAGTGCCAATGCGATAGCCTCTGTTTCAGCATCCGCTTGTCCTTCAATATCCCGCGGGCGGAAATGCAATTGGAAAGCACGTAATATTTTTTTCGTCTGTGGATCTAACTTACCTGATAACGGAATTGTTGAATAACCATAATAATTAAGCGCTTTTTGAACGCGTAGCACGTTTGCAGGCTCATTGGCATTACGCCCCGCTAGAAATTTAGTCACTGTGTTAGGGTCTGGCCAAGCGCCTATTCCATTTTGAGCAAGACGTTGCCATGGAAATGCCTTACCCGGATCTTGCTTGCGCAGTGGAGCAATATCACTGTGGCCAATAATATTCTCTGGGGGAATGTTATACCGCTGCATAATATCTTTGACGAGAGGGATCAAGGCAACAATTTGCGCTTCATTATAAGGGGCCCAATGCAGTTTTCCTTTTACATCCTTTTGCAATCCTGCATTGACGATTTCAATTCCAATAGAAGTATCATTCAGACCATTATGCTGTCGCCAATAGCTTTCACCTGCATGCCATGATTTTAACGATTCAGGAACGAGCTGTAACACAACAGGCAGACCATTTTTAGTTTCAGGTACACTCGGAACAAGGTAATGGGAACTCACTTTGCCTTGTGTTAGCAGAGTTATAGAATGCGCATCATCAGAGACTGTATAGTGAATAATGATATATTGAATACGTTGACTACTATTTTTTGATGGGTAACGGTTATCAAGATAGTAACCGTTGTTCGAAGCCGAACAGCCTAATAGCAAAAAGGCAAATAATATCCCTATATACTTGAACATCGAACCATAACCTTCATCTATTATTCATTAAGCTTTATTTAAGCATTGTGTCGTCAGCAATACTATCAATTTTCATGCATCAACAGCACTGCGACGCCTTTTATTCATAAGAATATAGATAAGAGACAATAAAATAAATCTTTAAATACATCACGTTAAAACCTTTTTAGCTCATATTAGAAACAAAAAAGGCTTTAATATTTACTAGAACGGTCTCCTTACCTAAAATGGTAGGAAACATTGGAAGAAACAGAGATAAACTCCAGAAAACTTGTCATTATGAACACTAATAAATTCACTTTAAAAATAAAAAAACATGAAATTGATTATTCTTATTTCTATAATTTAATTCCAAATTATTTTCAATTTTAAATACTTACCATAAAATTTATTTTTCTAGCGTTCTGAAAAATTAATCATCTAGTTCCCTATACGTATAAGTGACACCCCATTCTTATACTAAAAACCTTTAAAGAAAATAAATTATTTATAATAATTTCATAAATAGAAAATAAAAAGCATTTTACTTTGTTTACCACTAACTCATTTTTTCATATTCAACCTGCTTAGCAATAATTCTAGTAATTTCATTAATATCGATGTCTAAAAAAATCACAATTTCAATCAGTTTATCTAAACTCAACTTATTAATACCTAACTCATATCGTGATACTTGCTGTTGACTCAAATGAATAATTTCGCCTAACTCATTCCCTGATAATCCTTTACTTACTCTAGCCTTACGTAAATGATTACCTAATAATGCATAAACATTTTTATTTTTAGCGATATGCATAACCATCTCCTAAATTTAAATAAGACAAATAATTTAGCTAGTATTACTCATTATAAAATTAATTATCACCTTTTAAAATAGTTATGAACAATCAAAGATGGCAAGAACAATAGGTAAACATCATCTTTATATACAAAAAAAAGAGACCCCAGTCATATTTACAAAGTAATCCATTGCTTTATAAAAGTTTTTCTCTTTTTGGTATAAAATAATATTTATATATATTTTTTTTGATCAAATCGATATTTTAATATATTTTTACATTTTAAATGTAACTAGCAATGATTAGCAACCAATAAAAACAATTGTATAATTTTCATTATTGAACTATTTTATTGCATGTATTGATTTTATTTTATGTATTGATTTTATACATACATAAACTTGAGTTTACTTATTTTTTATATCAAAAATAAATAGACTAATTATCTGATTTAGGTCTAAAAACAACAATACCAGACTTTCCTTTTAAATAATCACTCAATTCAATATCAATGACCTGAAGATTTCCACGTAGTGAAGAAGCATTTCTAAATATTGTCTTGTTCCCCCTACGTATTACAACCCCCACATGGCTGACATCTAACCCATTATCCTTTGAATAAATACCAATGTAATCCCCTGCATTCAACCTCAACACCAAGTCATCATCTACATATTCTGTTGGAATATAGGTTATTAACCTATTTTTAACCGGCAATCCCGATATATACATCTGATTATGGTTTTTAAAATTAAGTCGTTTATTTACCTTAACTGCATGTGAACTTATTTCATTGGTAATATCGACCACAATTGCTTCAGGCTCTTGTGCCCAATCAGAAAAAAAATGCCGACGATGTTTAAATGTAATATTTTGACTGATATAACGAATATTGATTAAATTTAAAACAAACTGTTCATAGTTTTTAGAACGCTTAAAAGCTTCGGTGTACTCTATAAATGTCATACAGTCCATTTCTTTCAAATTAATGACTAATTCTTCGGCTGATAACGGGCTCATATTCAATGTTTGCTTATTATAAGGCGTCGTTAAAAAACGTTGAGTCATTGCATCAATTTTGTCTGCTTGTGACGCATTATGTAATTGCATTGCTGCTTGCTCATTAAAAACTTCATTTAAGACTTTATATGAGCCCGAAACTAAAATCACTTCAGCCCTTACAAAATTTGCCAATAGCAATATACATGCCGCTATAGCTAGCCTTAACATTCTTGCGCTCTTCTCATTGATACGACCTAACCTTCTGCAATTATCTAATTGAATTTGATGATAAAACCATCAATAAAGCCACTATAGCATGCTTATTTGTCTATTTTCTACCCTGTCCATACCATAATATAAATTTGATTCAGATCACAGATAGCTTCGAATATTCATTTTCCATATTGCAACGCCTCCATTTTCATTGAACAATGTTACCGGTAACATTGATGCTATAGTACTCGAGCAAATAACGATAGGTACACCCCAAATTGACTTGCAGTTTGATTCATCATTTTACTGCGCTATGGAGCAATTATCATGAGCATGACCACCTCTAAAGTGACAAATCCTTCGGTGATCAATAAAGAACTTGATCGCATCACTCAACGTATCATTTCTCGTTCCGTGAAAACTCGAGCCGCTTACCTCAAGAAAATAGAGCAGGCTCGTAGTATGACTGTCCATCGAGCATCATTAGCTTGTGGTAACCTTGCCCATGGTTTTGCAGCCTGTCAAAGCGAAGAAAAACAAATTCTTAAAAGCATGACTCGCTCTGATATTGCTATCATCAATTCCTACAATGATATGCTTTCAGCACATCGTCCATACGATAAGTATCCAGAGCAACTCAAAAAAGCATTATTAGAAGCCGGCTCGATTGGCCAAGTCGCTGCAGGTGTTCCCGCAATGTGCGATGGTGTAACCCAAGGTCAAGATGGGATGGAGTTATCGATGTTAAGTCGAGATGTCATTGCCATGTCAACCGCCATTGGTCTATCCCACAATATGTTTGATGGCGCACTCTATTTAGGCATTTGCGACAAAATTGTTCCTGGTTTAATGCTTGGTGCACTTTCATTCGGCCACCTTCCCGCAATATTTGTTCCAGCAGGCCCAATGGCTACGGGTTTACCAAATAAAGAAAAAGTTCGCATTCGCCAGCTGTATGCTGAAGGCAAGGTTGATAGACTCGCTTTATTAGAGGCTGAGGCTGCGTCTTACCATGGGATAGGTACCTGTACTTTCTATGGTACGGCTAACTCAAATCAAATGATGATGGAAGTGATGGGGTTACATCTACCCGGTGCGTCATTTGTACCGCCCGATTCTCCACTACGAGATGCATTAACAGAAGCCGCCGCACGACAAATTACACGTTTAACTGAGCAGTCAGGCCAGTATTTACCTATTGGTCAACTGGTTGACGAAAAAGTGATTGTTAACGGTATCGTCGCATTACTCGCGACGGGAGGCTCAACTAACTTAACCATGCATCTTGTGGCTATAGCAAGAGCCGCAGGGATCATTATCAATTGGGATGATTTTTCTGATATTTCTGCCATTGTTCCACTCATTTGCCGTATCTATCCTAATGGCCAAGCAGATATCAACCAATTCCAAGCTGCGGGTGGTGTAGCTTTACTTATCCGCCAGCTATTACAAAAAGGTTTATTGCACAACGATGTCCATACCGTCGCAGGATTTGGTCTAACAAATTACACCTTGGAGCCTTGGTTAAACAATGGCCAACTTGCATGGCGAGAAGGACCAGAGTCCTCATTCAATCTGGATGTTATTGCTGATATAGACCGCCCTTTCTCTCCTCATGGAGGCACAAAATTACTGTCTGGTAATTTAGGACGCGCAGTGATGAAAACATCAGCTGTTCCTGAAGAAAATCAAATTATTGAGGCTCCAGCAGTCGTATTTAACAATCAAAATGAGATTGCCGCACACTTTGAAGCAGGTGAACTCAATAAAGATTGTATCATCGTTGTCCGCTTCCAAGGGCCATCTGCAAATGGCATGCCTGAACTTCATAAGCTAATGCCGCCTCTTGGTGTACTTATGGATAAAGGCTACAAAGTCGCACTCGTTACTGATGGCCGCTTATCTGGAGCGTCTGGCAAAGTACCCTCCGCAATTCATGTCACGCCTGAAGCTTACAATGGTGGACTGTTAGCAAAAGTAAAAAATGGCGATATTATTAGGGTAAATGCATTGACCGGAGAACTACAATTACTGGTTGAAGAAGAAGAACTCAATAAACGCCAACCCTTTGAGGCTGATTTAACTGCTGAGCGTAGTGGTTGTGGAAGGGAACTTTTCGGTGCATTAAGAAGACACTTATCAGGTGCCGAAGAAGGCGCTTGTAGCATTGATTTTTAATCTATTTTCATTGAATAGGAATAGAAAATGAATAATTGGAAAATGACCGCTGAAAGCGTATTAAAACAAGGCCCTGTCGTCCCTGTTATTGTTATTAAAAAATTAGAACAAGCGGTTCCTCTTGCAAAAGCATTAGTCAAAGGTGGTGTTAACGTTTTAGAAGTCACTTTACGCACTGAATGTGCTATTGATGCTATTCGCCTCATTGCGAAAGAAGTACCTGAAGCGATTATTGGCGCAGGCACTGTTATCAATGCAAAACAACTTGCTGAAGTCACTGAAGCTGGAGCACAATTTGCAATCAGCCCCGGCTTGACGGATGAATTGCTCAATGCCGCCACTAAAGGAAATATTCCTTTAATTCCAGGTATTTCAACCGTTTCTGAACTTATGCTTGGTATGCAATATGGCTTGAAAGCGTTTAAATTTTTTCCAGCAGAAGCCAACGGTGGGGTTAAAGCGTTAAAAGCCATTGCCGGCCCTTTCTCACAAGTCAAATTTTGTCCAACGGGTGGAATATCGCTAGCTAATTACCTTAGCTATTTAGAATTAGATAGTGTTCTGTGCATTGGTGGTTCTTGGCTCGTTCCTGAAGAAGCACTGAATTCAGGTAATTACGAAAAAATTACCCAACTTGCACAAGAGGCTGTACAAGGCGCCAAAAGATAGTGCCCCGAAAAACGGCTCAGTCACTTGCTGGGTCGTTTTGTCCCTCTTTAATTAATACGATTAAAATTATGCAACCTCATTGAGTTTATGACAAAAACGTAATTCCTCACGATAAGCATAAACATCTTCTACGTACCCCGCCAAAATCCTATTTTGTAACTTTTGCCAATAATCTGCGGAAAATAAATCTGCATGATATTGTTGCAAGTAATGACGAATTTTCTCATTTTGGCAAATAAAAGAAGCAAACTCTTCAGGAAAAACATCTTGCTCACCAATGCTATACCATGGCTCACTCGATAACTCTTGCTCAGGGTATAATGGCTCAGGAATTTTACGAAAATTCACCTCTGTCATATAACAGATTTCATCATAATCATAAAAGACAACACGGCCATGACGCGTTACGCCAAAATTTTTAAACAACATATCTCCGGGGAAAATATTTGCAGCCGCTAATTGCTTAATCGCCAAACCATATTCATTCAATGAATGATGTAATTGCGCATCAGTGGCATTATCCATATAGATATTCAATGGGATCATCTTTCTTTCCATATACAGATGACGAATCAATATGTTATCGCCTAAATCTTCAATTTGAGATGGAGCTTCTTTCAATAACTCCGTCATTAGTTCATCGCTGATAGCAGATTTGCTAATCACAAAATTTTCAAACTCTTGGGTGTCAGCCATGCGACCAACTCTATCGTGCTCTTTAACCAAACGATAGCATTCTAAAACCCGTTCTCGTGTCACCTGTTTTTGTGGGGCAAATTGGTCCTTAATAATTTTAAAAACACGGTCGAACGAAGGCGATGTAAAGACTAACATCACCATTCCTTTCACGCCTGGAGCGACAGTAAATTGCTCTCGTGAAAAATTAATATAGGCGAGATACTCTCTGTAATACTCTGTTTTTCCATGTTTTTGACAGCCAATTGCCATATATAATTCAGCAATTGACTTGCTGGGTAAAATCTCCCTCAACCAAAAAACCAGAGCTGCTGGAAAAGGGGCATACACCATAAAATAGGACCGAGCAAAACCAAACACAATACTGGCTTCATCAAACTCAGTTAAACAGGTATCGATATAAATGTACTGACAATCATCATGATGAATAGGGAGTAAGAATGGATAAACCTCATCATTAATATAAATTTTACCGACCAACCAAGCTGCCTTATTACGATAAAATAGCTCATTTGCGATATGGAAGCTGACTTTTTGGTTTTCAATATCGGGAAATCTTATTTCCAATACATTGATAATACAATGAATATCGAAATCCAGATTCCGCCACTTTAGCCTTAGTGGTAATCCACTTAACATTGTAAACAATAATCCCTCTAAATTATTATTAACAATATATTCGCGAGATAACGGCCTAGGCGAAATAGAAAAGCGCCTCGCAGGCTGAGACGTAAAAATAAATAGGTTATCTTGTGTCAGCTCCCGATGCTGAAATAGCCGACAATAAACGGAATTAAAAAAGCTTTCTGCTATTTCAAACCTTGGGTAATCCGGTAATAAGGTTTTATAAATATTTTTTATTTGTGCCAATTTATCAGGGGTTAAAGATTGCACTAACCCCATAAACTGTAGCTGAGCGACAACTAAGCCAACATGATGGTCATACAATTGAATTCGTCTTTTCATCGCATGCTGAATGGCATGCCAATCTGCCTGTTCAAACCTTTCTTGTGCGCCTGAGGTTATTTCAAGGAAGCGGCCATATTGCGCATCAAAACCCTGTAAAATGGTTTGCGCTATTATCTGTTCTGTCGTCAATATCATAACCACTCCTATAAGAATACAGACTCACTTTGAATAAAAAACAGGCACTAAACGTGCCTGAAAAATTAACAGATATAGCTAACCAATAAAGACACCAGAAACACCGATTGAAAGGAAAATAATCTAACTAGAATTGCTCTTCTTCAGTTGAACCAGTTAAAGCCGTTACTGATGAAGCCCCACCTTGAATAACGGTTGTCACTTTATCAAAATAGCCGGTTCCTACCTCTTGCTGATGTGAAGAGAAGGTATAACCTTTATTCATTGCAGCAAACTCACATTCTTGAACTTTTTCAACATAATGTTTCATGCCCTCACCTTGTGCATAAGAGTGAGCCAAATCAAACATGTTGAACCACATGCTGTGAATACCTGCTAACGTAATGAACTGGAAGCGATAGCCCATCGCTGAAAGTTCGTCTTGGAAACGCGCGATCGTGCTGTCATCTAAATTCTTTTTCCAATTGAAAGATGGAGAACAGTTATAAGCCAATAGCTTACCTGGATATTTAGCATGAATAGCCTCAGCGAACTGTCTTGCTGCTTCAAGGTCAGGTTTTGACGTTTCGCACCAAACAAGATCTGCATATGGTGCATAAGCGAGCCCGCGGCTAATCGCTTGCTCAATTCCTGCTTTAGTACGGAAAAAACCTTCAGAGGTGCGTTCCCCAGTAACAAATGCCGCATCATAATCATCGCAGTCAGATGTTAAAAGGTCTGCTGCATCGGCATCCGTTCTAGCAACCAAAATAGTTGGTACACCTGAAACATCCGCCGCTAAACGAGCTGCAACCAGTTTTTGAATCGCTTCTTGAGTAGGAACAAGAACTTTCCCACCCATATGACCGCATTTTTTAACCGCGGCTAATTGGTCTTCAAAATGGACAGCTGCGGCCCCCGCTTCTATCATATTTTTCATGAGTTCGAAGGCATTTAATACACCACCAAAACCCGCCTCCGCATCTGCGACAATAGGTAAAAAATAATCAATATACTCTTTGTTGTCAGGGCCAATACCATTCGCCCACTGAATTTGGTCTGCACGACGAAATGTATTATTAATTTTCTTAACTACTGATGGCACTGAATCAACAGGGTAAAGTGATTGGTCTGGATACATACTCGATGACGTATTTGCATCCGCAGCAACCTGCCAACCTGATAAATAAATAGCTTCAATACCTGCTTTCGCTTGTTGTAGCGCTTGCCCACCCGTTAAAGCGCCCAGTGCATTTACATAGCCTTTCTTTGAACCACCATGTAACTGATCCCAAAAACGCTCTGCACCTTTGCGCGCTAAAGAGTGTTCAATATTCACAGAACCACGTAATTTCACCACTTCTTCGGCTGTATATGGGCGAGTAATGCCTTTCCAACGTGGTTTTTTCCACTCATTTTCTAATTCGGCAATTTGTTCTAAGCGCGATGTTGTCATGATCCACTTCCTTTATAAGAATATGTAGGGTTTATCGAATTTTTTATTTACTATGCTTAATCTAATAATTGGTATCCGGGGATAGTTAGGAATTCTATAAGTTCATCCTGTGTTGTAATGCGCCTCATCAGTTCTGCAGCCTCACGAAAACGACCGCTTTGAAAACGCTTATCACCAAGTTCTTTTTGAATAACTTGTAATTCCTCATCCAGCATTTCTTCAAATAAAGCCTTAGTGACTTTCTCACCGGTGGACAATGTTTTACCGTGACGGATCCACTGCCAAATTGAAGTCCGTGAAATTTCTGCTGTCGCAGCATCTTCCATCAAACCATAGATGGGTACACAGCCATTCCCGGAGATCCATGCTTCAATGTATTGAACCGCAACACGAATATTAGCTCGCATGCCTGCTTCTGTTCGTTCACCGGCACAAGGCTCTAATAGCAGGTCAGCCGAGATTTCTTCGTCGAAATCACGGGATACATGTAGCTGGTTTTGCTGCCCACCAAGAGCTTGATTAAACACGCTCATAACGGTATCCGCTAAGCCCGGATGTGCAATCCAAGAGCCATCGTGCCCATTTTTCGCTTCTAACTCTTTGTCTGCTTTTACTTTCGCTAAAATAGTTTCATTTTCTTGAGGATCTTTACTCGGTATAAAAGCAGACATTCCCCCCATCGCAAATGCACCACGGCGATGACACGTTTTAATTAATAAGCGCGAATAAGCACTTAAAAATGATTGTGTCATTGTGACAACTTGGCGGTCTGGCAAGACGCGATCTGCGTGCTCCTTCAGAGTTTTGATATAACTAAATATGTAGTCCCAGCGCCCGCAATTCAGCCCCACGATATGGTGGCGCATGTGGTACAAGATTTCATCCATTTGGAATACTGCGGGTAATGTTTCAATCAGTACGGTTGCTTTGATCGTGCCCCGAGGTATCCCCACCAAATCTTCAGCCATACTAAAGACATCGCTCCACCATTTTGCTTCCTCCCAAGATTCAAGTTTTGGGATGTAAAAATAAGGGCCACTCCCTTTTTTTAATAACGCTTGATAGTTATTAAAGAAGTAAATAGCGAAATCAAATAGGCCACCAGGGATCGGCTTCTCTCCTGATAAAACGTGTTTTTCATCTAAATGAAGGCCACGAACACGAGCAATCAAAACAGCAGGATTAGATTTTAATTGGTAGACCTTTCCACTTTCATTGGTATAAGAAATATCACCACGAATCGCATCCCCTAAGTTGACTTGACCATCGATCAATTTTTCCCATGAAGGAGACAGAGAATCCTCAAAATCCGCCATAAATACTTTCACATTAGCATTCAAAGCATTAATAACCATTTTACGCTCGACCGGACCAGTAATTTCGACACGGCGATCTTGCAAATCTGCTGGGATACTTTGAATCTTCCAATTCGATTTTTTTATGGAATCAAATTCCGAAATAAAATTAGGCAAAGAGCCAGCATCGATCTTTTGCTGCCTGAGTACCCTATCTTTTAATAATCTCTCTCTACGAGGAAGAAACTCTTCAACTAACTTAGAAAGAAATACAATAGAATCAATAGATAAAACTTGATTTTCTAGCTGTTCAATATTCTTTGTGAATGTTAATTCCGATACAGGTAGTTGCTGCTCCATCGACCAATCCCTCATTCATCGTTGACTATGAATTAAGCATAAGATCAAAACAAAAATAAATCAAAAACGATTTCCATTTTATTAAAATAAACATGTAACTTATTAATAATAATGTATTTTTAAAGAATGGATGAATTGACCACCCATTCCTTTACTTTAAATAAAATGTTAAATAGTCGTTAAATCAACTAATTATAGAAAGCTGTACTTTTGAAATTTTTCGTTGGAAATAAAAAAAGCAGCTAATAAATAGCTGCTTTCAGACTAACTGTGACACCTGTTTCTACGATATAAGCCTAATTTAAACTGGTATAACCAGTTAAAACACTTATTTTATTGTCATTACTAAATTTATATTTCTTTTTTTAATCTAGTGTTGGTTCCATATTAGTAAGATCAAAAGGTGTGATCTGATACACATAATAATTCAACCAATTTGAAAACAACAAGTGACCATGGCTACGCCAACTCACCATTGGGGGATTATTGGGATCATCATTTTTGAAGTAATTGCATGGGATCTGAGGCGAAATTCCAGCATCTAGGTCACGCCAATATTCTTGTGCAAGCGTATCTCCATCATATTCTGGATGGCCTGTCACAAATGCTAAGCGCTTGTCTTTTGACCCAAATAAATAAGCACCTGCCTCCTGTGAACTTGCTAAAATCTCCAGATCCGTATGCTGACGGATAAGATCTTCAGGAAAATCGGCATAACGAGAGTGAGGCGCATAAAATGATCCATCAAACCCTCTTGTCAGCAAAGCATATGGCTCTAATGTATCATGCTGGTAAATACCAGATAATTTTTCTTCTCTAGTCCATTTTGGTAAGTCATACAGCACCTTTAAAGCGGCTTGTACAGCCCAACAAACAAAAAGGGTTGATGTTACATGTTGCTTTGCCCAAGCTATCACCTTTTCTATTTGCTGCCAGTATAGTACGTCATCAAACTCAACCAGTCCTAGCGGAGCACCCGTTACAATTAAGCCATCAAAATTCTGATCCTGTATGTCTTCAAAATCACAATAAAAGGTATTCAAGTGCTCTGTCGGAGTATTTTTTGACTCTCGTTGATCAATTCGTAATAGTTGAATATCAACCTGTAATGGTGTGTTTGACAGTAAACGAAGAAACTGATTTTCAGTTTCTATCTTTTTCGGCATCAAATTGAGTATCAACACTTTCAAGGGGCGGATCTCTTGATGACTAGCTCTTGTTGTTGTCATAACAAAAACATTTTCTTCTTTCAAGAAATTAACTGCCGGTAGTTCATCTGGTAAACGAATAGGCATCATTCATCCCCCTTTTTCCGTTTATACGTTTAGACTTCTAGAATGCTAAATAATCTAACTAATGTTATTCGTCTTGTCGAGTGTTTCAAGGTTAAATGAAATAATTTCAAGCACTAGAACTTATTACTTATTCTCAATGAGTATATCCAACAATCAACTCATTGATTTCCCATATTTTATATTGAGAGTTACTCATTTTTATTATCTACAAATAATAAGAAGGCTTTTACATAATTTATACTCAATAATTAGCTTTAAAATCTATCTCTACATTATCCCAATTATTTCAATTCATTCTGTAGTGCCAGTAAGTTGTTACTCACTACTTTGCGTTTAAAATATCCATCCGTCACGCCAATATAACCGCTTTTCTTCCTTGCTCCTCCTAGCTCCCGTCACCCCACTACCATCACCAGTAACCACGGTCCCACCTCAACAAGTGAGTTGTTACTTACTACTTTGTATCTAAAACATCCATTCATCGCGCCAATACAACCGCTTTTCTTCCATTGCTCCTCCTAGCTCCCGTCACCCCACGACCATCACCGGCAGTCACAGTCCCACCTCAACAAGTGAGTTGTTACTTACTACTTTGTATCTAAAACATCCATTCATCACGCCAATACAAACGCTTTTCTTCCATTGCTCCTCCTAACTCCCGTCAACCCATCACCATCAACAGCAACCACTATCCCCTTCAACATGTGAGCTGTTACACACTACTTTATATCCAAAATTTTCATTCACAGAGCCAATGCCACTAAGAGTCACCTACCGATTGCCTAACCTAACTCTCTTAACTCTTTTTACCCCACAGCCATCACTTATATCTCCGTGCGCTCTTCAACACGTGAGTTGTTACTTACTACTTTGGCTCAAGTGATTACATTCCCTGGAGTAATAGATAATCATCAATACACTATATCCATTTGATTTTATTGACTTACCTGCACTTAATTAAAAAATACGTAAGCTGTTACTTACTACTTTGACTCAAGTGATGTCATTCATCACCGTGATGGAGAAACACCCAGTCCACAGTACTCACGTGATATTCTTAAATTTTTTTCCACAAAATAACCTGTGAGTTGTTACTCACTACTTTACGTCTAGAATGTCCATTCGTCACACTGATACACTCCATTGCTCCTCCTAGCTCCCCTCACCCCACTACCATCACCGGCAGTCACCGCCCCCTTCAACATGTGAGCTGTTACTTACTACTTTGGCTCAAGCAGTTACATTCCCTGGAGTAATAGATAATTATCAACTCACTATATCCATTTAATTTTATTGACTTACCTGCACCTAATTAAAAAATACGTGAGCTGTTACTTACTACTTTGACTCAGGTGATGTCATTCATCACCATGATGAACAAGCACCCAATCCATAATACTCACGTGACATTCTTAAAATTCTCTTTTCCACAAAATGATCTGTGAGCTGTTACTCACTACTTTAGTTCCAACAATTCTATTCACCACGATCAGCGGTAAAGGTG
>NZ_JAMPRR010000010.1:0-57608 GCF_028483405.1 Providencia sp. PROV076 | reverse complement strand
TATCTTTACCGTTGATCGTGGTGAATAGAATTGTTGGAACTAAAGTAGTGAGTAACAGCTCACGTATTTTTTAATTAAGTGCAGGTAAGTCAATAAAATTAAATGGATATAGTTTGTTGATAATTATCTATTACTCCAGAGAATGTAACTGCTTGAGCCAAAGTAGTAAGTAACAGCTTACGTATTTTTTAACTAGGTGCATGTAAGTCAATAAAATCAAATGGATATGGTGAGTTGATAATTATCTATTACTCCAGAGAATGTAACTGTTTGAGCCAAAGTAGTAAGTAACAGCTCACTTATTTCTTAATTAAGTGCAGGTAAGTCAATAAAATCAAACTCAGCTTTACAGTAAGGGAAATAGGGGGTGGGTTAGGTGAGTTTATCTCTCCGAGTACAATTGCTGTGTGATTTGACTCTCTGGATGATAGGTAATTTATGATCTATTAAAAAAAATAATGACTTAATGAAACTATCTGACAGAATTGGCCTTAACCTGAACTGTAATGTTTATAATCTTAATGGTTTTTATGGTGTTAATTAAGTGACCCAAAGAAGTCATTTCTTGAACAATAAACTCATTAATATCAATAGATAAAAGTAAATTAATCAATTTTACTCATATGTAAGTTTACTATTTTGTTAGTTTATTTTTAATAAATAAGTGCTCGATTGTTTATTTTTTTATATAAAAATTGTTAAATTGATGTTTCAATTTCTTACATTTATACTGTGTTAAGTAGTTAATGGTATATCCAGCTATCATGTTACCGATGAAGTTTGCTTATAAGTGAAATTTTCAAAGGAAAGAAACTTACATCCCGATATGAAAGATAGGCCGGCTAAGCAAGTTATACCTTTTAATGGATGGTATTTCGTGTAAACAATATTTGTATAGCAAAGGTGGGTCATATGAATAAATCAAAAAGCGCTAATCATCGAATTTTCGACCAAATTATTTCTGTAAACAAACAGAAAGAAAATGAGTTTAATAATGGCCAAGATGGCGCAACGATTCTTTCTTTATTAGTGATGTTTTTTGTTCCTTTTTTACTGTTAAATGCGCTGAGAAATACCCTTGGCATTGACTATAGCTTTGCCACTGTCATTGGAATGCTCGCTATCAGTGGGTTTATTACCGCAGTGCTGTATAAAAAATTAAAACTGGGTTCCCAATTCGCAGATAAAAATATTGTATTAGACCAGCTACTTTCTCGTTACACGCCGAAAAACAAGCAAGAATTTAAAAAATTACAAGAAGAAAGAAAAACAAGTTCAGCAGAGTTTTATTCACTAGTAGAAAATTGGGCTGATGTAGAAAGACAACACTATGCAAGATAGTATCGAATAACGAAAACAAAAATAAGTTTTTTAATATTATTAATATCCTTCTTTTCTCTACATAGAAAGAAGGATTTTTTTTACACAAAACTTATGAGTAATAGGGGCAAATTATACTATCATTTCATTTATGTGAGTTCATTTAGCCTGTTGATTTATTAGATAAAATTAAGAAAGTTAATGGTGAAACTAGTGTAGGCTTAAATAAACTATTAATAAAAAACGGCTCGATACACTGAGCCGTTTGGTGTGGCAATAAAGTTAGGTTTAGTGTGATTTACCCTGTTCAATACCTAGTCCAATTTGTGAACGAACAAATTGCTCTTTAAAGCGCTCTCTTTCCATTTTTCCTTGTTCTGAATTATCCGTCACCGAGAATAACCATGAAGCAATAAATGCAACAGCCATGGAGAAAAGTGCTGGATATTCATATGGATATATAGGTTTTTCATGATGAAGAATGCTAACCCAGATTGTTGGTCCTAAAATCATCAGGACAACTGCGGTAATTAAACCGAACCATCCACCAGCCAATGCACCGCGAGTTGTCAGCTTACGCCAGTACATCGACAGTAAAATGATCGGGAAATTACAGCTGGCTGCAATTGAGAAGGCTAAACCAACCATGAAGGCAATATTTTGTTTTTCAAACAAAATACCTAAACCAATCGCAACAAAACCTAAGATAACAACGGTAATTTTAGAGACACGTAATTCATCTTTTTCATCTGCTTTACCATTTTTCATTGCCATCGCATACAAGTCATGGGAAACCGCAGAGGCACCCGCTAGTGTTAAACCGGCAACAACAGCAAGGATGGTGGCAAAGGCAACCGCAGAAATAAAGCCTAAGAAGAAGTTACCACCGACGGCATCTGCAAGGTGAACAGCTGCCATATTTGTTCCACCGATAAGTGCTCCAGTTGCATCTTTAAATGCAGGATTGGAACTGACTAGAACGATGGCACCAAAACCAATAATAAAGGTTAATATGTAAAAATAACCAATAAAGCCAGTGGCATAGAACACACTTTTACGTGCTTCTTTTGCATCACTGACTGTGAAGAATCGCATAATTATGTGAGGGAGACCTGCAGTACCAAACATCAAAGCAAGACCAAGGGATAAGGCGGATATTGGGTCGGAAACCAGTCCTCCCGGGCTCATAATGGCAATACCATTTTTATGAACTTCAACCGCTTCTTTAAACAGAGTGTTAAAATTAAAGCCAACATGCTTCATAACCATAACGGCCATGAATGTTGCACCTGCTAATAACAAGA
The DNA here is from genome assembly GCF_028483405.1 of Providencia sp. PROV076. Classification (NCBI taxonomy): domain Bacteria; kingdom Pseudomonadati; phylum Pseudomonadota; class Gammaproteobacteria; order Enterobacterales; family Morganellaceae; genus Providencia; species Providencia sp. PROV076. The sequence goes on along the minus strand of NZ_JAMPRR010000010.1, from coordinate 54,984 downwards.
TGGCTTTAATAATTTGCACCCAAGTTGTGGCTAACATTCCACCAAATAGGACATATAGCACCATCAAGATACCCACGATAACAACCGCGACGTGGTAATTGAGACCAAATAACAATTCAATCAATTTACCCGCGCCAACCATTTGAGCGATAAGGTACAGTGCAACAACAACTAGAGAGCCAACCGCAGATAGAATACGAATGGGTCTTTGTTTTAATCGATAAGAAGCGACATCAGCGAAGGTATAACGACCTAAATTACGTAAGCGCTCGGCAATTAAGAATAGAATGATCGGCCAGCCAATTAAGAAGCCAATTGAATAAATCAGGCCATCATAGCCAGAAGTATAAACCAGAGCAGAGATCCCTAAGAAGGAGGCAGCAGACATAAAGTCGCCAGCGATAGCCATCCCGTTTTGGAAACCGGTAATTTTCCCACCCGCAGTGTAGTAATCAGAGCGAGAACGCGTTCTTTTTGACGCCCAGTAGGTAATATACAAAGTGAAGCCGACAAACAGTAAGAACATCACAATTGCCTGAATATTCACAGGCTGGCGTTCAACATCCCCTGTCAATGCATCAGAAAACGCCATTGATGAGGTAAAAAAGAGAATGAGTGAGAGCAATATTTTCATTTTTCTACCTCTTTTAAAATTTCTGCGGTTAAACGGTCGTATTCACCGTTGGCTCGGATAACGTAAAGCCCAGTGAGTACAAATGAAATGACAATTAGGCCGACACCAACAGGGATCCCTCTTGTGATGTATGAACCTTCGGATATCGGTGTTCCTAGCCAGCTTGGGTCAAAAGCGATAAGAAAAATAAATCCAACATACAGCACGAGCGTTATTATTGATAACAACCATGAAAAGCGACTACGTTTCCTAACCAGTTCTTTAAAGCGAGGGTTATCCTCTACCTTTTCGTAAGCAGTAGCATTCATCAGAGTTCTCCTCTGTTATACTCGTCATACTTCAAGCTGCAGCATTGTTGACTGCACCTCGAATTATTTAGAGTAAACCATCTTGTTGGGATGTATGTAAGGCCGCCTCAATGAGTTGGCCTTTTAGCGTTATGACATACTCATAGACTGTTTTTCTTCGAGTAGTTTTTCGACAACACCTGGATCGGCCAGAGTGGAGGTATCTCCAAAATTACTGGTGTCCCCTGATGCAATTTTACGTAGGATACGACGCATGATTTTACCGGAACGGGTTTTGGGTAGTGAATCCGTCCAGTGAAGAACATCTGGTGTAGCAATTGGGCCAATTTCTTTACGAACCCAATTACGAACTTCGGTGTATAGCTCTGGTGATGGCTCAACCCCAGATATTAATGTGACATAAGCGTAGATTGCTTGGCCTTTAATATTATGAGGAATACCGACCACAGCCGCTTCAGCCACTTTCGGATGTGCTACGAGGGCGGATTCTATTTCTGCCGTACCTAGACGGTGGCCCGAAATATTCAGTACATCGTCAACACGACCGGTAATCCAATAGTAACCATCTTCATCACGACGAGCACCATCACCGCTAAAGTACATGCCTTTAAAGGTTGAGAAATAGGTTTGCTCGAAGCGTTCGTGATCGCCAAATAAGGTTCGGGCTTGACCCGGCCATGAATCAACAATCACTAAGTTACCTTCTGTGGCGCCTTCTATAGGTTCACCAAGGTTATCAACTAACGCAGGGCGAACACCGAAGAATGGCAATGTTGCAGACCCCGGTTTTAACATAGTTGCTCCCGGGAGCGGTGTGATCATGAAACCACCCGTTTCCGTTTGCCACCAGGTATCAACCACTGGACAACGGCTATTACCAATTTTTTTATAGAACCATTCCCAAGCTTCAGGGTTAATGGGTTCCCCCACGGAGCCGAGAATTCGTAATGAGCTGCGGTCAGTACCTTCAATGGCTTTATCGCCTTCAGCCATTAATGCACGGATAGCAGTTGGGGCGGTATAAAGGATATTGACTTGGTGTTTATCAACCACTTGGCTCATTCGGTTAACTGATGGGTAATTAGGTACCCCTTCGAACATTAATGTTTTAGCGCCATTGGATAATGGCCCATATAACAAATAACTATGGCCTGTTACCCAGCCGACATCAGCAGTACACCAATAGACTTCACCCGGATGGTAGTCGAAGGTGTACTTGAATGTCAGTGTGGCATAGACTAAATAACCGCCAGTGGTATGCAGAACGCCTTTTGGCTTACCTGTAGAACCCGAGGTGTACAGGATAAAGAGCGGGTCTTCTGCGTTGATTTCTTCAGGAGGGCAGTCTGCACTGACCCCTTTGATGACGTCGTGCCACCAGAGATCACGGCCTTCTACCCAGCTCGGTGCGTTACCTGTGCGTTGGTAAACAATCACATGAGAAACCGTAGTGACTTGCGGATTAGCGAGTGCGTCATCCACATTTTTCTTTAATGGAATTGCACGGCCAGCACGTAAGCCTTCATCTGCGGTGATGATGAGCTTCGCTTTACAGTCAATAACGCGACCAGAGACAGCTTCAGGGGAGAAACCAGCAAAAATGACCGTATGTATCGCGCCAATACGGGCACAGGCTAGCATCGCGACAGCAGCTTCAACAACCATAGGCATGTAAATGGCGACAACATCGCCTTTACGAATACCTTGTTGTTTCAGGACATTAGCAAACTGACATACATCATGGTGCAGTTCGCGGTAAGTAACATTTTTTGACGATAAAGGGTCATCGCCTTCCCAAATAATCGCTGTTTGGTCACCTTTTTCAGCCAGATGGCGATCTAAACAGTTAGCACTTAAATTTAATGTACCGTCTTCAAACCAGCGGATATCAATATGGCCGGGGTCGAAAGAGGTGTTCTTGACACGAGTGTAAGGTTTAATCCAATCAACGATTTTTCCTTTTTCGCCCCAAAATCCTTCAGGGTCTTGAATCGAGCGTTGGTACTCATCGTTATACTGTTGTTCGTTTATCAGGGCATTTTTTGCAATTTCAGCAGGAACGGGATGTTTAGTTATTTGAGTCATATTATTATCTCCTTGCAGATGTTAATACTATGTCAAAAAATGGTTAACTAAAGCACGAATTTTAAATTTGTTTTTCTTTTGCGCGGAAGATCACGTATTAATTGTAATGAGATTTGCAGGATTATCATTTGATGCTAAATATCAAATTGAAATATAAGACTAAAAATATAACAAAAGGTAGATTTAAAGAAAAATAAAAGGTGGGGTTATTGGTATTAGTTACTGAATAAACGAGCTCTCATAGCGAATATAAATATCCATATGTTTACTGTGGGTTTGATAATGATTTTCATTAACAGTAAAATAACTATAATAGATAGTAATTCACAAGGTGCGAAGTTACGCAAGTGTTTACCCTATGAGCCTTGTGGTAAAAATGAGAAACATAGCGGTATTTACGTCACTGGAGACAATAATATGAGTTATACATTACCTGCTTTACCTTATGCTTATGATGCATTGGAACCACACTTTGACAAGCAAACCATGGAAATCCACCATACTAAGCATCATCAAACCTATGTGACTAACACCAATACAGCGTTAGAAAAACTGCCTGAATTAGCGGGTTTAGATATCGATGTTCTGATCCAAAAATTAGACCAAATCCCTGCTGATCAACGTACGTTTGTCCGTAATAACGCGGGTGGACATTCAAATCACAGCATGTTCTGGAAAGGTTTGAAATTAAATACTGAATTAAAAGGCGAACTGAAAGCTGCGATTGAACGTGATTTCGGTAGCGTTGATGCATTTAAAGAACTGTTTGAAAAAGCCGCTGCAACCCGTTTCGGTTCCGGCTGGGCGTGGCTGGTTCTGAAAGATGACGGTAAATTAGCTGTTGTTTCAACAGCGAACCAAGACAATCCATTAATGGGTGAGGCTATTTCAGGTGCATCTGGTTACCCAATCATCGGTTTAGATGTATGGGAACACGCTTATTATCTGAAATTCCAAAACCGCCGCCCTGATTATATTAAAGCATTCTGGTCAGTTGTGAACTGGGATGAAGCTGCGGCACGTTTTGCAGCAAAAGCTAAATAATTTTATAAGATAATTTATTTACCATAAGCGTAGCGTTAATGCTGCGCTTTTTTATTTATACCCCACCCGATTGTTATCTCTATTGGCATTCTTTATGATGAAGGTTCCGTTACCAATTTATGTGGAGAGCGCCGCCCATGTTATTCCTACCCCAAGTCTTTATCGGTAAAGTCCAAGCAACACAGTCCTGTGGGCACAGTGCTATTCATAAGCAGGCTGCCGATGGGTTCTTGATGTTAGGGCAATTAGGGCTTGAGGGGGATGAACAAGCTGAAAAACGCTTTCATGGCGGGCCTGATAGAGCTCTTTGCCATTATCCACGTGACCATTATGACTTTTGGGCTAGTGCTTATCCAGATTTAGCGGATTTATTTATTGCCTCCGCATTTGGAGAAAATATATCAACGCTGGGTATGACAGAAGAAAACGTATTTATTGGGGATATTTTTGCTTGGGGTGATGCGCGCATTCAGGTCACGCAACCTCGTTCCCCTTGTTATAAGCTCAATGGGTTAACAGGAATTGAAAATTTTGCACAGATGATGCAAGACAATGGGCGCTGTGGTTGGCTGTACCGTGTCATTAAAACGGGCAATGTTAGTGAAAATGCGCCATTAACATTATTGAGCCGCAATAGTGATATCTCGGTACAAGAAGCCATTATGATTGCATTTCACGCCCCTTATGATGAAGAGTTATATCAGCGCCTTTTAAGCGCAGCAGGGTTATCTGCAAGTTGGAGCTTAACCATGCAAAACCGTTTAGATAACCACCGAATTGAAGAGTTTAAGCACCGTCTGTTTGGTAAGCGTTAATTACCAGTGAAAAGCCATTGTGCGCTTATAGCAAAGGGAGTATTTAGCCATAAGCGCTTGCTAGCAATATAACGTGCGATACTAAGAATGCCTATGTCTTAGGCGTTTGTTGTATAAACTGTTGGTACCACGGGATATTCGCTATTAATTCGGGATGTGTCCCCTGAGCGATCACGTTCCCGTTCTCCATATACACAATAGAGTCTGCTTGGCGTGCAAGATTGGGCTGGTGGGTGACGATGACCCGTGTTTGTTGTTTGGCTTGAGTTATAAGGTCAATCACTGAGGCGGTATTGACGTTATCAAGGCTTGCCGTTGGTTCATCCATTAAAATGATGTCAGGGTGCTGTAGCATTAGCCTCGCAATACACAGTCGTTGCCTTTGGCCGCCAGAAAGTTGCATACCACCGGCACCAACCTCTTTCTCTAAGAACTCATGATTGGCTGTAAAATTAAGTTGTGTCAGTAATGTGCTGATAGCCCGGTCATCAATATTATCATCATCAAGTATCAAGTTTTGGCGTACGCTACCGTAAAATAAACGGCTGTCTTGTAATAAGATCCCCCGGCTAGCGCACAACACTGCTTGTGATAGGGTTTTAATATTTTGACTACCATAATTCACACAGCCCTGTGTTGGGTCTTGTAAGCGAGCAAGCAAGCCTAATAATGTACTTTTCCCTGCTCCTGATGGGCCTACAATGACGGTAAGCGTATGTTCCTTAAAAGTAAGGTTTATATTTTGCAGAATGCATTTTTTATTATCACTGTAAAATGATAATTGTTCACAGCTAACGCTATTGATGGTGGGCGCTGATGTACGATAAGGAAACACCAACACTGGAGTCTGCAAGGCTTTCTCGATTTGTTGAACTGCTTTTTTCATCTGCCTAATTGATTGGTCTAAATGAGAAAGCAGCCACATAGGTTCAATTAAGCGAGCTAATAAAACTAACCCTGCTAGCCACATGTTTAGTGGCATCTTTGCATGATCAACTAAATAAATACCGAATCCAAAGAGCGTAATAAACGCAGTTTGCACCATCAATGAAAATAATAAGTGAAATGGCAAACTTCTTCGTTGTAGTTGTCTTTGAGTTTGATATTGGGACGCTAAGGCAAGTTTAGGGTGCAGTTGCTCATGGTGAGCGCTTGAGCGACGAATTAATGGCTGGTGGAGGGCATATTGATTGAGTGCACTCACTGCTTGTTGTTCTGACTCATGAACGGCTTGCTCAAAAAAAGCAACTTTAGTGGCGGAAAAACGTAAGGATATTAATAAGATACTGATTATAAATAGTAAAATGGCACCAAAACTACTTTGATAAATTAAAGCACCAATCACGATAGTGCAGGGTGTTACTAACCCACTGATAATTGGGTGTAATAAATGTGCGGGCACAGACATAACTTGTGAAACAGGCCCTGAAATTAGCTGATTACTGTTTGATATGGGTTGTAATGAAAGCGGCAGATGGCGAATAAGTGCCGTGGCAAGATAACGCATCACTAATCCCCCAGCAAAATAGCCTTTTTGAGTGGCGATAAATGTTACGGCTAATGCAGATAAACTAGAAAGAGCGAAAAGCGTTAATGGTACTGTGGTATGAAGGTGCCAATCTAAAATAACAACAAATAAAAATAACCCGCTAACGCCTTCTAAAACAGCGCTTAGCGCCATCCAAAATATGGCATTACGTACTGTGTACAGTAAACGCTTAAGCACAGTCATCCTCCAGAGCGCGTAAAAGTTGCTGATAGGGTTCTGACTGCATTGAAAGTTGTTGATGCGAGCCTTGTGCGATTAATTTCCCACTGTCTAACAGCAATACGCGATCTACTAGGCCCAAGCCGCTTAAGTCATGGGTAATTAATACACAGGTTCGTGGCTCGGTATGCAATAAATTCAGAACCCGTTGTGCATTTTGTGGGTCAAGCGCGGATGTTGGCTCATCAAGCAGTAATAAAGGCGCTGGTGATAGCAGCGCACGTGCAATGGCAAGGCGTTGAGCTTCCCCACCGGATAGCTGCATATCTTGCCCTATTATGGCATCCAGTCCTTTAGGTTGTTGTTTCACAAGTGGTAATAAGTTGAGAGCATCAAGATAACGGTACATTTCATCTTCAGTGGCATTTGGGGCAAACAACTGTAGATTTTCACGAACAGAACAAGGTAAGGGCGGGGTGTTTTGCATGACGATGGAAACCGTACGGTTCAAACTGGTTAATGATAGCTGTGGTAATGGAACCGAGTTAAAGAGCACATTTCCTACTGTTGGGTCTAAAAAGCGAGCCATAAGCTGTAATAAAGTACTTTTTCCCGCACCTGATGCCCCGACTATAGCCATAAATTCGTTGGGAGCAACGGTGATGTTAATATTCGATAATATTGGGTTATTACCTATTTTAACGTCAACTTGAACAAGTTTGAGCTCACCTTGGGACGTGCTAACGTCTTTTTCTCCGTAATGCATATCTGGTTCAGCGAGAAGTTGGTGAATACGCTCTGATGCATTGACAGCAAGGTTTAAGGCGTCTGCGCCATGCCCCATTGCTGCAACAGGTGCAGCGATACTGCTAATTAATAAAATGAATAAAATCACTTGAGCAAGAGGTACGGGATCAGGTAGTAATGAAACCCCTACAATTACCCATAATGAAAGCAATGTGCTGCTGATACCGACTTGGGTCAGTGAGCTCAAGGCGCCTATTTTGCTTATCCATCGATGAAAGGCGATTTCAAATTGAGATAAAGCTTGTGATGCTTTTTTTTGAATTGATTGGTTGGGGTATTGCCTAGCTTGTAGCGGGTTATCTGCGAGTTCCGCGTATTGTTCATATAGGAAGCCCATTGCCTGGTTACGTGAGGTGTAGAGTGCCTGATAGCGTACAGAACGCATTTGTCTAAATAAAAAAATAGAGGCAATTAATGGCATTAAGCAAAAAAGGGTGAGCAGTACATTTTGCCATAATAGAATAAGAGTGGCTGCTGTGGGGACGATAATTAGTTTTGTGATATCTGCGGGGGCGTGAGCGGTTAATTGATGCAACCCACGCACATCACGCTCCGCAATTTGCAAAAAACCGTCTCTACCGTGTTGGGCAAAGTGATTTAGTGGGAGTTTTTCTATTTTATCAATAAGTTGTAGTCTAACGTGGTAGCAGAGGTGGTTATCCGTTTGATGTGTTAAATACAAAGCAAGAGTTTGGCAAATTAGCCAACTTACACCACCAATAGACGCAATAACGACCCACTCATAATATTGATGAACGGGTGCGGCAGCAACTTGGCTAATTGCTATTAATGGAATGAGTGAACAGAGGCCTGCAATAGCTTGTAAAATAAGTGCAAATAATAATGTGAAGCGATAGGGACAAAGTTGTTCCCAAAGTGCGCGGTACATGCGAAACCTCCATTGCGAATCCATCACTTTAATTTATTTCGCTTTGTTATCGTGAATTAGTTGTTTTGCTTGCCAGACTATTTGTTTTGTTTGCAGGCTTTAATTGGCCGTATTCATTTTTAAAGCGCTTTTTTGGGGTTTTTAGTAAGATGGTGATATTGCGATTGGGAATGTTAAGGGGCGTGAGATGCAATATGATTTAAACGATCTCTACTATTTTGTGAAAGTTGTCGAATATGGTGGTTTTTCACAAGCGGGTCTGGCGCTAGGGATCCCTAAGTCTAAATTAAGTCGTCGCATCGCAGAATTAGAACAAAAGTTAAATGTTTCATTGATTTATCGTTCTACTCGCCAGTTTCATGTCACAGAAGTAGGGCAAGTATTTTATCAGCAGTGTAAAAATGTGGTTGATGAAGCTGAAATTGCTCATGAATTGATATGTTCTGTTCAGTCTCACCCTAAAGGGATAATTAAATTATCGTGCCCCGTCGCGCTATTGCAAGTTTATCTCAATGAATTACTTGTTAATTTTATGGTGCAATATCCTGATATCGACATTCAAATTTTAGCAGTTAACCGACCTGTTGATGTGATCAGTGAAGGGTTGGATTTAGCTATTCGCGTGCGCTCATTGCCACTGGATGATTCAGGCTTAATGATGAAGGTACTTGGGTATTCACGACGTATATTAGTGGCTAGCCCACAATTATTCACAGAGCGGGGTGAACTTACTGAACCAGAAAAGCTGGTGGATTACCCAATGTTAGCGAATACGGAGCACTCACAAAATTACACGTTAACCCTTAAAAATAGTGATGATATTAGTTTTACGCAGCATTTTACCCCCAAGTTAGCGACAACCGATATCTTAACGTTATACCATGCGGCACTGAAAGGTGTCGGGATAGCAAGGCTGCCTTATGGTGTGGTAGAAAAAGACATTGGGTCAGGGAGTCTGGTAGAGGTATTACCGAAATGGCAGTTTCCTGAAGATATCATTCATGCTGTATATCCATCACGCAAAGGGTTGTTGCCATCAATTCAATTACTCTTGAATTATTTGGCCGATAATATTTCACCGTCGGTGAAATAAATTTCCCCGATAGCGCATTAGGCTATCAGGGAAATATTCGTCATTTATTGTGTTTCAGGAATGCGCCCAAATTTCCCACTGTTGAAATCATTTATGGCTTCATTGATTTCTTGAACAGTATTCATCACAAAAGGGCCGTAGCCAACAACTGGCTCGTCAATAGGATCGCCACTGAGCAGCAGTACTAATGCGTCTTCCGTAGCTTCCAACAGAATATTACTGTCTGTATCGTCGAGGATCATCAACTCGCCTTCGTTTAAAGCGGAACGACCATCAACAAACATTGAGCCGCGTAACATGACTAAACCAACATGGCGCCCCGCTTTGGTTGGGATACCCACAGTTTTACCTTTGTTCAGCTGTAAATCCCATACATCTAATGGGCTAAAGGTTTTTGCTGCACCTATATTGCCCAAATAGTCACCAGCGATCACTCGCAATGTACCTGCATCATTGGGTAATGCAACTTTTGGTATGCTTTGGCTTTCTAACAACTGGTAGCCGGGGGCCGCTGATTTGTCTTTTGCTGGCAAATTGACCCACAGTTGCACCATATCAAGTGTGCCACCTTTTTTCATGAAGGTATCAGACTGATACTCTTGATGCAAAATACCGGATGCCGCAGTCATCCACTGAACATCACCAGGGCCTATCACACCGCCTTCACCCGTAGAGTCATGGTGAGCCACTTCGCCATCATACACAATCGTGACTGTTTCAAACCCACGGTGTGGGTGCTCACCAACGCCTCTGTTTGCTGAATTTGAGCTTGGGAAATCAAAAGGCCCCGCTCTGTCGAGTAAAATAAACGGATTAAGGTATTTCCCATGATCGTTATAGCTAAACATTGAACGGACAGGGAAGCCGTCTCCTACCCAATGGCTGCGAGGAGATTGATAGATACCAATAATTTTTTTCATGGTTTTGCTCCTAAATTGTTTTGATGACTGAATAATAAAGGAGCTAATAATGAGGGGGTAGTGGCAAAAATAGGTTTCATTGTTGCAGTAATAGAACAATAGAATAAGCACTGATAATTCTATTTATAGAACAGTGTTTATCAAAAACTGGACTACTCAGCCTTAAATCGATGAATTAATCTAAATAACACAAAAACGGAGCGGCTATCGTTCTATTTTTAAATCAAATATAGGTTTCATATTTTATCGATTGAGAGGTTTCATCATGAGTAGTCCAGCTAATTTTAATGGTCAACGTCCTGCTATTAACCCAGAAGATGCGGTGATGTTATTAATCGATCATCAGAGTGGTTTATTTCAAACTGTAGGTGATATGCCAATGACGGAATTGCGTGCTCGCGCCGCTGTTCTGGCTAAAATGGCATCTCTTGCAAAAATTCCCGTAATAACAACGGCTTCTGTACCTCAAGGCCCAAACGGTCCGTTGATCCCAGAAATTCATCAAAATGCACCACATGCACAATATATTGCACGCCGCGGTGAAATTAATGCATGGGATAACCCAGAGTTTGTGGCGGCCGTGAAAGCAACAGGTAAAAAACAACTGATTATTGCTGGAACGATTACCAGTGTTTGTATGGCGTTCCCTGCGATTAGTGCGGTGATGGATGGCTACCAAGTATTTGTGGTGATTGATGCATCAGGGACTTACAGCAAAATGGCGCAAGAAATTACCTTGGCTCGAGTTGTTCAAGCGGGGGTGGTGCCGATGGATACTGCTGCGGTTGCTTCAGAATTACAAGGGACTTGGAACCGTGAAGATGCAGCTGAATGGGCAATGGCTTACACGCAAATCTTCCCTGCCTATCAATTATTAATTGAAAGCTACAGCAAAGCACAAGAAGTTCTGAAAAATAATGAACAATTAGATTCAGAGCGTTAATTAAAGAAATACTCACGATATTTAACTCACGAAATGAAATAAGGCTGCCTTTATCACGAATAAGGGCAGTTTATTTGCACTTAAAGTTTAAGGAACGTACATGAAAAAGCTAGCTTTACCTTTATTGGCATCTTTATTTGTTTTTGGAACCGCTCAGGCGGCTGACTATAAATTAGACCCAACGCATACGAAAGCGGTGTTCTATATTGACCATTTTAATACTTCAACCAATAGCGGTGGATTTCATAATATTACGGGCGATATGACTTATTCTCTGGAAAAACAAACAGGTAGCGTGAATGTTATCATCCCTGCGGAAACATTAAATACAGGTTTACCTGCATTCGACAATCATATCAAAAGTGCAGATATGTTAGATGTTGCCAAGTACCCAACGATTGAATTTAAGTCGTCTAAATGGAATTTCGTTGATAACAAGCCTGTTTCTATTGACGGTGTACTGACAATGAAAGGCGAATCACACCCTATTCAATTAAAAACAACAAAGTTTGGTTGTTACTTCAGCCCAATTTTTAAAGCGGATGTTTGTGGTGGTGATTTTGAAGCAACTATTGATCGTACACAGTGGGGTATCGATTTCTTAGTGAAAGATGGTATGACTCAGAATGTCACTATCAAGATCCAGGCAGAAGCCATTAAACAATAATTTGTGGTAATAAGTACAAGAAAGTAAAGGATTAATCATGTTGAATTTCAAAAAAAATACCGTTGTGACATCAACACTATTAGCTGTTGCTTTAACATTAGGGACGGCTCAAGCTGCTGAATATAAAGCGAGCGATAAAGAAGGCCCAATTAAAATTGTCAATTTGGATGAGCTAGAAAGCCAAGTGGCAAAAAATATGGAAAAAGGCGCTTTTGGCTACATCCGTGGTGGTGCTGAAGATGAGCTGAATTTAAATAAAAATACGCAGCATTTTGATAAAAAATACATTATGCCACGTGTGATGCAAGGTATTGAAATTTCAGATATTGATTTATCAACTGATTTTTTAGGTATTAAACTTAAAACACCGATTATTCAGGCGCCGATGGCGGCTCAAGGTCTCGCTCATAAAGAGGGTGAAATAGCGACTGCAAAAGGTATGGCTAAAGCAGGTTCTATTTTTACTCTCAGTACTTATGGCAATAAAACTATTGAAGAAGTTGCGGAAGTTTCGGGAAATAACCCATTCTTTTTTCAGCTGTATATGAGTAAAAACGAGGCTTTCAATGAATTTACGTTGAAACGGGCTAAAGAAAGTGGTGCTAAAGCGATCATTTTGACGGTGGACTCACCTGTTGGTGGATATCGTGAAGATGATATTCGTAATAATTTTCAGTTTCCGTTAGGTTTTGCCAATTTAGAACTATTTGCTCAGCAAAATAGCGATGGCTCGAAAACAGGTAAAGGTGCTGGGATCAGTGAAATTTATGCGCAAGCGAAGCAAGCATTTACGCCAGCAGATATTCAATATGTGAAAAAATTGTCAGGTTTACCGGTTATTGTCAAAGGTATTCAATCACCTGAAGATGCTGATGTTGTGATAAAAGCTGGCGCGGATGCTATTTGGGTGTCTAATCATGGTGGTCGTCAATTAGACAGTGGTCCTGCATCTTTTGATGTGTTGCCGTCAATTGCAAAAGTAGTGAATAAACGTGTTCCTATTGTTTTTGACAGTGGTGTACGCCGTGGTTCACATGTATTTAAAGCTTTAGCGAGTGGTGCTGATGTTGTGGCTGTAGGCCGTCCTATTCTTTATGGATTAAATTTAGGTGGTGCAGAAGGGGTTAATTCTGTCATTCAGCAATTAAATAAAGAATTATCTATCAATATGATGTTAGGTGGTGCGAAAAATATTGAAGGTGTAAAAGCAACTCAGTTATATACCGACAAAGATTTTCAATAATTAAAGTTAAACTCATTGGTTAATGAAAAACGGGAAAAATATCCCGTTTTTTTGTTATAAGCAAAAGCGAAGACTAAGCTGTGAATCCACCATCAATATTTAAATTTGCTCCCGTGATATAAGCAGCAGCAGGGCTAGCTAAGTACAATACAAAATCAGCAATTTCATCAGCACTAGCGTAGCGTTTTAAGGCCATTATTTGTTTCAGACTCTCTGCAAACTCGCCTTGTTCTGGGTTCATATCTGTATTTACGGGGCCTGGCTGAACGTTATTGACCGTTATCCCTCTTGAAGCCACATCTCTAGCCATGCCTTTTGTTAAGCCAATGATGGCTGATTTACTCATCGCGTAGGCAGACCCGCCTTCAAATGGCACTCGCTCTGAGTTGACACTGCCAATGTGAATTATTCGTCCATTATCATTCATAACCGCTAATGCGGATTGGCTGGCAATAAATAAGCTGCGTACATTTAGGGAATAGGAACGATCAAATGACTCTAGAGAGAGGGTTTCTACTGAACCAAATTCAAGAATACCAATACTGTTAATTAAAATATCAATAGATCCAAACTTATCAAATGACTGTTTGATTGCTGCTGTAATTTCATACTCATTAGCACTATTGGCTTTGATAGCCATGACTTTACCGGGAAATTGCGCTGTTTCAGTGATCAATAATTTTGCATTTTCATCTGATGAGGCATAGGTGAAAGTAACATTGGCCCCGTCTCTGGCGAGTTTTTTCACAATAGCCGCACCAATACCACGTGAGCCGCCTTGAACAATAGCATGTTTGTTTTTGAATAACATAGGGTGCCCTTATTATTAATTAAATAATTTAAAATCAATAGATAAGGTATTTAATAGATAAAGATGGGGGGACTCCAGATAGAAAAATAGAAGGAGTTTGTGAAAAAAATTGATTATGTATTAATGGAAGCGCTCACCCATTGATGAGTAAGCGCTTTTTATTTGGCTAGCGTTGTGGGCGTTTAACAAAACCAATTGCTTCGTAAACTTTATCTAGGGTTTCTTGTGCACGTGCAGCTGCTTTCGTTGCGCCTTCATCCATAATTTGGTTGAGCAACGCTTCATCATTACGGAATTCATGATAACGAGTTTGCAGTGTGGTCAACATACCGGAAACGGCTTCAGCCACAGCGCCTTTAAGATGACCGTACATTTGCCCTTCAAATTCGGTTTCAAGTTCTGCAATTTTTTTGCCAGTCACGCCTGACATAATGTCTAATAAATTAGAAACACCTGGCTTATTTTCTAAATCATAACGAATACGCGGTGGCTCTTCGGAGTCAGTCATTGCGCGTTTGATTTTTTTCACGACAGATTTCGGGTCTTCTAATAAGGCGATAACGTTGTTACGGTTATCATCGGACTTAGACATTTTCTTGGTTGGATCTTGTAATGCCATAACACGAGCACCACCACCAGTTGGAATGAATGGATCGGGTACTGTGAAAATATCACCATAAATGGCATTGAAGCGTTGAGCAATATCTCGGCTCAATTCAAGATGCTGTTTCTGGTCAATACCAACAGGCACTTGATTTGTTTGATAAATTAAAATATCCGCAGCCATTAATACTGGGTAGTCAAATAGGCCGGCATTGATATTTTCTGCATGGCGCGCTGATTTATCTTTAAATTGAGTCATACGGCTCAATTCACCGAAATAGGTGTAGCAGTTAAGCGCCCAGCTCAATTGGGCATGTTGCGGCACATGTGACTGTACAAAAATGGTACTTTTTTTCGGGTCAATGCCACAGGCTAAATAAAGCGCGAGTGTATCGAGAGTTCTTTTACGCAGTTCGATAGGGTCTTGGCGAACGGTAATTGCGTGCTGGTCAACGATACAGTAAATGCAATCGTAGTCATCTTGCATTTGTACCCACTGACGTAATGCACCCATATAGTTACCGATGGTTAATTCACCGGAAGGCTGTGCGCCGCTGAATACGATTGGTTTTTGGGGGTGCTTTAAATTTTCAGTGGGAGTGCTCATTTAGTTATGTCCTTGCTTATTTTATTTCAGATAACCCAATTGCAGGTAATAAATCAGAAAAATGTGTTAATACACAGTTCGGTTCACTCAGTGCAATAGATTCACCATAGTTATAACCGTAGGTCAGACCGACACACGGGCATTCAGCGTTTTTCGCTGCAATAATATCATTACGAGAATCGCCGACAAAAAGCAATTCTTCTTTACGTAAACCGAATGTTCCCATCGTTAAGTAGAGGGGAGCGGGATGTGGTTTCAAAGCTTTGACGTCATCGCTACCCAAGACAAGAGAAAAGTAGTGTTCAATACCTAATTTCTTCAAGAGCGGTGCAATAAATGGTGTGGCCTTATTGGTCACAATGCCCATTGGGAGGCCATATTTTGCTAGTTGCTCTAAGGTTTCTTTCACTTCAGGGAATAGTTCGCTGCCAGTTGTGACAGAAATGGCATAGAATTTATCGAAGCTAGCTCGCGCAGCTTTTTGTAACTCGGGTGTTATTTGGGCACCAGCCCAAGAAAGCGCGCGTTCAACTAAAACATCCACGCCATTACCAACCCAAATAGAGACACGCTCTTTACCTGCGGGTGAAAAGCCAAGTTCTTTTAGCATGTTGTCGATGGCTTCAGCTAAGCCATCTGCGCTGTCTACAAGAGTGCCGTCTAAATCGAAAGCTATTGCTTTGATATTCTCTAATACCATGTCAGTCATTGAGATACCTTTTGTAATTCGCTACGCATTGCATCAATGACGGTTTTATAGTCTGGTTGATCGAAGATTGCGGAACCTGCAACAAAAGTATCGGCACCTGCTGCTGCAATTTCGGCAATATTATTAACTTTAACCCCGCCATCGACTTCCAAACGGATATCATAGCCACTTTCATCAATGAGTTTACGGACTTGGCGCAATTTATTGAGAGTTTGTGGGATAAAGGATTGGCCACCAAAGCCTGGATTGACGGACATTAGCAGGATCATGTCAACTTTATCCATGACATAATCAAGGTAGCTTAGTGGAGTTGCTGGATTAAATACTAGCCCTGCAGTACAGCCATTTTCGCGAATTAATTGTAATGAGCGATCAACATGTTCACTGGCCTCTGGGTGGAAACTGATATGAGTTGCCCCTGCTTTAGCGAAGTCTGGGATGATTCTATCGACCGGTTTGACCATTAAATGAACATCGATGGGGGCGGTAATTCCATAGTCTCGCAGCGCTTTACAGATAGGCGCCCCAAACGTCAAGTTGGGCACGTAATGGTTATCCATAACGTCAAAATGCACGATATCGGCACCAGCGGCCAGAACTTTGGCAGTATCTTCGCCTAAACGGGCAAAGTCAGCAGATAAAATAGATGGGGCAATGAGAAAGTTTTTCATAATTGTCTCCGATTATTAATCGTTATCTGAGAGCCATTCAGCACTAGGTACAGGGCGCTGCATTTTTTTCTTATCCGTTTGTCTAGGAGAAAGGCTATTAGGTATACCCGGATATAATGCCAGTAACTCATTAACTTTTGTCCGGTTTAATATATTTCTACTAATGGTGCGACGTACTTTTACAATATGTAACTGAGCTTGATAATACCACTCTCTTGTCATCGGGGTATCATGATTTGAGATCAAGACAGGGATTTTGCTTTCTGTTGATAATTTTTGTGCCAAAATAGCTAAGTTTTGTTGTTCAAGCGAATTAAAGGAATTCGTGTGGTACGCCGTAAAATTAGCTGTATCTGATAAAGGTGCGTAAGGAGGGTCACAGTAGACAACAGCCCCCTCTTTTGCATTGAGCAACGTTTCACCATAATGCTGAGTTATAAATGTCGCATTTTGTGATTTTTCAGCAAACCACAGTAATTCTTCTTTCGGGAAATAGGGTTTTTTATAGCGGCCGAAGGGAACGTTAAATTCACCACGAGAATTATAGCGGCATAACCCATTATAGCAGTGGCGGTTTAAGTATAAAAAAAGGACACTGCGTTTCTCAGTATCGGTCGATTGGTTAAAGGCTTCACGCATTAAATAATATTGTTCGGAAGTATTATATTCAGGTGTGAAGATTTGCTGGGCTTCTTCAATGAAAGCATCAGTATTATCTTTAACTGTATTATAGAGGTTGATGAGGTCACTGTTAATATCTGCCAGTATGTAGGAATCGTAACTGGTGTTTAAAAACACTGACCCCGCACCAACAAAAGGTTCAATTAAGCAATCACCTTGTGGAAGGTGTTTTTTGATTTCTTCCACAAGGGGGTATTTACCCCCAGCCCATTTTAAAAAAGCGCGTTTTTTTTTCATGCCGTCTTATTATTACAATCGTTTAGAGTAACTGCATTTATACTCTGTCAGGACAACATAATGCGCCCGGGGAAAAACGTTGTTATTTTTGATCCTGTTTGACTTGTTTCATATTTCTAACCCACGGTTTTTTCGCTTGCACTGCAGCAGGTAAGGTTCCTATTGCATTTTTGGCATCGGTCACTGAACTATAATTCCCGTGAATAAGAACATACCAGGTTTGCCCATTACGTATCGTTTTATAGACTTTGTAATTGGCCAGCTTGTTTTCTTTTGCAAAAGCTTCCAGTGTATCAGAACGGCTTGCGCTGCTAAGCTGTAATGTGTAGCTACCTGCTGGCGCAGACATGATATTGCTACCCTGGCTACTCGCCGTTGATGTAGATTTCGCTGGCTGTTTAGTCTGCACAGGATGTTTTTGCTCAACGGGTTTTACAGGTGTTTTTTCTGGCGCCACTGGTTTGACGGCAGGTTGTTGTTCGACAGGTTTAACCGGTGGTGGCGTTAACGGTGCCGTATTTTGTGGCTGGTTAGTACCTGGTACCGAAACTTGGCCTTGATTTAAGGCATCAACCACATCGCCAGGTATTTCGATTCGCTCTCCCAGACCATTTGGTTGAGTTTGAGGCTCTCCTTGGGTTGGCGTTGGCGTAATTTGTGAACCTGTAATTTCTTGTGGTTGCCCTGATAGCGTTTGACCTTGTGAGTTTGTCAACGATGAGGAGCCCGATAAGTCGATATTTTGTGAATTATTTGCACCCGTTGTTTGTTGCTTTTCATGCTCTGTAGGGGCTTTTAACGCTGAGCTGATAGCAATAATGAGCAGCAATAAAACTAAGACACCCACGCCGATCATGATATGTTGGCGTGAGAGTGCAATTTTAGGTTTTGCAGCAGATGATTGGCGTGAACGCCCTGTCGGTCTATCTGATGTATCTGGCCTAAGGTCATTTTGACCTTGAGGCTGGTTATCTGGTTTAAATTCGTCCATTTTCCTCTCCCGAATAAAATTTGCCTATAGTAGAGATAAAATGTCTCTTATCAGTACAACCTCTTAACGACCAAGCAGGACATTGCTGCTTATTTTTAAAGCATATATCCTTTCGTAATACCACGCTAGCCAAAGTGGTATTGATAATATGCTTTTCAGAGTTTCGTCTATAGGTGTAGGCATACCGTATAATTTAACGACTTTAGCGAACATCTACCAGTAACATTTTAAAACGTCAGTAAATATTCGGTTTTTTCTTCGTTTTATGGCATACAGGATGATATTGCCGCAATGACAGTTTGCGTATCAACATCTGAACGCATTTCCGAATGGCCGATTGTGGTAGGTAAAATTAAATGCAGTTTTCCACCCATCACTTTTTTATCCCGCATCATATGTGGAAGATAATCATCGGGCTTCATTTGTGAAGGGCCTTTGACGGGAAGTGATGCACGCTTTAAAAGTGTGACTACCCGCTGAGTTTGTTCAGGAGTAAATTGACCAAGCAATTCAGCTGTTTTTGCTGCCATGACCATACCAGCGGCTACAGCTTCACCATGTAACCAGACGCCATAACCCATATGCGCCTCGATAGCGTGCCCAAAAGTATGACCTAAGTTTAATAGTGCACGTAACCCACTAGTTTCTTTTTCATCCGCAGCAACGACTTGTGCTTTTAGTTCACAACAACGGCGAATACAGTAGGCCATCGCTTGGTCATCAAGAGAGAGGAGAGCATCAATATTCTCTTCTAGCCAGCTAAAAAACTCACTATCGAGGATAATGCCGTATTTAATGACTTCGGCTAAGCCGGAGGCGAGTTCTCTTGGTGGAAGTGTTTTCAAGCAGTTGAGATCAACCACAACAGAAGCCGGTTGATAAAATGCACCGATCATATTTTTCCCTAATGGATGATTGACGGCGGTTTTACCACCGACAGAAGAATCCACTTGAGATAATAAGGTTGTAGGGACTTGAATAAAACGCACGCCACGCTGATAGCTTGCTGCAGCAAAGCCTGTAAGGTCGCCAATGACGCCCCCACCAAGAGCGATGAGGGTGGTGTCACGGTTATGGTGTTTTTCAAGTAATGCGGTAAATACATCATTCATAATGAATAATGATTTGTATTGTTCACCATCGGGTAAAATGATGGTATCAACTTTTACGCCTGAAGATTCAAGGGCATTCTTTATCTTATCGAGATAAATAGGTGCAAGAGTTTCATTTGTCACAACCATTGCTCGTTGACCCGCAGTTAATGGCCAAAACGCCCCCGTTTGTTGATATAAGCCGGGTGCAATATTGATTGGATAACTACGTTCGCCTAGAGTGACGGTGACTTTTTCCATCTTGCTTTACCACCTTGAGTTCATTTTTGAAAATAACGCCATGAATAATTAGTTTTTTTCTAATAGTTCAATGATTTGGCTGGCAACAACTTTTGCGCTTTGCTCATCAGTATGAATAGTAATATCAGCAATTTCTTCATACATAGGATTACGTTCGTCAGCCAGTTTCTCAAGTACCTCACGTGCGGGTTCGTCAACTTGTAGCAGTGGACGTTTTTTGTCACGTTGTGTACGAGATAGTTGCTTCTCAATAGTGGTCTCAAGATAAACAACGACACCGCGAGCGGATAAGCGGTTACGGGTCTCTTTGGACTTAACAGAGCCACCGCCCGTTGCTAATACAATGCCTTGTTTCTCTGTAAGCTCATTGATGATTTTTTCTTCGCGATCGCGAAAGCCTTCTTCGCCTTCAAGGTCGAATACCCAGCCTACATCCGCGCCAGTGCGTTTTTCTATCTCGTGATCAGAGTCGAAAAACTCCATATTAAGCTGTTGAGCCAACTGACGGCCAATAGTACTTTTGCCAGCACCCATTGGTCCAACCAGAAAGATATTGCGTTTCTCTGCCATGTTTTTTGGTATTACTACGATTATTCGTTAATGATTACCCGCCCCGCCAATCAGATTAGCGGCGGGACCTAAACTGAAACCTCATAAGTGATGATGTGAGATCAGATAAGAAAATTATCTCAATACATCAACCTGAATTGCAACTATATAAATATGGCACTAAGCATGCAAAGTGCCATATTTCAAATTACAGGTTTCGATATTTGAGCCGTCTATGTTGTCTAGTGCCTTGTTTATCATGGTTTTTAACAGTTTTTAGCTATTAGTATTAGCTAGCTATTTCTGTTAAGTGTAGAGCAACATTAATTGTGGCTGTTTTATAAGCGACTGACAGCTTGTTCTTTAATCTACGGATAGTTAGAACACTCAATGGATAACCTTGTATGCTAAAACGACGCCAGCGTCAAATTTATCCGGTAGGTTTATGGCATAAAAAATATTTTTTTTTGTCATCTTTGACTTATTGCGTATTCAACTAGTTGAAGTATATGTGTTATTTTCCCCATATTAAATATTGATAAGTTTTGGTGTTATAAAAACAATAAGGACACGCTTATCTGTATGCTCTGCCGTATTTGTAAATAATGCCCCTAAGAAAGGGATATGGGATAAAAAAGGTAACCCCATCTCTGTTTTTTCTTGTTTTTGCTGAAAAATCCCCCCAAGAATAAGGGTTTCGTTATTTTTGATGGTGACGGTTGTGGCGATTTCTTGCTTATTGATGGCCAAGTGATGATGTTGACTGCTTGTGAGTGCCGTATCAGGCGAGTTATGGCTAATTTTAAGGATTAACTCAATTTTTTCATCACGTGCAATGGAAGGTGTGACATCCATCCCCAGTACAGCGTCTTTAAATTGTACGTGAGTTTTCTTTTCACTACTGGTGACGTAGGGGATCTCTGTACCTTGCTGAATACTTGCGGCTTGTTGATGTGAAGCAACTAAGCGAGGACTTGCAATAATAGAAAGCAGATTTTCTTTTTCTAATGCTTTTAGTTTCATTTCAAGTAAACCATCACTAAGGCTAAGAACGTTGAAGGAAAATTGCCCTGATGTTGAAGAGTAACGGTTGTAGCGATTTAAATGATTAGTGGTCAGATTTCCCCCTGTCATCATTCCCCACTCTAAACCCAATTCTTGTAATGCAGTTCGGCTGCTACTAATGATATGTGCGGTGATTTGCACTTGTTTATTCGGCTTATCTTTATGTTTTATCCACTCATCAATCAGTGCTAACCGCTCTGGACTATCTTTAATAATGAGACTGTTTGTCGTGATATCGTGATGGATAGATGCATTTTTTGATAATAACGAAGTACCTGAATGCTCTAATAGATGATGAACTTCTTCGACATTGATTGAGACTAATTTAAATATTTTTTCGGTTAGTGATGTTTTATTTGGCGTTATCGGTGCGACTACTGTCTCTGAGTTGAGGTGATTTTCTGTTGTAAAAGGTGGCGTTAGTGGTGCAAAGGGATCTCGAATCTCTTCGGCAGAGACTAAAAATGAAAATAGAAAGAAGAGCCCCACAACAATCACTTTGGGAATGTTAATTAGTGAACTATTCATTATGGTTATCATCCTTGATAGCGAGAGAGTTGTTGAATAATGAAAATGAGATGGTGGTAACGATAATCCCTTGTTTTAAATATATTTTTATATCATGGAAATGCCATTTTTGTGTTTGAGGAAGGGTAAGAAGCTGTTCTATAACGTGATAAATAGGAATGAAAGTGCCCTGAAGTTCCATGAAATAGGTATTGATATCAGTTGGTTGTAACTGGTTAAGTGTGACAGATGAATGTGAGAGTAAGGTATTTAACTGCGTAAGGGATTCAAGAGGCGCTTCTTGAATATTAACGTATTGTTTTAACAATTGAGCTTGTTTTTCAAGCTGTTGTAATGAAGGTGAGCGGTGGATGATTTTTGTTTCTTTTGCGATGGCTTCAATTAAATTCAGGTTTTCAGTATCTAATTCCATGATTTTATTTTGATTTTCCTTCCAGTGTAAAAAATACCCCATTGAGATACAAAGCGCAATTAAGAACCAAACAGGTAGAGTTTGTTGCCAAAATGGGCGATACCAAAAAGAATGTGTTGATTCACTCATCGAGGCCCCCTTGATATTTGGCTGTTAGATGTAAACGGTTTAACTGATTCACTCGGCTGATTTTTTTCAATTGAATGTCACTCAAACCAGGATGATTTTTAAGTTGTAGGCCGAGCGAGTTGATATCTTGAAAGTCATAGCTGTTAGCTTTGATTTCTATTTTGTTATTCATTAACTGTAGATTTGTTAGCCAGCTTCTGGGGGGAGTTATAGTTGAAAGATTTTGTAAGAGACCAAGTAAAAATTGGTTATTTACCATAATGTTATCTATCTTTCTTTTTTGGTTCATTAAACGATTAATTTGTGTTTGTTGATCTGTGATTTGCAATGTTAATTGTTGTATCTGTTCGTATTGCAGTTGGTTATTATGCTTTCTGTTTTTTAGGTCTTCTATCTCAATGTGTTGAAAAATAAATAAAAATATACATGCTGTAATCACCGAGCAGCAAATCACAGAACAAAAAAGTAAAAACGCTCGGATCTTCTTTTTTATTTGCCGTTGGCGCCAAGGGAGAAAATTAACTTGGTATAGTTCCATCAGTTAAATATCTCCATGACGTAAAGCAAGACCAGCCGCAATCACAAAATCTCCCAGCAATTGGGGTAATTTAATATTACTCTGTTGAAAAGCTTGGCGTAATTCCCAGAGATGAGCTGCCTCAGTAGTACGATGAGTATGCTGATGGTCTGTAATGAGGTAGATAGGTGAGGTGGGAGAGGTGTTTTCTTGATCAAGAAAGGGCAGTAAATGAGAAATTGTTGGGATATCGGTATCTTGCAAATGGTTATAATTCGCTGGCTGGCTAATTGGCCCTGACCAAAGCCATTCACCTTGACGATAATGAACAACCCAACATTCATCGGGTAAACCCGCATTTCTTGCCACATAGCGTAAAGCTATGGGGGCGACATCAATAGCCAGCAGGTTGAACCCGCTTTCTGTAAGTAGGTTTTGCCAAAAAGTAATATCTGACTGGCGAGCCCCATTAAAATAAACTTGTTGCTTGATGACACGATAGTCGATAACTAGCTCTTGGGCGTGCATAGCAAAACGTTTTTCAGCTTGAGATTGTAAATACCAACCGAGTTCTGGCTGTGGTAAATTGATTTCACTTGGTAATGAAATTTGTTGTTTTATTGTGCGAACAGCGGGTAATGCGAAGGAGACAGAACACTTTTTAGGTAATTTCTGACGCCATTGTAATAAAATATTCAGTAAAATTTTATATTGTTCATGGCTAGAACTATCCGTCAGCTCGAATGGTAATTGTTGTTGCCAACATTCACATAAGTGCCAATATTGTCTGCGCCGCTTTGCAGCGACTAGCTGCATTCTATCTTGATATAGGTCGATCCCAATGTTCCATTTTGATGTATACATAATTAATTTCCTTATCATTAACAAATAAATTACGTTTTCTATTGTGCTGTATAAGCTTTATACTGTGTGTTAGTGATATCTAAACCCTCTTGTTAGTCGAGCATGGGAATTTTCCGGTGAAGTTCGTAAAATATTTTTTTATTCTTGTTTTCTGTTGCATTTTTTTGGGAACCGCCTCGATTTATGGCATGTATAAATATGTTGAAGGTGAGTTACCTGATGTAGCAACAATGAAGGACATTCGTCTGCAAATTCCAATGCAGGTATACAGTGCGGATAACGAATTGATTGCCCAATATGGGGAAAAACGTCGTATTCCTTTGCCGCTGGCCGAAATCCCTCCTTTAATGATAAAAGCGTTTATCGCCACTGAAGATAGCCGTTTTTATGACCACCATGGGATTGATCCTATTGGTATTTTCCGTGCAGTTACCGTAATGGCATCATCTGGTCACGCCTCCCAGGGGGCGAGTACGATCACGCAGCAGCTCGCGAGAAACTTTTATTTAAGTCCTGAAAAAACCTTGATGCGTAAAGCTAAAGAGGCATTTTTGGCTATTCGCATTGAGCAGCTTTTTACTAAAGATGAAATCATGGAGCTGTACCTGAATAAAATTTATTTAGGTAACCGTGCTTATGGCGTCGGGGCGGCTGCATACGTTTATTTTGGTAAGACAGTGGATGAGTTGACCCTCAGTGAAATTGCGATGATTGCGGGTTTACCAAAAGCACCTTCTACATTTAACCCGCTGTACTCTTATGATCGTGCGGTAAGCCGTCGTAATGTGGTCCTTTCTCGTATGTTCGAGGAAAAGTACATTACTCAAGACCAGTATGAACAAGCAAAAAATGAAAAAATAGTGGCTTCGTATCATGCGCCGAAAATCGATTTTTCTGCGCCGTATTTAGCCGAAATGGCGCGTCAAACCCTGTTTGATAAATATGGCGAAGATGCCTATACCGATGGATATAAAGTCTACACTACGGTGATCCGTAAAGATCAGGAAGCTGCCACAACGGCAGTTCGTAATAATTTGATCGACTACGATACGCGTCATGGTTATCGCGGCCCTGCTGAAGTTTTATGGAAACAGAATGAAACGGCTTGGACAGCAGAGCAGATTGTCGAAAAATTGAAAAAAATGCCTACCTATGGTCCTTTAATGCCAGCTGTCGTCACATCTGCCACCGCTTCAGAAGCACAAGTGATGTTAGCTGATGGTTCGCAAATCCCTATTACGATGACCGGAGTGCGTTGGGCGCGTAAATTTATTTCAGATACTCAACAAGGTGCCGCGCCAAGAGCTGTAAACGCAGTCATGCAGGTGGGTGAGCAAATTTGGGTTAGAAAAGTTAAAGATAACTGGTGGTTAGGGCAAGTACCTGATGTGAATGCGGCATTTGTTGCCTTAAACCCAAATGACGGTGCAATTATTGCACTTGTTGGTGGGTTTGACTTCAATATGAGTGAATTCAACCGGGTCACCCAATCATTGCGACAAGTGGGTTCGAATATTAAACCTTTCTTGTATACAGCCGCGATGGATAAAGGCCTGACTTTGTCATCATTACTTAATGATGTGCCGATTAGCCGTTGGGATGCGGGCGCTGGTTCTGATTGGCGCCCTAAAAATTCACCACCTCGATATGATGGACCTATTCGGTTACGCCAAGGTTTAGGTCAATCAAAAAACGTCGTGATGGTTCGTGCGATGAGAGCCATGGGTGTGGATTATGCCGCTGATTATCTGACACGTTTTGGCTTCCCTGCGGAAAATATTAACCGTACAGAGGCATTAGCGTTAGGTGCGCCATCATTTACACCAATGCAAATGGTTCGTGGGTATGCCGTCATGGCCAATGGCGGGTATTTGATTGACCCATACTATATTTCGAAGATCGAAAATCATAATGATGAGGTTATTTTCGAAGCCAATCCTAAAATAGCATGCCCTGATTGCACGGATATTCCTGTGATTTATGGGGATACCGAGCGCACTATTGCGAGCAAAGGTATTGATGATGACTCTACCGAAGAAGTGACACAGTCCGACAATACGGTGATACAAGAGCCAACAATGGAGCTAACAACGGCAGCTGACCTAAATGGGAGCTCCGCTGACCAATATGCACCTCATGTGATTAATACCCCACTCGCATTCTTAATTAGGGATGCGATGATGACCAATATCTATGGTGAGCCCGGTTGGTCTGGTACCGGTTGGCGTGCAGCGAGAGACTTAGGTGGTCGGCGTGATATTGGTGGGAAAACAGGAACCACGAATAGCTCGAAAGATGCTTGGTTCTCTGGTTATGGCCCAGATGTTGTTGCTTCTGCATGGATAGGTTTTGATGATAATAGGCGTACATTAGGCCGCGGTGAAGCTGGCGCGAAAAGCGCACAACCAATGTGGGACGACTTTATGAAGTCAATTTTGGCCGGGGTGCCAGTCAAAACAATGAAGCCGCCTAAGGGGGTTATTTCTGTATCCATTGATAGCCGAACAGGTCAATTAGGTTCTTCCCGCCGTGAGTATTTTATTGAAGGAACTGAACCGAAAGAACATGCAGTTCAAGAGGTGGGTACGACAATTTCTACGGAAGGTGGGGTTAGCCAAGAGTTATTTTAACGTTATTGTTGGCTAAGTTTTCACCATTAGCACCCCATTGTTGATTTTAAACATGGGGTGTTTTCTATAGAGAAAACTAATATATCAGTGGGTTACATAGCCACACATATGATGGGTTATGGAAATAACATTCCGCTGATACAATAAAACGTATTTTTACTTAATACTTTTTAAGTAACGTTCTAGATAGAAAAGTGCGCTAATATTCCGAGCTTCGTTGAAATCTGGGTGTTCTAGTAATTCCATCATTCGAGATATTGGCCATAGTTCTTGCTGTAGAGGCTCAGGCTCATCTCCTTCGAGTTTTTCGCTGTATAAGTCTTGAGCGATAAGAATATTCATTTTACTCGAAAAGTATGAGGGTGACATTGTCAGTTTGGCGAGCTGAACAATGTGATTAGCGCCATAACCAATTTCTTCTTTGAGTTCACGCTGGGCTGCTTCAATGGCGATTTCACCGGGGTCGATAGCACCTTTGGGAAA
The DNA here is from genome assembly GCF_028483405.1 of Providencia sp. PROV076. Taxonomy (NCBI): domain Bacteria; kingdom Pseudomonadati; phylum Pseudomonadota; class Gammaproteobacteria; order Enterobacterales; family Morganellaceae; genus Providencia; species Providencia sp. PROV076. Next base: position 27,989 of record NZ_JAMPRR010000010.1, on the reverse strand, counting down.
GCCTAATTCATAGCTTTCAATCCCGACAGCGTATTCGCGAATGAGAATGAGGTTATCACCCATGATAGGAACGATAAGAACCGCTTCGCGTTTTGCGGGCCGCATTCTTTCATAGACTCGTTTTTCACCATTGCTAAATTCGAGGTCAACTGATTGAATGCTGAATAATTTTGATTGAGCAACATCTTGAATATTCAAGATTTTAGGTTTTTTTAACTCTGTCATAACGATTTCCGAACAGGATGAGTAAAATCTATTGCTAAAAGCCTATTTCATTGATTTACAGGACACAGTTTATCTAGCTCGGTCTGTATTTTGAAATCATCATACAACTATGACCTATATCAAAATAAAATGATAGATATTATCGAGTAGATAAAATGCTGTTAGTATAATCGGCTCAAACAAATAATATGGGTAAATAAATAAAACATTTTTTACAAGGTGTTGTAATTTAAAATAAAAACCACAAATAGAATAGGAATCGGCTTATTTTTAGGAAGTGTGAGGGCTGATATGCTTTTCTTATTCATTTTTCATTGGGGAAACAATGCTGAACCATGTCATTATAACGGCTATAATTGTTATTAGCCTAACTATAATGGCTTCCTTCCTATTTTTTAGGCGGGGGCGGCGTTCTGGCGTCTATCAAATACCTTCTGTTGCGTCACCATCATTTAGGAAAATGATTGATTCAGATTACCAAACCATCTCCCAGTATTTGAATTATTGCGCTGCTATATCAATAAATACTTCTCAATATCCATGGCAAATCAAAAAAAATTCAATAATTGCCACGGTTTGTCATTCATTAACGCGTTTTAACTTACGTCAAGAACAGGGGAATAGCTGGCGCTATTTCATTGATACCATTGAGGTTCAGCTCCCTTCGCAGCTTGAACCTTTTTTGCAACGCCAAAATGTCATGGAGATTGTAGAAACTGACCACTTACCCTTGATCATTTCAATGAACAGCCATTCGTTGAAGGATTTCAGTGGTGAATGGCAAACAGGTGTACCAAGCGACTCAACATGGTCTGATGCGGCGATTCAAGAACGTGGTGAACATAGTATTGAGCGATTGAAAGTTCGTAAAGAGACGCTTGAAGAGCATAGGTTACACCATTCTACAGGTTGGCTTGGCGCCGCAATTATTTGCCTGAGTTTTTTATTTGGTTATTTAACCCTCGTTTCAATTCCGTTATTACAGGAATCGGGGTTAGTGATTACCATGATTACGTTTGTTATTGGGTTACTTGTTCTCTTTCGCTCTAGGATGTTTCCTCGAAAATATCAAGATATTCAATGTATTCACGGTCAGCCAAAGCGCTGGGAACTCTATGGTGAGCTTGATAAAAAATATTCCACAAATACGTCTATTGCAGGTATTGACTTGCACTACCCCAGCCATTGGGCAAATTATTTAAAATACGAAGAGAATCAAGCTGTTAATATTGATTTTTATACGACTGGTGAGGTAGTTAAGCACGGCAAGTACCTTTCTTTGCATGAAGAAGAACGTTATTACCCATACAAGCGGTTCAAAAAGAATGTATTGATGTTAGTTGGGGCATTGTTAACGATGACTCTGATATTTGCCTATCAACCGATGGGGTTACCGATAAAACTCGGTTTTGCTTGGTTAGGTGGCACAGAGAAAATTAAGGTTGATAGCCCTAATGATCTTGTTTCTCGGCCAATAAAAATTGGGGATACATTAGTTGCCCAAGGGAAAGGGATGTGTTACCGCCCTCCAAATTTGAATAAAGAAAACCAAGCACAATTTGTGCCGTTTGATTGCTCAGGTATTTATTGGAATGATGTTAGTTTATTGACCGAGCCCCAATCGGAAGTTGTTGAGCGCTCAATAACATTGCTTGATACCGTCAAAAGCCAGTTGCATCCAGATAAAAACTCGGTAGGCGTTAACCCAAGATTACAGCGCGATATTATGAAATCAGGGATGAATATTATCTTTGATTTTTCAGCTATTATTATGGGCGCAGAACAACTGTGCCATAATTCTGATAACTGCCTAAAACTAAAAAATGCGCTGACTAACCTAGGAAGTACAGAGGATTGGCCTACTTTAGTAAAAAAAGCGTCCGCAGGGAAATTAAAAGGGGCTCATGTTTTATTACGTGCAGGCAGTGCTGAGGCCTTGGAAAACATCGTGGAAGACACCATATATGATTTTATCAGTACAGAAATAGACAGAGAAGTGCGCAAGATTAATAGTCCGCCCCCTGGCGGTGTTTTATTAATTAGTGATGAAAATAAGCCTTTAGTCGATTCGATACCGGGAATTTCTTTTAATGAGCAATCGCCATTACAGCGCTGGCAAGAGCTGCAAAGGTTATCAAATCTTCTGATCAATACACCGTTCAATATTGAAGGGGTTATTACTCGTTTATCCGTAGATGCCAATGGCACATTGCAGATTGTGTTGCATGAAGAACCCAATGCAAAAGTGGTATCTCAGTATATATGTAGTGCGCTTTTTATACTGTTTTTGTTGGTGTGTGCGCTGTTAAATGGTTCGTTGATTGTGCTACGTGTTTTGAATAATAAGAAGCGTTTGCGTAATATCACAGAATATTATGATAAATGCTTTGAGGCTAATCCCCCTCCCTATCGTCGATAGTATCATCCCGAAAATAGAGGGAGCCTCTTCTTAGTTTGATTCAGACTTATGTCGAGGAGGCCCCATGAATCAATCCACTATAGAACCTGTTCGCCTTGATAAATGGCTGTGGGCTGCGCGATTCTATAAAACGCGTGCCGTCGCCCGTGAAATGATTGAAGGCGGTAAAGTCCATTACAATGGGCAAAGAACTAAGCCTGGGAAAATTGTTGAGCTGCATGGGGTCGTTAAACTTCGGCAAGGTAATGATGAACGTACGGTTGAAATCTTGCAGATCAGCAGCCAGCGCAAAGGCGCACCGGAAGCACAGTCCCTGTACAGTGAAACCGTAGAAAGTATTGAGCAACGAGAGAAAATGGCACAAGCACGTAAGATGAACGCACTTACGATGCCACATCCAGAGCGACGTCCAGATAAGAAAGAACGGCGTACTCTGTTAAAGTTTAAACAAACAAATTCTCATGAGTCGTCTTAATGACGGCCTGAGCAACAGTCAGAGCAATAGAGAGATATTATGGCAAACCAAGACTCACTCCACCGTTTTTTATTTGAACAACATTCCGTTCGTGGAGAAATGATTAGTGTTGATGAAACTTTTGAACATATTTTAGAAAACCATGACTACCCAACAGCGGTAAAAGGTTTGCTAGGAGAGTTGCTTGTTGCAACCAGTTTATTAACGGCAACGTTGAAGTTCGATGGCGATATTACTGTCCAAATTCAAGGTGATGGCCCTGTTAATTTGGCGGTTATCAACGGTAATAATTTACAACAGATGCGTGGTGTTGCACGTGTAGATGGCCCGGTTGTTGCAGGTAGCACCCTGAAACAGATGGTTGGTAACGGCTTTATAGTGATTACTATTACACCGAGTCAAGGTGAACGTTATCAAGGGATTGTAGCGATCGAAGGGGATTCTATCGAAGAAAGCATTGATGCCTATTTCCGCCAATCAGAGCAATTACCAACCCGTTTATTCATCCGTGTGGGTGAAGTGGATGGGAAACCAAGTGCAGGTGGCATGTTGTTGCAAGTTTTGCCTGCAGCAAATGACACAAGCCATGACTTTTTTGACCACTTAGTGCAACTGACGGCCACGATTAAGGGCCAAGAACTGAGTACATTGGATGTGAAAGAGGTTTTACATCGTCTTTATCATGAAGAAGATGTCACGCTATATGACCCACAATCTGTCGAGTTTCGTTGTACTTGTTCAAGGGAGCGTTGTGAAAGTACATTAGCCACCTTACCTAAGGAAGATGTTATCGATATTTTGCACAAAGATGGGAAAATTGATATGGAATGTGAATTTTGTGGCTCACACTACGTATTTATTGAATCTGATCTTCAAGGGTTAAATAATGAGCTAAATCAGCAACTTCACTGATACGATTTAGCAACCTAATTATGTGACAAGGGTGCAATTCTGCACCTTTTTTTTATAATTTTAAAGCATTATTACGTGCTCTAAGTCTCATTATGAATTAAAAAAAATTATACATTTTCAATTCTTTGATAGCAATCGCTGTTAATTAGTCGTAAAGAATTATGATCATCCGCAGATTAGTTATGTTTACCAGGAGCAATATAATGAGCGCTAAAAGCATTACCCTGAAGGAACTTGAAAAGTACGGTATTCATGATGTAGCTGAAGTGGTTTATAACCCAAGTTACGAGCTATTATTCACGGAAGAAACTAAGCCAGGACTTGAAGGTTATGAACGTGGAACAGTGACCACTTTAGGTGCTGTTGCGGTTGATACTGGTATCTTTACTGGCCGTTCACCAAAAGATAAATATATTGTACGTGATGACGTGACTCGCGATACAGTTTGGTGGGCAGACCAAGGTAAAGGTAAAAATGACAACAAACCTATGTCACAAGAAGTTTGGGCGGATCTCAAACATTTAGTGACGGAACAACTGTCAGGTAAACGTTTGTTTATCATTGATGCATTCTGTGGTGCGAACGCTGACACGCGTCTAAAAGTACGTTTTATCACTGAAGTTGCATGGCAGGCGCATTTCGTTAAAAACATGTTCATTCGCCCATCTGATGAAGAGTTAGTGGGTTTTGAACCTGATTTCATCGTTATGAATGGTGCGAAATGCACTAACCCGAATTGGAAAGCACAAGGTTTGAATTCAGAAAACTTTGTTGCGTTCAACTTAACAGAACGCATGCAACTGATCGGTGGCTCTTGGTACGGCGGCGAAATGAAGAAAGGTATGTTCTCTATGATGAACTACCTGTTGCCATTAAAAGGCATTGCATCTATGCACTGTTCCGCTAACGTCGGTGAGAAAGGCGATGTAGCTATTTTCTTTGGTTTATCTGGAACAGGTAAAACCACGCTTTCTACCGATCCAAAACGTAAGTTAATTGGTGACGATGAACACGGTTGGGATGATGACGGCGTATTCAACTTTGAAGGCGGTTGCTACGCAAAAACGATCAACCTATCTAAAGAAGCTGAGCCAGACATCTATGGCGCTATCAAACGTGATGCGTTATTGGAAAACGTGGTGGTATTGGCTGATGGTTCAGTCGATTTCAATGATGGTTCAAAAACAGAAAACACCCGTGTTTCTTACCCAATCTACCACATTGAAAACATTGTAAAACCTGTTTCTAAAGCAGGCCATGCAACAAAAGTTATCTTCTTAACCGCAGATGCATTTGGTGTGTTACCGCCTGTTTCTCGTTTGACGCCTGAGCAAACTCAGTACCACTTCCTGTCGGGCTTTACTGCGAAATTAGCCGGTACAGAGCGTGGTGTGACGGAGCCGACTCCAACATTCTCTGCATGTTTTGGTGCTGCATTCTTATCACTGCACCCAACACAATACGCTGAAGTATTAGTTAAGCGTATGGAAGCAGTGGGCGCGAAAGCTTACTTAGTGAATACAGGTTGGAATGGTACAGGTAAACGTATTTCTATCAAAGATACACGTGCCATCATCGATGCTATCTTAAGTGGCGATATCGAAAAAGCAGACATGATTAAACTGCCGGTATTCGATTTAGAAGTCCCAACAGCATTACCGGGTGTGGATACCAATATCCTTGACCCACGTAATACTTATGCAGACAAAGCACAGTGGGATGAAAAAGCGCAAGATTTAGCGGAACGTTTCGTGAACAACTTTGATAAGTACACGGACACTCCAGCAGGCGCGGCACTGGTGAAAGCAGGGCCAAAACTGTAATTGGTTTTGTGAGTAGGTAGTAGCAGAAAGGCTCTACGTTGGTAGAGCCTTGAGGTTGTTGACAAAGCGGGATAAAAGCGTGGTTTTTCCCGCTTTGTGTTATCAGCCGAAAATCAATAGATTGATTTTCCTAATTTATCTTCAAAACCTATTAGACTTGCTGCCAAACATAATATGTTTGTCAGCAGTCTGAAGGCTCTACGTTGGTAGAGCCTTTTTTGCTGTGAAAATGATTATTCTGCGGCTGGTAAGTCAAACAATAGAATTTCGCTATCTTCACTCGCTTTGATGGAGAGTTCAGTTTCCTGCCAAATGGCTAAACCATCGCTGGTGGTTGCTTTTTGGCCATTCACTTCAACATCCCCTTTAACGACTTGGATCCACACGACACGTTTATCCGCAATCCTATGAGTGTGTGTTTTATTAGCAGGCAATGCCCAGCGCCACAGTTCCATATCTTGATAAACTTTCAATGCGCCATCACGCGCATCCGGTGATAGCACCAATTGCTTGCCATCTTTGGAATCGAACCGTTTTTGCTCATAACGTGGCTCAATACCTGTTCTTTCAGGAATGATCCAAATTTGGTACAGATGTAGCTCTTCTTCATTGCTTGGGTTGTATTCAGAATGACGAATACCCGTACCTGCACTCATGATTTGGAATTCACCCGCAGGGATTTGCTCCATATTGCCCATGCTGTCTTTATGTTCAACAGCTCCATTGAGCACATAGGTCAATATCTCCATATCTTTATGGGGATGTGTTCCAAACCCTTGGCCTGCAGCAATAAAGTCTTCGTTAATCACTCTCAGCGCAGAAAAGCCCATAAATTGCTCGTCATAGTAGCTAGAGAATGAAAAGGTATGCCAACTGTCGAGCCATCCATGGTTTGCATGACCACGTTCGTTTGCTTTGCGTAAATAGATCATCGTGTTCTCTCCTGTACGGATTCCAACCTTGGTTGAACTCGCTCTAAATGTATTGATGACAGTTTAACCATTTTGCTAAAAGAGAAAAGTAGCTGCCATTAACCATAGGATCCAAAAAATTTGAATAAGTAGGTTTGAGATAAGTTAAGAAAATGGATAGGAAATGATGATGTGGGAATTTTAACCAATTAAGCCGTTGATGCAGATAAAAAAATAGCCAGCGCGAGGCTGGCTAAAGTAAACACTGGAAGCAATGTGAGCAATGTCGTACTTCTTACAATAGGTGACTAAGTAACCGTATTGAGGAAGTGATGATAATGATAATAGTTATCACTATCGTTTGTAAAGCATTATTTTTAACCAAAATAATATATCTTATAATTAAAACTGCAATTATATGATTTCTATGGAATTAAATATTAACCATTATTTTTCAATGGATTAAGAGATATTCGGTTAAAAGGACATTAATACTAAAACATTATGAATATCGTTATGACTTAAGTTAATTATGGTTAATACATTTATTTGCTTTGTGCTGAGGTTGCGAGTTTTTGAATGATTTTAACGATAGATATTCAGAAAACGAATGGTCTTTGCTCGTGATATGATAGAATACGCTGTAGTAAATTGGATCAGCGTGCCAGTGTGGGGTACATTCTGCTATGCGGTGTTATTTGGTAAACAAAGAGCTGAAGTTGAGAGTAGAGGGATTAATTCGAATTAACCCCTCTTCGTAATTGAGTAACTCTTAGCTATAATGTTGACTTTATATTTATAATTTTTTTGATAAATAATCAGCTAAAAAGCTGTAATAAGGCATTTTTTGACCATTGTTGTTAATAGCAAGTACTTTGTCATGCAATTTTTGAATGTCTTGCTTACTACGGGTGCCTTTTTTCCGTGAAAGTTGTTCTTGGACAGCTTTTAATGCATGTTGACGATTTTTCACCAATCGAGTTTCATTGAGATTTAAAACCTCATTTAACTCTTTGTCAAAGTTACAGTCATTCGAAGTTACTTTCCCTGAACCATGTATATAGGTAATTCGGCAGTCTATGGCATGTTCTGTATTTGCAGGGGAATAAGTGAGTGCTTTATTTTCTTTCTTTTTATCACAAGTATATGTGTCCTTTCGTTGTCCTTCGTTGCCACAACAGCATGCTAATAAGTTATTATAATCAAGCTCTAAATGTTGGTTGTTATCTTGGCAAGCCCAATGTTCAATTCTCATTTTTTGACTATCGATCCTACTCATGCAGTATGCACAAACATACCCTTGCTCCCTAAGTAGCGAATCTTTCAAATCTTCTCGAACTCTTGTGGGTAAATTATCGTAACGGGCTTGAGGGTCATTTTTATAAGAAGTTAAACTATTAGGTTGAATATGTTTAGTGATTCTATACATTAGTCATCCCACCCAGCCAATTCAATAGATAATTTAGCTTTAACTAATTCTGGAATTTCACCTTCTATTTCCTCTTCTAGCCTCTGGATTTGTTCTTCTGCTTCCGAATACTTTTTATCAGCGATCAATGTATTTATAGACTCTAATTTTGCAAAAACATCTTGGTTTCTCGAAAGTTGTTCATTAACCACATCTGTGTTCATCACTTCATCTAAAATATCATTACTGCTTAATCCATACGATTGCGCTGGGTTTTCTAAAGTATAGTAACCTTCGCTTGTCTGTTTGATTAATTTAATATTTATTGCGGCTACATTTCCTAAGACTTGCGGGCTATGTGTAGTCAGGATAAATTGTATTTTAGGAAATGCTGCTTGAATGCTTTTGACTATATGCTGTTGCCACTGAGGGTGTAGGTGCATATCTACTTCATCAATTAATACTATACCTTCTACCGATTTAAGTATACCGTTGCCAATATGTGGGTTTAGCTTTATTGCACGATAGGCGATATCTGCAATTAAGCCAAGAATATTGCGCACGCCATCACTCAATAAGTTAATTGGGACATCACCTTGCTTTTTATGAGTGGCAACAATTTGCCCCGCTTTTGAAGAATAACGGACATTCGACCAACCCGATGGAAGTAATACTTGGTTTAACGCTTGTTGGAGCTCATCGAGTCGAGCTTGAAAGTGATTACTTTTCACTAAACTACTTGAATGACGTTGCTCCTGAATTTCTAATTCTCGTTCAAAACTTGCCATCGTTTCATGGTAAAGCCAGTTTACAAAATGGCCATAACTTGTTCGTGGTTTGAGCCAGTCGGTATAACCCTCTAATCGACTTGCATTAGAAAGTTTTGGCATTTTTTTTGTTGGGCCAATATTCTGATTAAACAGTCTATCTGTTCCATAATAAGCAACTACAGGTAGGGTAGGGTTAGCTCCCTCTTGAACCATTTTTTGTAGAAATTGTGCGCTATTTTTTTGTTCTCGTACAATCGTTGTCTTTGTATTCTTTTTGACGCTATTACGAAAGCGCTCCCAATTCATTGGGTACTCTGTATTATGAGGCTCCGCGGTACTTGCAGAAATACGGCATGGAATTTGGTACTCCATGCTAAACTCGTCATTACCAACATCTATTCTGGCAAGGTGTGTTTCACTAATGTGTATGCCTCGATCTGTACTAGTACCAAAACCACTCATAAACTGTCCATAAGCAATAGATATAGCTTCGAGTAAGCTCGTTTTACCAGTGCCATTTAGCCCTACTAGAATATTTACATCAGGCTCAAATTCTCCAGTAAAATGTTTAAAGCCCCTATAATTGTCTAATGTTAAAGTTTTTAACTTCATATTTATGCCTTAATATATTTATTAGGTTCATTTTGTACTCTATGGGAGTAAATTTCAAATGTCTAAATCACAACTGAGACTCACCGCTTATTAGATACTTGGAATATTTAACATTAGATAATTTTAGTGTTTTTAATAGAAGAGTGATGATAGGAAACAGCGGAAATTGTTTTCGAATATTAATTAATGAATCGAAATATTCAGATCAATAAAAAAACAAATTTCTTATTCAGGTATCGTATGATTGCTTTGACCTGATTTGATTCCGTCAATTTTGCCACTATGTTATTAGAGTGAACATCTTGTTCTCTCTAATTATCGGCCCCTTCAACTAAACTATATTTTGCTATGATATATGCGTATCCAAATTTGATTGGCTATATTATAGCCTAGAGTCTAAATTTTATTCTCCTGAAACTATCGGCAGGCTTTCTGCGCATGCAGCTGCGGAGCTCCATGCCCATTGGAAATTGTAACCTCCTAGCCAGCCGGTCACATCCATCACTTCACCAATAAAATACAGGTCTGGTACTTTAAGTGATTGCATGGTTTTAGATGATATTTCGTGAGTATCAACGCCACCCAATGTCACTTCGGCGGTACGGTAACCTTCCGTTCCATTAGGTTGCACCCGCCATTGGTGTAAGGTGGTGTGTAATGCTTCAATTTGAGGATGATTAAGCTGTTTTAGAGCACACTCAGGGATTTGTCCTTGGGCTTGTAATACCTCAATTAGCCGTTTTGGTAATAATTTAGCTAAGGTATTTTTCAATGATTGATTTGGGTGCTGTTGTTTCTCTGAAACGATAAAATCATTGACGGAGATATCTGGAAGTAAGTTAATACTCACGTACTCGCCAGGGTTCCAGTAACTGGATATTTGTAAAATAGCTGGACCAGAAAGCCCCCGATGGGTGAATAAAATATTTTCTTTAAATACGGTGCCGCTTGCCGCTGTTACCGTTGCAGGGACAGAGATACCTGAAAGTACCTGTAAGGTTTCTAAAAGGGGTTTATGTAAGGTGAAGGGCACCAGTGCTGCTCGTGTTGGAATAATAGTATGCCCAAACTGTTCCGCAAGACGATAGCCAAAAGGGGTCGCACCTAAACCTGGCATAGATAACCCACCCGTTGCGACAACCAGTGAGCGAGCACTTACTTGGCTCCCATTCACCGTGACTAGAAAGCCCTCTGGTGTTTTTTCGACACCAGTGACTTCACTGCGAAGTTTTATTGTTATATTTGGTAAATTACACTCATTTTGCAGCATATCGACGATATCTTGTGCACTATTATCACAAAAAAGCTGCCCTAGGGTTTTTTCATGGTATGGAATATTATATTTAGCGACTAAGGCGATAAAATCCCACTGTGTATAGCGAGCAAGTGCTGACTTACAAAAGTGTGGATTTGTTGAAATGTAATTGCTGTGTTCTGCGTACATATTAGTGAAATTACAGCGCCCACCACCGGACATCAATATTTTTCTGCCTAATTTTTTCCCGTTATCAACTACTAGCGTCTTTAAACCGCGTTTGCCAGAGTGTGAGGCACAAAATAAACCCGCAGCGCCAGCACCTAAAATAATAACGTCGAAATTTTTCACAGTAAGTATCTCTATATATGTTTGATTTTTAGCATAATTACATTGATGACCGGGATATTTTACGTCATCTCATCGGGATTGTAATGTAAAGCTTTGAGGAAGAACTGATGAAAACTATACAGGACGTATTATAATTAGAGAAATTCGTCTAAAAAAAGCAAACAACGATTATTTTCTGGAAATATCGTTAAAAAGTTTCAAAAATTCAGAATAAGTTTGATTGCTTTAATTTATTGAAAAATATGGGGTAATTGCCATGAGGTACTTTTTTGATGAGTAGTTAAATCAAAAAAAGGTTAGATTTTGCTTCCACCGCCAGCGTTTGTCACTGATAATGCGCCGCGTTCATGTCCAACATATAATGGCTTAACGTCTATGCTACATCTTTTTACAGGTTTAGAATTTCATACAGGTCTATTATTAGTTCTGGCACTGTTATTTGTGCTGGTCTATGAGGCTATAAATGGCTTCCATGACACCGCTAACGCGGTAGCTACGGTTATTTATACCAGAGCAATGCGGGCTCAGTTCGCAGTTGTCATGGCAGGGGTTTTTAACTTTTTTGGTGTCTTGCTGGGAGGGTTGAGCGTCGCATATGCAATTGTCCATCTCTTACCAACAGACCTCTTGCTTAATGTGAGCTCAGCTCACGGCCTTGCAATGGTTTTTTCATTGCTCTTGGCTGCAATTATTTGGAACCTTGGAACTTGGTACTTCGGTATTCCTGCTTCCAGTTCGCACACGCTGATCGGGGCGATAATCGGGGTGGGTTTAACCAACGCGATTGTGACTGATTCGTCTGTCGTTGATGCCTTGAATATACCGAAAATGATCAGTATTTTCATGTCATTAATTTTGTCTCCCGCTATCGGTTTTGTGATTGCCGGTTTGATGATTTTCTTTTTGCGCCGTTATTGGAGTGGCACAAAGAAACGTCGACGCATTCACTTAACACCAGCGGAACGTGAGAAAAAAGATGGTAAGCGTAAGCCACCATTCTGGACCCGTACTGCATTGATTTTGTCAGCAGTTGGGGTAAGTTTCTCCCATGGTGCGAACGATGGCCAGAAAGGCATCGGTCTTATCATGTTAGTGCTAATTGGTGTTGCTCCAGCAGGTTTCGTTATGAATATGAATTCTAACGGTTATGACATCGCAAAAACGCATGATGCGGTTGTCCACCTGCAACAATACTATGAAACACATAAACCAGCGTTAAACCATGCAATAGAAAATGCGCCTGTCGTTGCAGAAAGTAGTGATGAACCAGGTGGCGAATTCCATTGTGATAGCACGCGTACTGGCGCTATTTTAAATCAAGCTCAAACGATGCTAAATGGCATTCAAAGCTATGAAGAGCTGACGCCAGACCAACGTAACCACGCACGCCGTTTGCTGATGTGTATCTCTGATACTGCTAATGCGGTTGCGAAATTACCAGAAACAAGCTCGAAAGATGCCAGCTTACTGAAAAAACTCAGTAATGATTTGCTGTATACCGTTGAATATGCACCTCTGTGGATCATTATTGCGGTTGCTTTAGCATTATCATTAGGCACCATGTTTGGTTGGCAGCGTGTTGCTGTGACCATTGGTGAGAAAATTGGTAAGAAAGGCATGACTTATGCGCAAGGCGTATCTGCTCAGGTGACTGCAGCGGTGTCTATCGGCGTGGCAAGTTATACTGGTATGCCCGTTTCAACAACGCAGGTTTTATCTTCTGCCGTTGCGGGGACGATGGTTGTCGATGGTGGCGGTGTACAAACAAAAACCATTAAAAGCATTGCGTTAGCATGGTTATTAACTTTACCAGTGTCCATTGTGTTATCGGGTGGTTTGTACTGGCTATCGCTGCTGTTTATCTAGTCGCACTAATTTGGGCTTCATACATGAGTATGGAGCCTTTAACAGTTACATGAACACAGTAATCTACATATACAAAATAGTGATGATCGTAAGGTCATCACTATTTTTTCATTAGTCAGTCACTAATTACAATTAACCCGTTATCAATAAATAGACTAAACTCACGACAACAAGAATGCTGAGCCTGCTTATCATCATGAATTGCTTGCGGATCCGCTCACAACGCAAAATAACTTCAGGGTCATAATGTTCAAGGTACTGTTTGTTATTTATGTATCGAACTAACCGTAGTTGTTTGTTCAGTTGACCGTGTGTAGTAAAAAAGCCATTACCATCAACGGATTGATAAAGCAGAGGGTCTGAATCCCTTAAAATAGACAATAAAACACGAACGGAAGAAAAATACCGCATCATATTTAAGATGCACAAAATGCATAATGCCCAAAACAATGCAATCATACTGAACATAATCCTCTCCTTAGAACCTAGCTCAAGCTCACAGCAATTGTCGCAAAGGAAATACAGCAGAAAAATTGTACTTATACTCAGTTATTTTATTGTAGGATAAATTACTGTTTAAAAAAAGTGCAGTTAGCGCAAATTTGTGATGACTTTTTGTTTTCATTGAAGAAAATAAAACTGAATGGTTGAACTTTAGTATCACAGTTTGCGGTGCAACTTTGTTGTTTTTCTAAGCTAAAATATTTCCCATAACTCGAATTTTTTAGGGCAATATATTAATATTGTATGAATGATGTTATTGTTTTATAAAATGTTATATGTAGTGATGATTTTAAGGTTAATCTGCTTAGATGTGATCAAAGCAACACTTAATAATCACAATTAGCAGGTATAGTATTCATAAAGATGTGGTGAAGGCATAACCACCAGATAATCAGCATTCGGAAGGAGTTTACTTATGGCTTACAAACATATTCTTGTTGCGGTAGATTTATCACCTGAAAGTAAAGTATTACTGGATAAGGCTGTCTCTATGGCAAAACCTTATGGGGCCAAAGTATCTATGATCCATGTTGATGTTAACTATTCAGACCTCTATACCGGTCTTATTGATGTCAATCTTGGAGACATGCAGCAACGTATTACTGATGAAACACGTAATGCTCTGAAGGATTTGTCTGCGGGTGCAGGTTATGAAATTCAAGAAACACTCAGTGGCAGTGGTGACTTAGGCCAAGTACTGGTCGATGCCATTAAAAAATACAATATGGATTTAGTCGTCTGTGGACACCACCAAGATTTCTGGAGCAAGCTCATGTCTTCTGCTCGCCAGTTAATCAATACCGTTCATGTGGATATGTTGATTGTGCCACTAAATGATGATGAAGAATAATCCATATCACTATATTTGAAATATTATTCACTAAAAACGCTTGCTTATGCAGGCGTTTTTTTTGTTTCAAAATATGTATCTTGAGGGAGTTATTGGCAGGTCAAGCAATTTATTTTGCTATTGAGTGAAAAAAAACCTTGAATTTAGAATACAAACTAATGATATATTCAATAGGCAAACGCAAATCAACCTCACATTTCCTAAAAATAATGAAAAGAAAGAGTGAGGCACATCACAACAACTACAATGTTAAAAAGGAAGACATAGATGACACAATCACTATCTTCGTTCTTGGAGTCTGTCCAAAAAAGAGACCCTTCTCAACCTGAATTTCTACAAGCGGTGCGTGAAGTATTCACTTCCCTTTGGCCGTTCTTAGAGCAAAATGCTAAGTATCGTGACCAAGCATTACTTGAACGTTTTGTTGAACCTGAGCGTGTAATTCAATTCCGTGTGTGTTGGGTAGACGACCAAGGTAAAGTTCAAGTCAACCGTGCATGGCGTGTACAATTTAGCTCTGCAATCGGTCCATTCAAAGGTGGTATGCGTTTTCATCCGTCTGTGAATTTATCCATTCTGAAATTCTTAGGCTTCGAACAAACACTGAAAAATGCCCTGACCACATTACCAATGGGTGGTGGTAAAGGTGGCTCTGACTTTGATCCTAAAGGTAAAAGTCATGGTGAAGTGATGCGTTTCTGCCAAGCATTGATGACTGAGCTTTATCGCCATATTGGTTCTAATACTGACGTCCCAGCAGGGGATATTGGTGTGGGTGGCCGTGAAGTGGGCTTTATGACGGGTATGATGAAAAAACTGTCTAATGACACTTCTTGTGTATTTACTGGTAAAGGATTGTCCTTTGGTGGCAGTTTAATTCGCCCTGAAGCAACTGGTTACGGTTTGGTTTATTTCACCAATGCGATGTTAAAACGCCATGGCCTAGGTTTTGAAGGAATGCGTGTCGCAGTTTCTGGTTCAGGTAACGTTGCACAGTACACCATTGAAAAATGTATGGAACTAGGTGCGAAAGTGGTTACTGCATCTGATTCAAGCGGTACTGTCGTTGATGAAGATGGTTTTACAACAGAAAAACTCGCACGTTTGGAAGAGATCAAAAACAACTATGGTCGCATTGAAGAGTATGCAAAAGAGTTTGGCTTGACTTACTTAGCAGGCCAGCAACCATGGAATGTACCTGTCGATATCGCTCTGCCATGTGCAACACAAAATGAGCTGGATGTGGATGCAGCAAAAGTGTTAATCAAAAATGGTGTTAAAGCGGTGGCTGAAGGGGCTAATATGCCAACAACTATTCCTGCAACGGAGCTGTTCCTTGAAGCGGGAGTGCTGTTTGCACCAGGTAAAGCGGCTAACGCAGGTGGTGTTGCGACCTCTGGTCTAGAAATGGCACAGAATGCGGCTCGCCTAGGTTGGAAAGCAGAGAAAGTTGACGCTCGTCTGCACCACATCATGTTGGATATCCACCAGCACTGTGTGGAATTCGGTGGCGAAGAGAAACAAACAAACTATGTTCAAGGTGCTAACATCGCAGGCTTTGTAAAAGTCGCTGATGCAATGCTTGGGCAGGGTGTGTTGTAATTCTCTGACCTCAAAACGTACGCGAAAGGGCGGCTGTATCATACTGATAATTTCACCTGTACATACGCCCTTCGCCGTTACGTTTATTCGCTACTTTTAATACATGGATAGATATCAAACCGATGGTTTTTAGTGGTAACCGCTGATGGGGCTTTTTGTCCCGCAAGGGGCTCTGCGTAATCAGGGCGCTTAACAACCACTCTACGTTTAGCCAAAGCAATCGCAGGGGCTAACAATGAATCTGCATCATCATCTGCTCCCACTAATGACTGAAATACTCGCATTTCTTTCTTCACTAAAGCATTTTTTTGCCGATGAGGGTACATCGGGTCAAGATAGATAACATCAGGCGCGTGGGTTATCTCGTTCAGTGCTGTAATACTGGATGCATGAATCAATGACATTCGCTCTTGTAACCATGGGCCAATTTCTGCATCTTGGTAGCCTCGTTGTAAACCATCATCCAATAGGGCAGCAACCACAGGGTGGCGCTCCAACATACGGACATGGCAACCGAGAGCGGCTAGAACAAAGGCATCACGCCCTAGGCCAGCAGTGGCATCAATCACATCGGGAAGGTAATCTTTTTTGATCCCGACAGCTTTGGCAACAGCTTCACCGCGGCCTCCACCAAATTTACGACGATGGGCCATCGCCCCAGAGACGAAGTCGACAAAGATCCCCCCTAACTTAGGCTCATCTAGCTTACGTAGTTGTAAGTTTTCAGGCGTAAGTACAACAGCCATAACGGCATCAGGGGTGTGAGAAAGCTGCCATTTTTCAGAAAGTTGAGAAAGAGTGCCGGGATCGGCACCCTCTTCACAGATCAATTGGATCTCAATACGATTAGCCATGAATACCATAGCTCTTCAACATGGCATCTAATTCTGGTTTGCGACCACGGAAACGCTCAAACAGTGCCATTGGCTCTTCTGAGCCACCACGACTTAAGATATTGTCGAGGAAAGACTGGCCTGTTTGGCGGTTAAAGATGCCTTCTTCACTGAAACGTGAGTATGCATCTGCCGCAAGCACATCTGCCCATAAGTAGCTGTAATAGCCAGCGGCATAGCCACCTGCGAAAATATGGCTAAAAGCATGTGGGAAGCGAGACCATGTTGGTGAAGGGACCACAGCGACTTTATCTTTAATTGCATATAACGTTGGCATGACTTGCGCGCCTTTCGCTGGGTCATATTCAGCATGCAAGGTGAAATCAAACAGGCCAAACTCCAACTGGCGCAGAACAAACATGGCTGATTGGTAGTTTTTTGCTGCTAACATGCTATTGAGCATTTCTGTTGGTAATGGTTCGCCTGTCTCATAATGGCCAGAAATAAATTCGAGGGCTTCAGGCTCCCAGCACCAGTTTTCCATAAACTGACTTGGCAATTCGACGGCATCCCATGGTACACCGTTAATCCCAGCAACATCAGCAACATCGATTTGCGTTAACATATGGTGTAAGCCGTGACCAAATTCGTGGAATAAGGTCGTGACTTCATTATGGGTAAACAGTGCGGGTTTATCACCGAGTGGCTTGTTGAAGTTACAAGTTAAGTAAGCAACAGGATTTTGTAATGAACCGTCTTTATGTACCATGCGGCCAACACAATCATCCATCCAAGCACCGCCGCGTTTGTGTTCGCGGGCGTAGAGGTCTAGGTAGAAGCTACCACGCAGAGTGTTGGTTTCGTCATAGAGTTCGAAGAAACGCACATCTTTATGCCATGTTTCCACATCATGACGCTCTTTGGCGGTTAAACCATAGATACGATGAACAACTTCGAATAACCCATTTAGGACACGTTGTTCAGGGAAATATGGACGCAATTGTTCATCATTTAATGAGAATTTATGCTGTTTTTGTTTTTCGCTGTAATAGGCTAAATCCCATGATTCAAGCGTATCGACACCATAATGCTCTTTAGCAAAAGCCGTCAGTTCAGCCAGCTCATTTTCCCCTTGCTGATGAGCTCGGTCAGCTAAATCATTGAGGAAATTCAGCACTTGTTCTGGTGATTCGGCCATTTTGGTGGCAAGGGATTTCTCTGCGTAGTTTTTAAAACCTAATAATTGTGCCAGTTCGTGGCGTAAAGCCATCAGTTCATCAATTAATTCGCTGTTATCCCATTTACCTGCATTTGGGCCTTGGTCAGACGCACGGGTGCTATATGCATGGCTCATCTCACGACGCAATTCTGCGTTATCAGCATAGGTCATAACAGGTAAGTAGCTTGGCATATCGAGGGTGAGTAAGTAGCCTTCTTCGCCTTTTGATTCAGCCATGGCTTTTGCTGCGGCAATTGCACTTTCTGGCATGCCTGCTAATTCTTTTTCGTCTTTAATGAGCTTACTCCAACCCATAGTCGCATCAAGGACGTTATTGCTAAACTTAGACGCTATTTCCGACAAACGTGCAACAATTTCACCATAACGTTGCTGTTTTTCAGCAGGTAAGCCAATTCCAGATAATTCAAAATCACGTAAAGTATTTTCGATGGATTTACGTTGGGCCTGGTTAAGGGAATTAAATTCAGCCCCTTCTTTTAATGATTTATATGCTTGATATAAAGGCTCATGTTGCCCCATCCAAGTACTGAACTCGGACAGTAATGGCAAACATTTTTCATACTCTTCGCGCAGTTCTGGACTGTTTTTCACGGAGTGTAAATGGCTGACTGGCGACCAAACACGAGAAAGCTTATCACTGGCTTCTTCTAAAGGTTGGCACAGGTTGTCCCAAGTATATTGATCCGCTGCGCTCAGCAGGTTTTCTACTGTTTGGCGATATTCATTGAGTACGTGTTGGACTGCGGGGAAAATATCCGCGGGCTCTATAGTAGAAAAACGGGGTAGTGC
This sequence comes from Providencia sp. PROV076, assembly GCF_028483405.1. Classification (NCBI taxonomy): domain Bacteria; kingdom Pseudomonadati; phylum Pseudomonadota; class Gammaproteobacteria; order Enterobacterales; family Morganellaceae; genus Providencia; species Providencia sp. PROV076. The sequence goes on along the minus strand of NZ_JAMPRR010000010.1, from coordinate 9,144 downwards.
GGAATCGGCTAATAATGAATTTGTCATAAAACATCCTGTGATTGCAGGCTTGTGCTCGTAGGCCAAGGCTTACTGTGTTGACAATAAAAGTTAAATGGCGAACTTAAACCCAAATATGGTCAATGTTATGGGTGATAGAACTAGCACGCCATTGCGAATATAAGAAAGTATATGGGGGCAAATGTACAAACCTCAATATCAATCTAACGTTTTTTCTTATTAACGCTTATCAATAAATGGGGTTTTTATTGGCTTTTATCAATAAAGGCAATAGTTGTAGTTTCAATGCTTTGGAAAATAATGAATTCAGTCTATAATCACTTTCCAATCTATAGAGGAAGATCGTCGTCTCCGGTGAGGCGGCTGGATTTCAAATCCAGTTGGGGCTGCCAGCAGTCCCGGGCAGGTTCGACTCCTGTGATCTTCCGCCAAACGCAGTTTCTGAACTTCTCTCAAAGTCTATATTTTCCTTTTAAATCAATAAGATTAATTATCTCGGAGTCTGTCTGATTCTCCCCATGTTTACTGGTTTATACCCCTGTTTGGGGGCAAAATTGGGGGCATAATTTTTCCCTATTTTTTGGATGCCCCCACGATGAAGCCTTACGCCCGCCAGGTAGCGGCCTCAAGGCCAATGGTAACCCCCTATAAAATGACCGATGGAGGGGGGTTATATCTCGAGGTTAACACCAATGGATCAGAACGATTATATTGGGAAAACTCTAAAACGGTGACCAATTTTTGTTGACCACTACAACCGAAAGGTGCCTTAAGCAGTTGTATTTTTGCTGAATAAAATCAGATAAGACGCTGACTAGCTAACTGATAAATACATGGATATTAAGGCTCATTTATTATCTTATTATATAAAAATAATGTGTTGTTTTTAATGGAAAATTTGCTAATATAAGAATATATTTACCTGTTTTTAAAAGGAGTCGACTATGTTTTTAAAACAGAAGCTGTTGCGCTCCATTGCCAACAGAAAAGGTACTGTGATTTTACGTTCAGAATTAGAGCATCTAGGCAGTAAATCACAAATTGGCAAAGTGCTAGCGGCACTTGTTGAAGAGGGTATTATCATTCGAGTGAGTTTAGGTGTTTATGCGAAAACTCGTTTTAATCGATTTGCAGGTAAAAGGACGGTAGCAGCACCATTTGAGTCAGTTGTGGAGGAAACCTTTCAAAAGCTTAATGTTCAAGTAACTCAAGGACAGGCTTTAAAGGATTATAACGCAGGTAAAACGACTCAAATCCCAATGCAGCTACAAATTCGAACTCCAGGAAGGAAAATATCTCGAAACATCACTGTTTCAGGTAGAAATGTTCAATATGAAAAAAATTACGGAAGACCAAATTGCTGATATTCAAGATGCAGAGGCTGCAGGGTTATTGAATGGGCTACCTGCATTTGTTGCAGAAAAAGATGTCCATGTAACAGATGCTCTGCGTGTTTTGGCAAGCTTGCATATTGTACATGAAGCTCAGTTGAAAGGATTTGATCCTAGAAGTAAGAAAGTACCAAATGAACCCATCAATATTGATTTACCAGTTAGGTTTGTTTTCGCTGGTGGTACTTGCTTATCGAAGGCTTATAATTTAATTAACCGAACGTCAGAAGATATTGATATAAAAGTTATTCTTCAAGAAGTCCCTTCTAATTATAAATTAAAAAGAGAATTCCCTTCAGATAAAGCACGGCTAAAAGATATTCATCATCAACTTACTAAAAACCTTGAGGTTCTTGGCTTCTACCTCACAGATAAAGCTGGTGGAAATCCAGAAATTAATGATAAACATCGCCATTATAATGTTGATTTAAGCTATAAAGGGCACTTCAGTAGCGGGGGAGCTAACCCTTTGCGTAGTTGCATTAAGGTTGAACTGATAAATCGCCCCATTAATTTAGAGACTAAAAAATTAAAGATTAATTATCTCTATCAGCAATTAATAAAAGGCAATAATTACCCTGATTTTGATATCGAGTGTATTAATATTGCAGAAACGCTTGCTGAAAAAGTGTTATCACTTTTAAGACGATTTGCAATGTATTGTGATGATATTAAACTGAATAAAGCGCCGTGGGTAATGACTGAAAAAATGCATGAATATTTTTCTTGCAAAGAAAGAATATAGATAATAGTAGTATATTGTTTTTTCATAAAATAATGTGCTTGCTACCTATTTGCTGGTGGCCTTATTTTATTTGTTAAATATGCTATATTGTTGTTCATATTTTATGCATAACGTATAGACATAGTTTATGCATAACGTATAGAGAGCGGAGGCAATTTGATGAGCGACAATCTTCCTGAAGCACCACAGGGCGAATTTGTTTTGTTCCGCAGTGAAGATGGCCAAACTCACGTTGAATGCCGCTTTGAGTCTGATACGCTGTGGTTATCTCAGGCATCCATTGCTGAACTGTATGGAAAAGATGTTCGTACAATTAACGAACATCTTGTTAATATTTTTTCTGAAGGGGAACTTGCTCAAAACGCAACCATCCGGAAATTCCGGATAGTTCGATTAGAGGGAAATCGTCAGGTCTCCAGAGAGATCGACCATTATAGCTTACCTGCCATTCTTGCTGTCGGTTACCGTGTCCGTTCGGTTCGCGGCACACAGTTTCGTCAATGGGCAACGCAAACACTGGAGCAGTATCTGGTCAAAGGGTTTGTGATGGATGATGAACGACTGAAGAACCCGCCTGTCGGTCAGTCAGTCGTGCCTGATTACTTTGATGAGATGCTCGAACGCATCCGTGATATTCGCGCCAGTGAGCGACGTGTGTATTTACGGGTGAAAGATATATTCACTATGGCAGCGGATTACGAGCCTTCCAATAAAGAAACCAATCGTTTCTTCCAAACCATTCAAAACAAACTGCATTTTGCTTGTACTGGCATGACTGCTGCTGAGCTTATAGCCAGTCGTGCAGATGCTAGCCAGCCGGATATGGGCTTAACCAGCTATAAGTCGGACGAAGTTCGTAAAACGGATGTGACGATTGCGAAGAATTATCTACGTGAAAATGAGCTCAAAGAATTAAACCGTATCGTCAATATGTGGCTCGACTTTGCCGAAGACCAAGCACTGCGCCGTAAGCAGGTTTTCTTACAGGATTGGGATACCAAGCTGGATCAGTTTTTAAGTTTCAATGAGCGTGAAGTTTTGCAGGGTGCTGGTGGGATTAGTAAGAAAATTGCTGACGAAAAAGCCAAAGAAATGTTTGATATTTATGCTCAAAAGCGTCGCCAATTAAAAGAAGCTGAAGGGGCAAGGGCGAATATTGCGGCGTTGAAAGACTTATTGAAAAAAAGTAAATAAAAGAAGCCGCTTGCTAGTTTTTGCGTAATGTTTTGCTCCCTAGTCTTTTATCAGGATAACTAAGGGGTTGAAGTGGGTAAGTCACACACACAAGCTTATGAATCATTCAAGCTGTTGGAAGAACAAAAATATGAAACAAGGGCAACTCATATTTTCGATTGTGAACCAAGTTTGGCAGTATTTTTGTTATTGATTGCCTCAACTCAGGACTCCCTAAAAGGATCGATTTTTTAACTAAAAAAGAATAGTGATGTACAGAAGAATAGAGGAAGGAAATGATTGTTTCTAAAAACCTATCACTCAAAAGCCAATCTGGGAGCATTAATGGGGGTACTGCTATTTAGCCAACTCCATAAACTCATTTAATATCAACGCCATTACCCACATAGTGCGACTCCTTTGTTCCGATACCTTATTGCTTCTACAAAAGCCATAAAAGCGGGTGAGGATTGGCGACGGTTTGGGTAATACAGATGGAAACCTTCAAAGTAAGGGCTATAATCGATTAATACAGCCTGTAACTTACCCTCGGCAATATAAGGCTCTGCTAAATGTTCAGGAATATAGGCTATTCCCATTCCATCAAGTGCTGCATTTAACTGGTGTAGTGTACTATTGAAAACGAGTTGCCCATCCACCTTTATACTCGTTGTACGGCCATCTTGTTTAAATTCCCATGCATAAATAGCCCCCGCAGCACGATGGCGAATATTGATACATTGATGTTCAGATAAGTCGTTAGGAAATAAAGGCTTAGGGTGCTGTTTAAAATAGTCAGGTGAAGCGACAGCAATTAAGCGCCAATCTGGCCCAATGCGAACTGCTATCATGTCTTTATTGATATCATCGCCAATTCGAATTCCTGCATCGAAACGCTCTTCAACAATGTTTGTAAAACCATAGTCCACATATATTTCTATTGTGATATCAGGATATTTTTGTAAAAAATTATTCAATATTGGTCGAATATAAATTTCTATTTGGTCATCGGTACAACTTAAGCGAATAGTTCCTCTAGGGCTGTCTCGTAACTCACTTAATGCATTAAGTTCAATATCAATCTGTTCAAATAATGGGTGGATGGCATTCATTAGCTGTGCGCCAGCCTCTGTCACTGAAACATTTCGGGTTGTTCTTGCGAGAAGCCGGATCCCTAAGCGTTCTTCCAAAAGTCGTATTGTATGGCTCAATGCCGAAGGCGTCACACCCAGTCTTGCGGCCGCTTTTGTAAAACTTTGCTCTTGAGCAATGATAAGAAAAGCGTGCAAGTCATTCATTTTACCTTTCATCATTAATGAATTTTTCTCACAAGTTCATGAAGATTATACCCACTAATTAAATTATTACCTGTATGACATGATGATGTCCATTAAATATCGTAGGTACATAGGCGAATATAACTGATGGATAATGTCATTTTTCAAAAGCGAAATTTTCCTGAAAGAGCGAATTGGAGTGCAGTTTTTGCCATGACGCTATGTGTTTTTGTATTGATTGCCTCAGAATTTATGCCTGTGAGCTTGTTAACGCCGTTAGCGCTTGATTTTCAGGTAACTGAAGGCATGGCAGGACAAGGTATTACGATCTCAGGAATATTTGCTGTCATAACGAGTTTATTTATTTCTGCGCTGACTCGTCATTTAAATCGTAAAACTTTATTGCTCGGGCTCGCGTTCTTAATGGGGCTGTCAGGTGCAATGATTGCTTTGGCTCCTAATTATTATGTTTATATGGTTGGCCGTGCGCTAATCGGTGTTGTTGTTGGCGGTTTTTGGTCTATGTCTGCCGCGATAGCAATGCGCCTTGTACCGATAGATCAAGTTCCTAAGGCACTGGCTATTTTCAATAGCGGCAATGCACTAGCAACGGTTATTGCTGCACCTTTAGGGGCTTATTTAGGCTCAACTATTGGGTGGAGAGGGGCATTTTTAGGCTTAGTACCTATCGCGATTGCAACTATTGTGTGGTTATGGGTGAGTTTACCCTCAATGCCAACTGCTCCGAATAGTCATCAAAATACGCCTCAGATTCTCAGTATTTTTAGCTTTTTTAAATACCGGGTTGTCACACTGGGTATGCTTGCTATCGGTCTATTTTTTATGGGGCAATTTACCTTATTTACCTATGTGCGCCCTTTTCTTGAGACCGTGGTAAAAGTCGATATCTCGATGGTGACATTTATCTTGTTACTTATTGGTATTACTGGATTTATCGGAACTTTACTGATTAATCGTGTATTAAAAATAGGGTTCTATCAAATATTAATCACGATTCCATTATTGATGGCCAGTATTGCTGTATCACTTATTTTCTTTGGCTATTCCACTCTTACTGCCACCGTATTATTGAGTCTTTGGGGGTTTATCGCGACTGCCGCGCCTGTTGGTTGGTGGAGCTGGATACCTCGAATATTTTCAAATAACACAGAAGCAGGAGGGGGGTTGATGGTCGCAGTGATCCAACTTTCCATTGCCTCAGGTGCTTCGGTGGGAGGCATAGTATTTGATTTGATGGGCTATGAAAGTACTTTTGCAATCAGTGCGTTATTTCTTGTAGTTGCAGCAATACTTGTTCAGTGCACAGCAAAGGCTGAAAAGGAAACATAACCCATGGGCTGGAATATCACCAAAACAAGCGGTGATAGAGCTTTTCCAAAGAAATGACTAAAAGAGGATGTACATTATGGATCATGAACGTAGAGATTTATTGAAATTAACGGGGGCAAGTATTGCTGTTGCAGGTATGGCATCGATAATTACAGCGCCAGTATTAGCGCAACCAAATACAAATTTCAGTGAGCTATGGGATAAAACCTTTGTAAAAAGTGATAAGGTTGAACATAAAAAAGTCACATTCAAAAATCGTTATGGTTTAGCCTTAGTCGGAGATTTATATCAACCTAAACATAGTGGTGGATTATTTTCTGCGATTGTATTGAGTGGTCCATTTGGCGCAGTAAAAGAGCAGTCTTCGGGGTTGTATGCGCAAACATTAGCAGAGCGTGGTTTTATTACTCTCGCATTTGATCCCTCTTTTACGGGGGAAAGTGGTGGTGAGCCTCGAAATGTTGCTTCTGCGGATATCAATACGGAAGATTTTAGTGCGGCTGTTGATTTTTTAGGTCTACAGCCAAATGTTGACCGTAATCGTATTGGGGTGCTAGCTATTTGTGGATTAAGTGGTATGGCTTTAACCGCAGCGAGTAGCGATTCACGTATTAAAGCCGTAGCGACGGCATCAATGTACGATATGTCTCGCAGTATTAGCCGCGGGTACCAAGATAGTTACACCATTGAAGAACGACATAAAGTGATTGATTATCTTAGCCAGCAGCGCTGGAAAGATGCAAAAAATGGACACTATGCTTTAGGTTACCATGAGGTGCCATTCGATGAGGATGGCAATATTATCGAGGGGCAACGTGTTTTACCGGAGACTTTGCCAGAGAATGCACCGCCTGTATTAGCCGCATTTTTTGATTATTACCGTACTCCTCGAGGTTTTCATCCTCGTTCAATTAATTCAACAACCGCGTGGACAGCAACAACGCCTATATCTTTTTTTAATTTTCCAATGCATACCAATATTGAAATGATATCACCAAGACCAATTTTGCTGATTGCGGGGGAAAATGCACATTCTCGTTATTATTCAGAAGATGTGTACAAAGTGGCTTCAGAACCTAAAGAACTCTTGATTATTCCAAATGCTGATCATGTTGATTTATATGATAATCCAAGCAAGATCCCTTTCGATAAACTCACTGTTTTCTTTCAACAGAATTTATAAATATAGTAGCGCATTATTTTTTAGTAAAATAGTGTGCTTGCTGTCAGTTACCGCGTTCGATCTGTTGGTGGCACTCAATTTCGCCAGTAGGTAATACAGAAACAGTATCTGATCAAAGGGGGGATGATTAACGGTTGAATTACTGGCTAGCGGTTCATAATCACGAAAAGTGTATTAAGAACCTTCCAGTATTCGTTAGGTATTGCAGACTTTAATTGGGATGATTTTTAACTAAAAATCAGTTTTAGCAAAACCCGTCATAACATCCAGTTCCATTTCACGGCCTAATGCCGTCATTGGATGGACGATTATTAAGCCTCGCACTGACTTTTTCAGTTTGCCAAGGTCGGCTTGTTCTTTCTTAGTGATGGGGCGCTTGAATGGCATATCTACAAGCTTTTGTGCTTCTTTGCTTAGTTTTTTGTTACGCAGCGCTTTCAGGCGAGCGATTTCAATTTCCAGTGTCGCTTTTTCTTTCTCTAGCTCTGAATGTTTTTCTACTTCACTCGTCAGCTGCATACTTGCCATCTGGTGACGAATAAGGTCTAAACGGTCGCTAAGAAGTTTAATTTGTGTTTTTTCAATTTCTTTCATTGTTCATTAACCGTGGATAAATTTCTTGCTGGCAAGTATACACTATTCTAGATAAGGGGGGAAAAGGGATACAGGCTAATGCCCATGTGAGGCTACCTTTATCGTTCATGCAATGAAAACAATATAACTACCTTATAAATCAATTTCCACTCAACTATTCATCATATTTCGTTTTTTATATCCTAGTGACATCATGATTAAGTTGTTGCATTTCGGTATCATCACTGACTTTTCTGACATATTATATTTAATTTTCTGGAAAATTATTATTTTTAGTTAATTTATCGTTGGTATATAGCGAAATATAATGAGGTATAGATGAGATCATAATGACTAAACGTAAATTTATTACACGTACAGAAGTTAATTCGTTATTGGATGCTACAAAGCAAGGTCGCTATCCTAATCGAGACTATTGCTTGTTATTAATGAGCTTTCTGCATGGATTAAGAGTTAGTGAGCTCACTCATATCACAATGGCTGATATTGATTTGGCGCAGAAAGTGATATTTATTAGGAGACTAAAAGGAGGGCTGTCTACCGTACAGCCTATAATCCCCGAAGAGTTTAATGCGATTGAAAAATGGCTAGTTGAAAGAGATTCTTGGAAAACAGCAGGGTCAGATTGTTTATTCATTTCACAAAAGGGAAGCCAAATTTCTCGTTATCAAATTTATCGCTTATTTGAGCAGTATGGGAAAATTGCAGGGCTTCCTGTAAAGCTTCATCCTCATATGCTAAGGCATGCATGCGGCTATGCTTTAGCTGATTTGGGTAGGGACACTCGATTAATCCAAGATTATTTAGGACATCGAAATATCGCCCATACTGTAATTTATACTGCTAGTAATGAAAAAAGATTTAGTGGTATTTGGTCGAATCAATAAGTAATTTAATGAGTTGTGTCAACATAAAGCTAACGCTAAACATAATAATATGAACTAAACATCAAGAATACCTCGGTTATTTAGGTGATTGATTTTATAAAACTGAGGTATTCTTATGCATATTAAGGGCAATGATTATTTTTAAACCCATAAATAGCATACTCAAATAATTTATTTTCCAGTCACTAAAAACAAAATTAGTTAATAATTTTATTTATTCTTTTTTTTTGAATTATCATGATTTAATTACTCAAATTAAGAGTGTCAGCAAATCACTTTCGTGGTTAACTAATTATTATCATATTTTAATCATTTTCTTCACAATAATAGTCTATTTTTGATTATCCAATAAAGCCGCTCTGTGAAACGGCACGATGTAAGTGAAATCATTTAGATGATAAATTCATATTTTTGGTTTTTGTAAGTTAAAAACCTTTAATTGATGTTTTAAAATACAGCAATATAAAATATAACAAAAAAATTAATCAATTATCAATAACAATCAATTGGATAAATAAAATACCTATGAAAATCAATGCATAAT
>NZ_JAMPRR010000009.1:0-9768 GCF_028483405.1 Providencia sp. PROV076 | reverse complement strand
TTTTGTTGCGTTTTTTTTGCATTTCAAAAAATAAATTGTTTATTTTGCGAGCGGTTCTGATTGTTTTGCCACATTACATAAGGCTTTATTGGTGAGATATGAAAAGTAATAAATTAAAGACCAGTATAGATAGCTTTCAGAAAATACTAACTGAACAAATTGGCATGGAATTATCGCATCTTAGAAAAGAGAAAGGACTTAGTGGTAGTGATCTAGCTAAAAAATTAAATATATCACAACAACAAATATCTCGTTATGAAAGAGGAATATGTAGCATTAACTGTGGAATGCTATTTTCAATTTTATTCTATCTAGAAATTAGCCCAAGTGCATTTTTTGACAGTGTATCATTGAAAATAAATGAAAAAAACCCTAGTGCTAATTCATTTATTCATAATAGTGCATGTTTATCCGATGAAAAGGATAACTACCATTATATTTTTAATCGACAAACAGAAATTATTTTAAATTCTTTATACAGCAAATAGTTATTTTAAAAATAATAAATTCTAACTATGCCCTACATCATGTTGGGTAATCATCACGTTGTTATATATAAATGAGGTTCAAATGAAAAAAGTATTTTTAGCCGCACTAGTTTCTGCCGCTATTGCATCTCCAGCACTCGCTGATCAAGGGCATGGTAAAGTCACATTTAAAGGTGAAATCATCGATGCACCTTGCTCAATTAGTTCAGATTCTATTGACCAAACAGTATGGTTAGGCCAAATCGCTAACTCTGTTTTAGCGAATGGCGGTACTTCTAGCGCGAAGCAATTCAATATTGAATTGGAAGACTGTGTATTCCCGAAAGATGCAGATGATAAAGTGTACAACGATAAAGTGAGTATCACATTCTCTGGTTCTAGCGCTGCTTTCAACTCTAAATTACTTGGAGTAACAGGCTTAGACGCAACAGATACAACTATTGCTGGCAACGTGGGTATTCAATTAACGGATACTAATGGCGCAGCGTTAGATATGGGAGTTGCAACAGCTCAAGAACATCAATTACAAGCGGGTGATAATACATTACGTTATAGCGCTTATGTACAAGGTGCAAACGTTGCGGTTGATAAAATTCCATTAGGTAAATTCGAAGGCGTAACTAACTTTACCTTAACTTATAACTAATTGATTAGTTTAAGAGGAATACCTTTGTGTTCCTCTATTAATCACCAAATTAAGTCAGAGGTTAAAGTGAAAGGATTTATCTATTTGCGAAGAAAAGTATCTTCCCTATTTCTTCTAACATTATTTCTTTCGCCACAAATGGCTGCATCATCTCATGGATGGGGAAAAGTCACGATGAATGGCGAAATAGTCGATACTGCCTGCGCAATAGATATTGGGTCTAGGGATCAGACCATTAATATGGGGGTACTTCCAACAAGCTATATTCGTGAAGTTGGGAAAGGCCCCATAAAAGAATTCGATATTAAGCTCATTGATTGTCGTTGGGAAAAATATTCGAAAGATAATAACGAATGGAATTCACTCGAAGTCACTTTTGATGGTCCATCAGAAGGTGATTTTTTCACACTCTCGGGTGAAGCAAAAGGAGTGCAATTGGCATTGCATGATATATCGGGATATTCCATTACACCAGGAAAGCCATTACCTGCATTAGGAATTACACCAGGGACAATGATCCTGAAATATCAAATGCAATTAGTCACCAATTATCATCCTGTTAAAGCGGGTAATTACCAAACCTTATTAAGGTTCAAGGTCGATTATTATTAATTCTAAGAAATTATATTGGTGTTTTAGGGATGTTTTTTATGTTTTTTAAACAACACAAAATAAATATAATAACGACAACGATAATGATTACATTTGGGGCATTATCCGCTCAGTTATATGCTGCCGATACCATACAATTTAATACGGCATTATTTGATTTAGAAGACAAAAAAAACATTGATATTAAACAATTCTCACGGGCAGGCTATATTATGCCTGGCACTTATCCTCTCAAAGTACAAGTAAATAAAGAAACTTTACCTGAGCAACGGTTTTCATTCTATGCGCCAGAAAATGACCCTGAAGATAGCCTCGTTTGTATCACACCAGAGCAAGTCCAGCAGCTAGGATTAACAGCCAGTTCGTTGAAGCAAATTACGTGGTGGCATAATAATGAGTGCCTTGATTTACGCAGCTTACCCGGCTTTCAAGCACGAGGGGATTTATCGGACTCAACGTTGTATCTGAGTATACCTCAAGCCTACCTTGAATATAGAACAGCTAACTGGGATCCGCCTTCTCTGTGGGATGAAGGAATCTCAGGGGCTATTTTAGACTACAATATCAACGCAAGAGCGAATAAGCCTCATGATAACAATAGTAACTATAATGTGACAGCAAATGGTGTCGCAGGTGTGAACCTTGGTGCATGGCGCTTTAGGGGGGATTGGCAGGGGCGTGCTCAACGAGAAACTGGCTCGAATAGTAAAAATGAGCATGACTTTCAATGGAGCCGATTATACGCCTACAAAGCGTTAACCAGTATTAAAGCAAAATTGACCTTGGGTGAGGACTATTTTAACACCGATTTATTCGATAGTTTTCGATTTACAGGTGTTAGCTTACGCTCTGATATCTTAATGTTACCACCTAATTTACGTGGGTATGCACCTGAAATAACAGGTGTTGCAACGACAAATGCGACGGTGATTGTTAGCCAACAAGGGCGAATTATTTATCAAGAACAAGTCGCCGCGGGTCCTTTCCGTATCCAAAATTTAAGTGATGCGACGACGGGAAAACTGGATGTTCGAATCGAAGAGCAGGATGGTTCGGTTCAAGAATATCAGGTTGAAACAGCCAATATCCCTTATTTAACTCGACCAGGTAGTATTCGATATAAATTAGCGATGGGTCGCCCAACGGATATGAGTCATCATGTTAATGGAGATACATTTGCGAGTGGTGAAATGTCCTGGGGTGTCACTAATGGTTGGTCATTACTTGCAGGTTCACTAAATAGCCAAGACTATAATGCATTTAACGTGGGTGTCGGTCGTGACTTATTGGCATTTGGTGCCTTATCTTTCGATATTACGCATTCTATTGCAAATATTCCTAATGATAAAAAACTCACAGGTAATTCTTATCGAATAAACTATTCAAAACGTTTTGATGACTATGATAGCCAAGTTCAGTTCGCAGGTTACCGATTCTCAGAACGCAGTTTTATGACTGTAACCGATTTTTTAACGGCTAAAGATTCTGGTGAGCGTCAAGGTAGTAATAAAGAAATGTATGTGATTTCTTTAAATAAAAACTTTAGAGAATCGAGAATTACAGCGTATTTAAACTACTCGCACCAAACCTATTGGGATAAGCCAGAAAGTAATCGCTACAATTTAATGGTGACAAAAACCTTAGATTGGGGAAGCCTGAAGAATATTAATATTTCGTTATCGGCCTATCGTAATAAATATAACGAAACAAATGATGATGGCCTGTATATCTCAGCTTCAATGCCTTGGGGAAATGGTGCAAATATTGGTTATTCATTACAAGCAACACGGGATGATACCGTTAATCGAGCAACCTATTATGACAAATTGTCAGATAGAACCAATTATCAAGTCAGTGCAGGCTCAACCAACAAAGGTGGAACCGCAAGCACCTATATTACCCATTATGGTGATAATACTAAGTTAACTGCGAATGCTAGCTATATTCATAATAATTACACGTCATTTGGGGTAGGGGCACAAGGTGGATTTACCATGACTTTAAATGGTGCGGATGCTCACCGAGTCTCAAATATTGGCGGAACTCGTTTGCTGATCGACACTGATGGTGTGGCTAAAATTCCCGTATCAGACCGAGGGATCCCTATTGCATCAAATGCATTTGGTAAAGTGGTTGTTCCTGACTTAAATAGCTACTACCGCAGTAAAGTTAAAGTCGATTTAAATGCATTACCGAATAATGCCGAGGTAACGGATTCTATTGTTCAAGCGACATTAACAGAAGGCGCGATTGGCTATCGCAAATTTAATGTATTGTCTGGTGAAAAGATGATGCTTTCAATGCGTATGTCTGACGGTTCTGCACCGCCATTTGGCGCTCAGATCACGAATTTGAAAGGAAAAGAAACGGGAATAGTTACTGATAATGGATATGCCTATGTTAGTGGTATCAATCCAAATGAAGTCATGATTATTCATTGGGGTGGTGAAGCACAATGTGAAATTAATTTTCCTGAAAACTTAGAAACAATTAACCAAGGATTATTCATTCCTTGTAAACCATTATCAAATAAACGTAATGAAGCAGATAATAATCTGTAAATGAGTGATTGCTATGAAAAAATTAACTAATTTATATATCAGTACTATTTTATTAAGCAGTTTAGTTAGCGGAAGTGCGTTCTCGGCAATTGCTTTAGATAGAACCCGAGTTATTTTTAATGGCGATCAAAAAAGCGTTTCAATTACTATTACGAATAAAAATAACCAGCTACCTTATTTGGCCCAAGGGTGGGTTGAAAATATTCAAGGGGTAAAAATTACTTCACCGTTTGCGGTATTACCTCCAGTGCAGAGAGTTGAGCCCGAAAAATCAAGCCAAGTCCGTATTGAGGCACTTCCTGAAATTAACCAGTTACCTCAGGATAGAGAAAGTGTTTATTACTTTAATTTAAGGGAGATCCCGCCAAAAAGTGATAAACCGAATGTTTTGCAATTAGCGTTACAAAGCAAAATTAAATTATTTTATCGCCCTAAAAGTATCATGCTAAGCGAAACTGAAATGCTGAATAATCCTTGGCAAGAAAAAACACAGCTTATTAAACAAGGCGACCAATATATCATTAAAAACCCAACTCCTTTTTATATTACGATTATTGGTGCGGCCGAGCGAAAAAATTCACCTGTAAACCAGAATTTTAAGGCAGTTATGGTTGCACCATTTAGTGAAGAAAAATTAGGGGTTCCAAGCTCTACTGTAGGGGCAAACCCAGTATTGACCTATATAAATGACTATGGTGGCCGTCCAAAACTTCAATTTAAATGTCAAGCAAATACATGTCAGGTTGTTCCTGAAAATAAATAGAGAGGAAAATGATGATTAATCAAAAAAGCTTTTCCTTACTCTTTGGCTTATCTCTTATATTTCATTCATCTGTGATATATGCGACATCAAATAATGCCTTTTATAACACAACAGGTAATTGGGATGTTGAAGGTGCAAATGGCAAAATTTTCGTTTATGGCTCATTAACGGAGAGTGCATGCCATTTATCGATGGATTCTGCATTTCAATCCGTTGATTTAGGAAATATTGAAACTGCATCATTAAAAACAATTGGTGCCCAAGGCCACAAGACGCCGATAAACATCGAGTTATTGGATTGTATCGAAACCCCAACGGTTTTGAGAAACAATAAATCAGGTAATGTGACATGGAGTATTTCTCAGCCTGGCATGAAAATTAGGTTTATTACGCCAGTTGTCCCTTTTAGACCGAATATCGCGAGAGTTGAAGGTGTGAATGGGCTTGGATTACAGATAACTAATCCTAAAGGAAAAGAAATTGCTTTTGGTGAGTACAGTGAACCTGAGCTTATTTCTACGGGGCAAAATATTTTAACTTATTATGTAGCTCCCGTAAGAATTGCAGAAAAATTACAGGCTGGAGCTTATCGAAGTGTTATTTCTTTTCAAATAACGTATGAATAATCTTAATAGGTTTTCTGATATAGCATTGAAGGTATTTATATGAATAACTTAAATTTCAATTTTTATAAATTTAAAAAAATAATACTCTCGATGCTATTAAGTTTGTTATTTTTTTCGTTACAGAGTCAGGCAAAAAATGGTCAAATCGGTGAAATTAAGATACGAGGACAGCTTGTCGCTGAAGCTTGTACAGTAAGACCGGGTGATGAAAATATCATTGTGGACTTTGGTACTATTGTTAATAAGTACCTCTATATTAACCAAAAAACGCCACTTGAAAATTTTAATATTCATTTAGATGACTGTGATAATAGTATCTTTAGAACGGTGACCGTTAAGTTTACAGGAAATGAGAATATCAACTTACCTGGCCTTCTTGCATTAGATTCTGGCAGCATGGCTTCAGGTATCGGAATTGAAATCTTAGAGTATAGTGGTAAAAAAATTCCCATTAATAGTACGACACCTGCATACAATCTAGAGAATGGCACGAATATTTTAAGTTTTAATGCGAATGTGCAAGGGGAACCTGATGCAATAAAAAATAAAAGTATTGCATTTGGTCATTTTACTGCAACCGCTATTTTTAGTTTAATTTATGATTAAGGTATCAGCAACAATGAAGATATTAATATTACTTCTCGCAACCTTATTATTTTCCCCAACTATTTTTGCGTTCCAATGTAAAACTAATGGAGGACAAGAAGTTGGTGGGGGAACACAAAGTATTTATGATGTTCCTCTCGATAATGATATTTTTGCTGTACCTAATCGTATAAATGAATTCGCGGATGTGAGTGATTTTATGACCTGCCGTAATGAAGCACCTAGTGCTTACGTTGATTATTTAAATGTGACGGGTGCTGACCTTGGTCCTACATTTAAGAATAACCCAGAATTAAAAGCGGGTGTGGTCGTACGTGGCGCTTACTATTTAGCACCATTTAGTGGTAAAGAAATTCAAGTATTTCGTTTAACCACAGCAAGTGAACCTTTACAAATTAAATTATATTTACAGGTAAATGTTAAACCAACGCCATCAGTTTTGGTAAGAAAAGGCGATTTGCTGATGACGTTAGATCTCCATAAATATGCGACATTTGTAAATAGTAATCAGCATATTGACCATGCTTATTTTAAATGGAATTTCTATGCAGGTAATGACGTGGTTGTTGGAACGGGTACGTGTGATATCAATGATAACCAAATCATCATTGTTGATTTTGAAACAGTAAATGCATCGGGTATTTCAACGGTGGGAAGTGCAAGTCGTTTTCAACGTAACGCAGAAATCACTTATAGTTGTGAAGATAATAATCTGACAGCGCCAATAAAGATGATTATTAGTGGAGAAACTTCGACTTTTTCATCTGATGCTTTACTTGTTAGAACTGGAGATATTGGTAGTCAAGGTCCTATTATGCCGGGATTAGGTGTTGAGATTTATCATCAAGGGCAAAGAGTTTCCCCTATGAATGGGCATTTCGATTCAAAAATAGAAAATGGGCATGGTAGAGATACACTAATGTTCACGCTAGTTAAAAAACCTAATTTATCTCCAAATGAATTGATAGAAGGCCAGTTTAGTTCAGCAGCTACCATTATTATGTCCACTCCGTAGCTATTGAAGTAGAGAGGTTTTTATGTGGATGAAAGCCTCTATTTTTTCGCATAAGCACATTTTAGATTAGACAAAATAAGTTAAACACGCCGAATTTTAAATTATCATCGTTAGCATATTTTCTTAAATAACATCACATAATTTCTCCATCAATGAAGCTCAAAGCCTATCCGGCCTCAATTGCTACAGGTATAATCACATAATTATCCGATAGATTTAGAGGCGAAGATGGCAAAACTCACCTTACAAGAGCAAATGCTAAAAGCTGGATTAGTCACCAGTAAGAAAATGGCGAAAGTGCAAAGAACGGCTAAAAAATCACGCGTTCAAGCGCGTGAAGCAAGGGAAGCCGTAGAAGAGAATAAAAAAGCACAGCTTGAGCGTGATAAGCAATTGAGTGAGCAGCATAAACAAATGGTGCAATCCAAAGAGTTCAAAGCGCAAGTTAAACAACTTATTGAAATGAATAAAGTTGATATTTCAAAGGGAGATATTAGTTTTAATTTCACCGATAACAACGTTATCAAGCAAGTTGTTGTAGACAAGATAACACAAACGCAACTGATCAGTGGGCGTCTGGCTATTGCTCGTTTAGCGATTGATAACAGTGATATTAACGAGTATGTGATTATCCCAGCAAGCGTCGCGGATAAAATAACGCAAAGAGATGCAGATAGCATCGTACTCAACAATGCGCTCAGCCAAGAAGAACAGGATGAAGATGACCCGTATGCGGACTTTAAGATCCCTGACGACCTGATGTGGTAATACTCGTCAAATTTAAGCCGTAGCTTTGGCGTTAAAACGGGCTCGCACAGTGAGTATTAACTCTTTCTTGGCTAATGGGATGAACAAAATGCAGTTCGCTGGCATGTAACATGAGCCGAGATGCATGCTCTGGTATTTGGCCTCCATATAAGTCACAGCCTAATATAGGGTGGCCTAATTGTTGGCAATGA
The DNA here is from genome assembly GCF_028483405.1 of Providencia sp. PROV076. Taxonomy (NCBI): domain Bacteria; kingdom Pseudomonadati; phylum Pseudomonadota; class Gammaproteobacteria; order Enterobacterales; family Morganellaceae; genus Providencia; species Providencia sp. PROV076. The sequence continues at coordinate 1,492 of NZ_JAMPRR010000009.1, read as the reverse complement.
ATACGAAGCTGATGCGTTCGGCCTGTTTCTGGAATTAATTGGACTCGGGTTACTGGAAGCAATGTGCCATTATCTAATGGGTGATATAGGCGCTCAATTACTTGATAGTGAGAGCGGGCAGGTTTGCCATTAATTTCACAAAGAGACATGCGGGGAAACTGTGCAGGGTCTTTTGCTATTGCCGCATCAATGACACCCTTATCATCAGTTAAGTGGCCACAAAGTAGCGCTTGATATATTTTTGTTACGGTACGTTGGCTAAATTGCTGGCTCAGTGCGGCATTAATTGCTTTATTGCGAGCAACTACCATCAACCCTGATGTACCAAAATCGAGACGATGAACAAGAGTACATTCTGGGAATATTTGTACTAATCGGTGATGGACGGAGTCTAGGTTTTGTGGGTTTTTTCCAGAAAGGCTGAGTAGGCCGCTTGGCTTATTAATAAGAACCAGATACTCATCTTGATAGATAATTTCTATCTCATCGTGACAAGGCGGAGCAATAAAGGTGTCGATGATTTCAGTCATTAGCCTTTCCAACAAAAAATGGTTGTTGATAATAACCAATTTTTATTAGGCAGGCGAATGCTTGCCGCTTGCATCGGGTAAATTTATCACTCAGACTAAAAGCAAAGCCGTAGTCTGCGCACGCATTGTGCTCTATACTGCGCGTTGTAAAAACTGAGTCAATAAAAGATTAATTAGGCGGTAATGGCAATGAATGGAACGATCACAACATGGTTCGAAGATAAAGGTTTTGGATTTATCAAAGATGAGAATGGCGATAACCGTTATTTTCATGTGGTTAAGGTTGCCAACCCAGATTTGATTAAAAAAAATGCCGCAGTTACTTTTGAACCGACGACAAATAATAAAGGGTTATCTGCTTTTGCGGTCAAAGTCATACCTGAAAGTAAGTACATTTATATTGCAGGTGAACGGATTAAGATTACATCAATCAAATCCTATCGTGTTTATTCGGTAGAAGTACCTGCGGATACGCATATTGATAAAGAAAATACCGTGTTATCAATTGGTGCATTAATGAATAGTATTAAACCAAAATCAGATAAACCTAACCAAATGCGTTCATTGAAAAAATTAGAAATTAGCACGTTACATGGAGCATCGTTGACATTTTCGGAAGATGAAATTGATATCGATGAGGCTGTGAAACAACTTAAATTTAAGTGATTTCTTGTAAGGTAAAACAGCGTCACCTTTGGGCGCTGTTTGCTTGTCTATTTTTGATCCCATCTTTCATTTCTTTTTTTAGCATTTCTCGATACCAACGAGGATGATATTTTTAGCTAAAACGTGTGAAATTGATGTTCCTAATGAAATTATATTGGGTAATGCATCGGGTGTGACAACAGTCAGTGAAATTAAGAATGATATAGTCTCAAAAAGTTTTCCTATTGGCTTAAGAAACTGTACCAGCACGGATCAAACAACCGCTGTCGTTTATTTAGCATCTGGAAATACCTTAA